>NZ_CP058348.1:2437715-2742430 GCF_013752535.1 Bdellovibrio sp. KM01
GATCACGCTCTGACTCTGATGTTAATAGAACGAATGGCAGATTCTGCCACTCGGCTGTCGCACGTACGTGCTTTAGCAAATCCAAGCCCTTCATTTTCGGCATATTCCAATCGGAAATAACCAACTGAATGCTGGAGCCAGGATTATTCGACTGCATAAGGACTTTCAAACCCTCTTCGCCGTCGCCCGCTTCTTGAATGTTTTTAAAGCCCATAGCCTTGAGTGTGTTTTTCACCAGGTCTCTGATAGAGGGCATATCATCAATAACTAAGATGCGTGTTTCGAGGGGGAACATAGGACTCCTTAAAACGGTTCCCCTTATTTTAGAAAACTCCGTACAATTAACAACGGATTTCAGTGTGCAGTCTTGGGGGCTGGACTTTTCGCTGGCGCAAGCCACAGATAATTCGCGCGGACTCCATAATCTGTATGAGGATTCACCTCGTTCTGGATGTCTGAATCACTAAGGTCCAAGGTATTTATCTGAGAAAACGTAACCACAGGAGTCCCCGGGGAACGAGCCAGAATTCGATCGGGCAACCCTCCCCCAAAGCGGGTGTGGAATTCTCCGACAACAATCACCAACACTTGATTTGAGTGAGCGGCAATATAATCCGTCGCCTGCCACGCCATTGTATCATCCCAAATAGACTGCGCCGCAAAGTAGCGTTCGCCCGCTTCCGGATTTGGCAGATGAGGCATTTGCTCCAGGAATCTCTTTTTATAGGAATCACGGCCGAGTGCGAATTGTGGTGGCAGCAGAGTTTTTTCTTCCGCGGACAGGGAGTTTAAACCTGTCTTCGCCACTTTCCCCGTCAACCCACGAGGTGCATTCAACGCCAAAGTCTTTGCACCTTCTTGAAGATTCGGGAACTGTGCCTGGTCACGGTAGAACTCGTAAGAGGGTTGTTTCCACTGAATCGCATTTAAAAAATCCGTCTCTGCCAGGCGCCCCGCGCGGTAGGCATTCACGTGATTCTGATCGGTGTATGTAAAAAATTCCAATCCCACGGCCACGACATGCCCGGAGTTCCGCAGCTGACGCATGATTTCGACCTGTTGACGCTGGTGCTCTGGTAATCCGTGGTTCTCCCCAACCAGCACAATCGAGCCCGGAGTGACTTTAGAAAGGGACTCAGATAAGGTCGTCGCTTGCAGGTCGTTCCCTCTGAAGATGCCCGCCGTTTGAGCATGGGCGCAGGCAGAAACAAGAGCGGCTACCAAAAAAAGGTTCATAGACTTCATGATTTCCCTCGTAAGACGTGAAATTGGCTGTTGAAGTTTCCGTTTTCCTTTGATACCTTGAGCCCCTTTGAAAAGGTATTGTCATTTTTCGCATTATGCGCGAGGCAATACATATAAGTTTTAAGAGGTACGAAAATGGCTAAAAAATCAGGAAGAATCATCATCACTCTTGAGTGCACTGAAGCTCGCGGTGAAGGCAAACCAGTTTCTCGTTACACAACAACGAAAAACAAAACTAAGACTCCAAGCCGTCTTGAAAAGAAAAAATACAATCCAAATTTGAAACGTCACACGGTTCACAGAGAAACTAAGTAATGATTCTTACGGATCAGCAGATTCTCGAATTCATGGAAGCTGGCGCAATTAAAGTTGAGCCCTTCCGCAGAGAATGCCTAGGCACGAACTCTTACGATGTTCACTTGGGTAAAACTCTTGCAGTCTATGAAAACGAAGTGCTGGACGCTAAGAAGCATAACAAGATTCGTACTTTCGAGATTCCGGATGAGGGCTTTGTTCTCATGCCGGATACTTTGTATTTGGGCGTTACTCAGGAATACACTGAGACTTTGAAACACGTCCCATTCCTTGAAGGTAAATCCAGTGTTGGTCGTCTTGGTATCGACATCCACGCAACTGCCGGCAAAGGCGACGTGGGTTTCTGTAACTTCTGGACCCTGGAAATCTCCGTAAAACAACCCGTCAGAGTTTACACTGGAATGCCCGTTGGGCAGCTGATCTACTTTGAAGTAAAAGGTGAAATTCTCACGCCATACAACGTGAAGCCTTCTGCTAAGTACAACGAGAAGCTTCCATTACCAGTGGAATCAATGATGTGGAAAAATTCATTCTAAGAATTTCCCGTAAAATTGCGATTCTTTCTTCTGCTCTGTTATCAGGCGCAGCGGTTTTCTCGTTGGTCGGTGCTACTCTTTTGCTGGGCGCATGTGGCGGCACTAGCACAGAGGTGACTGGCATTGATTCCTACACTCAAATCGGCGGGACACTAACGACTGCTACAAGCGACGAAATTTCCGGCATCGGCAAAGTCCGTTTCGTTTCCCCGCTAGCGGGAGTTTTAACGAACAACTCCATCAAATTTAAAGCGGCCCTTGATGGCAGCAGCACAAACTCAACAGCAACAATCGTTTTCAACTCAAATGATCTGAATGTCACCGAATCCAGCGGCATCGCCGTAAAATTCAGCCGCAACGGCGTGAACGTCTCCTGCCAAATCGGCGTGAACGGCAACTGGGTCACAGTAGCGAGCTCCATCACCAACATGTATGCCCCACTGGCTTTGGACTTCGTCATCGACATCCACAACAACACCGGCAGCAGTAACAAAACCAGAGTATTGATCTGGAGATACACTCCCTATGCTGCAACCACAGCCGACGTAGACACCAACAGCAGCGGCGACCTGACAAGCAGCTACCCCGCAGCCCAACAAGCCCCGGGAATCTACACCGGTGTGATCGTAAACCAAGCGACAGTCACGGGTGCTGCCATCAGCACGAACAAAATCGTAAATTAATTCCGACTGACACCCGCAGCGGTTGCTGCTCGCGTCAACAAAGACCTCTTCCATGTCAAGGAAGCGCGCTACCAACAGTTCACCTCCGCTTCGGTAACTGATTGCGTTATTTAGCCCCCAGAACACCAAAAAACTTTGATGCTCCCCGATCCCCGATCCCCGATCCCGATCCCGATCCCCGATCCGAATATTAAGAAAGACAAGTCAGGAGCGCCAGCGCGACTGGCCTGAAGCAGGCCGATGGATGCCTGCACGAAGTCGACCTCCGTCGGCGCACGATGCGCGAACCGCCGCAGGCGGCGACGGTGAGCCATGGATGGCGTGTCGACGCAGCTGCAGGAAGCCAGCGGACTGATTCAGGTGAGTCGCGCGGGTCAAAACATGAACTAGTATGAATTAAGATCCGATTCCGGAACCTCAGGAATAGCATCAGCAGTAGCCTTGCTACTCATATCGGCGATGTAACCCAAAATTCGCGCCAACTGACTGCGATCCGCAGCCACGTTCCAGTTTTCAGGTTTGCCCTTCCAACGCAGGAACCACGTCGCTTTTTCTTTCAACGTCGTCGGTGCTTTTCCATAACGAAGCAAGAACATGAACACAGAATCCAAGTCCTTCGGTGCGACCTGATCGCCAGCGTATTGCTTCAACAAGTCTGCAAACAGATCGTAAGCTTTCAAAGCTTCATACTTCGTCAAAACTCCGTCGCTGTTTTCATCAAAACGCGTGAAGATCATTTCTACGTATTGAATAGCGTGAGGAACCTGGCCCAAGTCTGTAAGCTTGGTCGTGCGCGATTTGTTAGGCACGTAGCCTGAAGATTTAAAAATATTATTGATAAACTCCAAGGTCTCATCACGATCTGCACCTTGCAGGTATCGGCGGAAGACCGGCGTCGCCGTCATCTTATCCATCAACAAGAAACGATAGGCGTTAGCGGCACAATCCACCTTCACCATCTTTTCCAGTTTCTCGATACCAGTTTTTTTGCTTTTAACCATTTGCTCAAACAAACAGTCTTTCGGCAGTGCTTCGGTCAGCATCGTGTTGATGCTAACACCCGACCACAACATGCCGACTAAATCTGTCAACTCCACAAAGGAAGCAGTTTTATTTCCGTCCGAGTGTGGCATGAAGATATTGGCATCACGGAAACGTGCATCCCCAAACGTATCGTTCTCGGGCTCAAGCAGTCCTAAATCGACAAAAAATGGCTTTACAGTTTTAAAGACAGCGTTCACTTCTTCGACTGTTACACCTGCGTTGGATTTGATACGACCCAAATCACCTGCAAAAGAACGAATCATGATCCGAGCCAGGCCACGGTTCAGATTCAATTGAGTCAAAGACTGCTGATTGTACACCTGTTGCAATTCCCGAGAGATGTACATGCGGCCTTGCGCATCCACCGTTAAAGGAGAAGGCGTTTGCACCACCGGTCCCAGTTCGCGCAAAGCTGTGCGCAGAGCGGCCGAACTGTTCGGGCTGCTGCGGCCTTTTTCAATAGCGTCCGCTAAATCACGTGGACGAAGACCCTGATTCGCTGGGAACTTGCGAGTCAGTTGGGCAAAGAAAATTTCGGTATCAATCCAAATCTGCAATTCTTCACGCAACAATTCGACAGAATGCATAGTGATGGCATTCGGAACATAGCCACCCAAGCGGTCTTCAGGAGCAACCAAAAAGTTATTCACCGCCAGACCCAAAATCGTCCTCAAAGATTTCAAATTGGTTTTTTCCGGCAGGTACTTCAAGTCATTCAAGCGGTTCACAATCTGCATGATTTCACTCATGCTGACTTGATGAACGGATTTTTTAACCAGAATATCGCGCAGCAAATTCAAACTTTGATTTGAAAACGTGGAAATAGACCATAAAGTCTCCGACTTTTCCATCGGTTTTTCAGACACAAAATAGTGATGATACAAAACGCTGGTATAAACACGAGCGCCCATGCCCAATAGCGGACTCCAGATTTTCTTAGACAATGAAGAGTCATTACCACCGAAAACCATGTTTTTCGCATCCACCACTAACGGCAGAAGCTTATTCAGCTCTTCGCTGATTGGGACATATTTTTGATCTTCTTTGCCGCCCTTAGGATCTTTGTCTTTATGCGGATACAAAGTTTCAAACTCACGCAACAAAGCGATCAAGTCTTTCAGGTCGTAAGGACCTTCAACCAAACCACCAAGCTCCACCCCCGACTGTTCAAGTACTGCCTGTGCATCCTGGAACAGCTTTTGAGATTCCTGGTAGGAATACATCTGCGGATCCCAGTCGCGGCTGTAAATTGGATAGAACGGCAGGAATCTTTCCACGATCGCTTTCAGGCGATTGACCTTCATGCGTGCGGTTTTGAAATCGTTTGTCGTAAAGGAATCAACACTGCCACCGAAGACCAATTGCTTGACCTTCATGGATTCCAAAATCATTTTCGGAGATATTTTAAACGCCGGCCATACTTTCGAAAACGTCAAAAGCAGATCATTTACTTCCTCACGGGAAACCACGCCCTCAGGCTTTTCAGCAACCAGATCCTGGAAAACAGAAAGAACGTCTTCCATCGTGCGCGCCAAATAAGTCAGGCGGTAACCAGTATCGGTTTCAGGAACTTGTTCTATGAAATAGTAATACCGCAGGTATTGAACATACCCACGGGCGCCCAACATACTGAAACGGCGCCATTCATTTGGAGCAATGGCATTTTCATTACCACCCGCCAAAGCCTTTTTAACTTTCTTAACCACCGGCATGTAAGTGCGCACCGTTTCCACGGCAGACCATTCATCACCCAAGGTGTCTGAAAGTTCCTGCAAGAACGTCACAAAGTCAGAAAGATTGTAGGCTTGACCATTTTTTTCGATATGAGTCGCCAAAACCTTGGCAGAGTTTTGCAGCTCTTTATTCGCCTCTTCAAAGAAAAGCATGTCCTTCTGAACTTGGTTCGTGTCGGACACGGACCATTTCAAAACCACGATCTTCATGTAAGGATTCATGCGCACGGTGATACCGTTAAGCATGCCGAAAACTTCCTGAATACTCGTCAGTTCTTTTTGCGTCAGATAATTAACATCACCACCCAAGAACAACTGCTTCAGCTTCATGAACTCGCGCTGAAGTTCCGGACTGATTTTCGCACCTTTGGTTTGGTCGAGATAATTTTTCTCAAAGAACGTCGCCAGTTCTTGAGAAGAATAGCGGGATTTATCACTGCCTCGCACATATCGCTGGAAGCTTTGGACCGCTCCCCCTAGACAACCCCACAAGGCATTCAAGTCTGCCTCTTTGGCGTTACCTTCGATAAATTCACGCATCACGGAGCTGGTGTTAGACAAACAGGCAGCCCCTGCGTATTCGTGGGCTTTTGTTTCAGGAGGTTTTTCGCCAATATTGGAATCACAACCTGACACGACGGCCGTCATCACTGCCATCAAAACAGCAATCAGAGAGTTCTTAGAAAACATAAGTCATGCCTCCATAGAAACGGTCGTTGGCGCGGAATTGGTTCAGGAAACTCGAAGTTTTGTAGTTTTCATCCTGAACGCCCAGAACGTCACCACCCATCACCACGGCCCATTTCTGATTGGGGTAATATTGGAATTCTGTATTCAACAGAGATCCACGTTGATCATAGTCGTAAAGATACTTCACGCGAGTCACCAACGGACGATTATAAACCGTCGCAAGCTGGCCTTCCAAACGAAGCATCACACTGTTGGTAAATTTCAAACGAGATTCATAAAGAGTGAAATCATCCGGAGTTCCAGTCGAAGTCACGTCTTGAATACCACCGCCAACAACCTTCAAATAGGCCACTTGGACCGCGATGGTTTTGGTTAAAATATCCTGCAAAGCGAAATCCAAAGCCGCAGAGTATGCCTGCAACGGCTGCAAGTTTTGAATCACCCACTCTTCATTGGGAAGAGTTTTTTCAGGAGTATCCTGCAAGTACGAAAGAGTTGTCTTGATAGATTTAAAAGTATAACCCAAATCCGCTGACTGGATTTGGTGATACGTCACTGCCGGCTGCACGGTGACGTCGACTTTGTCTTCAGAAGTTTGCTTGAATGCCTGACGTTTTAAAATCAAATCATTCACCGGCAAGTACCCCGCACTCACCACCATCCAAGTACCTTTGGATTTATCCCCCAGGCGAGTCATCAACGAAGCGCCGCCGTTATTCACAAGCTTGGCTTGTTCTGGAATATCGAGCTTATAGGAAATCGTATTGATTCGCGCATTCATGATGTAATCGCGCGAAGGAGCACGGTACCAGCGACTGTCGGCAACCAGGCCGCCACCTTCTTCACGAACATCGGGGCCCATGCTGGGGATAAACATAGGAGTGACCATCAACATCACTTCCCAGTCCTTTTTGTTGTAATCAAAAAAGACGCCAGTCAAGCCTTCCTCTTCGGGACGAAGAGCATCGATCGTCAGATACGGCTGCCACAATCCCAAATTCCAACGATGATCGATATCACTCCAGTCCTTTTTCTTACGACCGGCGAAAACTTTGAAGGTCTCACCTTTGGAGGCCACATAGGCTTCGTGAACGATCAGATGAGTTTGACCGCGAGAAAAGAATGTCCCCGCAGACACATCCGTTGCGGCATCAATCCAGCTTGCCTCTTTCAAAATAGAAAGACGCGCGGACAAAAGCTGGCTGTAAGTTAATCTGGGAGCATCGGGAACCGGAGTGAGATACTGCATTCCCTCTAAACGAATTTGGCCATAGACGTGCGCTGGCTTGGAATCATCTGATGTTTTTTCAGGATTCTTAAGCGTACTGATCCCTTCAGCCTTCTTCAATTTTAGGCTGGAATCGGCGGCCATGGTTATGGAACCTGCAAATAAGCTCAGAATTAGAGCCAACAGGTAAGTGGTTCCCCTCACGTTTCCCTCTGGATAAAAGTCCAGTTGGTAGAAGATAATATTCAGGATGGGGAGTCAACGACACCCTGTTTCCGAGGTGTCTCAAGTCAATTATATGAGCTTTGATAGCATCGCTGAAAATCTTTCTGTGAACTTCGGGTGCTAAATTAGAGCAAGTGCTCCAGCACGCTTTTTGGGCCTACCATCCGACAGCAATGACCCTATGCAGCAAAAAAAAGCAGCTGACTTACCGCTTTTTTGCGCCTGCATACCACAGATCCCGAGCCTGCATCCGATGCTGATCAAGTTGCTCCGCCGTCAATGTGGCCCAAGCATTAGGATTCGCGATGGCACGAATCATCAGCTCCAACAAAGTATTATGCCGGCGCAAAGTGCGCTGATGACGATGTCCAATCAAAGGATTGAAAGGCCCATCGGCTCTAAAAAGTTGTGACGGATGCTTTTTAACCCACATCCATGAACCCATTTCCAAACACAAAGGCAGATACTGCTTACCACGTTGGACACCTTGATGTTGCAGGTACAGATAATCCCACAGATCTCCATGTGTCGTGTAAGTCCCCGCCTGGGGTTCAAATTTATAAAAGTGATGCGGATACGTCTGATCCAAAAGATTTTTAAAAGAATGCGCCAGCCCCAATTCCGGGAATGGATCCTGGGTGCGAGCATAGGGAAACCACAGGCGATCCTGTAAACCAAAACCCGAATGACAATCCAAAGTGATGGCAAGCTGACTGTCTTTGATTTCCTGCTCAACTCCGCGGATAAGGCCTTGCGCCTCGACTTCCATCGGTTCATTTTCTTTACCGCGGTACCAAGGAAATTTCGGAGAATAGCGATGCCCACCCAGCCAGCGTGCCGGTTTGTCGGCCTCGATCGGAGCGTTTCGCATCAAATCCACGCCACGCGGATTGCTGCGCGTTTTCCTTAATATTCCAATGGGATTTACTGTGGGGATGAAAAACACCCGCACATCTTGCAAAGTGCGTTGCATTTGACGGTCCCACCGCACCAATTCTGCAAATGAATTTAAAAGAGAAACTGTGACCTGCGCCCCGATACGTTCAAGACCATGCACTCCCCCAACGATTCCTAAAACCGGAGCTTGGGGGTCTATGGTGCCAAACGAAACTTTATAAATTGGCAGCCGCAGGTCTCCATCCTGGCTGTATTCGAGAACTTCTGAACGCATGGCCGAACCCATAGATTCAATGCGGGATTCAATTTGTTGGATCTCAGGAAGTGTACTCATTGCCATTATACGCTCCGACATTAACGCTTAAAGCATTGCTCCGTTTTCCCAACAGAAGTATCCTTGATTTCTAAACGGGAGACAACATGACCCTTGAAACTTTACTAGAAAAAATGTGGGTAGATTATTGCAAACTGAATCCAGCAGCAAAACACATCCATGACTTGTTCGTGGCTGAGGGTGAAACTGTCCTTAACGACCACATTGCCCTTCGTACTTTTAATCATCCACGCCTGGGCATCGAATCTTTGGCGAAACAATTTAAAAAATTTGGTTACGAACAAAAAGGTGAACCGTATATCTTCACCGAAAAAAAATTGTTCGCACGTCACTATGAACATCCTAATGAAGACATGCCAAAGATCTTTATCTCTGAACTTGAGCTGGAAAAAGTTTCTCCGTTTGTGCGCGAGACTTTGACGAAGCTTGCTGATTCTATCCCGCAAAGCGTGATCGATAGCGAAGATTTCTCGATGTGTGGTCGTCCCTGGGATATGTCTTGGGCATTGTACTCAGAACTTGCCAAAGAATCTGAATACGCTTCTTGGGTTGCCGCTTATGGATTCCGCCCCAATCACTTCACTGTGATCATCAACAAACTTAAAAAATTCCAGGACATCAATCACCTGAATGAATTCTTGCAAGGCAAAGGCATTGTGTTGAATAAATCAGGCGGCCTGGTAAAAGGAACTCCGGCGGATTATCTTGAGCAGTCTTCGACGATGGCTTCTGAAATCCCGGTGAAATTCAGCGATGGCACCCATAATATTCCTGGCTGCTATTATGAATTTGCGAAACGTTATAAAATGGATAACGGCAAATACTATCAAGGTTTCGTTGCGAAATCCGCTGACAAAATCTTTGAAAGCACCAACAGACAGAAATAGTTCTCGCCTAAATCCGGCAAAAAAAATACCTCCGCACTTCTGCTGGAGGTATTTTTTTATCTAGAATCCACACCTGATTCGCGACTGTTTTGGAGAAAGTGTGTCCGTACCTTTAAGCGATTTTTTTAATTAGCAGATGTTCTGTTTCCTGGTCATTTTGTTGATCTGCCCAATGAGGATGCGCTTGTAAAAAGATCTTTACCAACTGTGAGTCAAATTGTGTCCCTGAACAGCGCACCAGCTCTTCGTACACCACTTCATCCGGCAAACCTTTTCGATAAGCCCGCGTTTGCGACATCGCATCGTAGGTATCCACCACCAAAATAACTCGGGCTAAAATATCAATTTTATCACCGGCAATTTTATCAGGATATCCCGTGCCATCAACTCGCTCATGGTGCCCACGGATCGCAGGCAAAATAGTTCCAAAGAATTTATGCGAGGCCAACGGCTGCACAATATCTTCACTCATCACCGGATGAGAACGCATAATCGCTTGTTCTTGTGGATCCAGCTTACCTGGCTTGGCAATAATGCTTTGAGAAACACCCATCTTACCGATGTCATGAAAGAGACCGGCAAATTCAGCAAGCTTTTGTTCGTATTCATTAAGACCCGCATCGCGAGCCAGTTTGCGCGACATTTCGCCAACACGGCAACAGTGCGCATAGGTTTCAGGGTCGACGATTTTCAGAGTTTGCATGAGTGCTTTGGCCGAATCGTAAGCCCACGACGGTATATTGCCCCACTTTGCAGACATGCGATTCCCCTTTCATTCCCCCTGAACTTTTCGGTCTAGGTCTGGACAAACTTTACTCGATACAAACGAACATTCCCAGAGTGAGACAAGTTCCCGTTGACAGTGTTATGGATCACTTCGAAAATAGGCAGACGCCAAAAATAAAGGACCAACATGAGACACCTTCTTTTGATTATCACCATGATGACCCTGGGCTCGGCTTCCGCATACGCGCAAAAAATTAAAGTGCGCAAAGTAAAAGGCAACACGGCCATTATTGAAAGCACTTCTCCCCTGGCTCCCGGTGCTGTCTATGATCTGATTTCGGAAGATCAATTGGGTGACGACAGTGGCCCCGCAACTCGTAAAAACTTTGTAGGTTTGAATTTAATTTTTGGAAATACGAAATCGGATGCACCCAATTCAACAAATGAAACGACCATGAGTCTTATGGCGCGCTATGGATGGAACCAGGGCACTTTTGAGTTGGGCCCCCTGGTACAAATGACCATGACCCACGTCAGCGACGTGACGGCGACAACTTGGCGCGTGGGCGGATTCGCCGACTATAACTTCACGCCCAACACCCCAGGCGAAGCTTTTATCTTTGGCTTGACCGGCTGGAGTGCTTTTGGAAATGAAGATCGCGGCAACGGTGCAAAATTCGATATCGTCGATATTTTCGGAGGTGGTTTCGTAAAGTGGTATCCTACGACTTCCAGCTCAGCATGCTTTCGCATCGATTTTGGCTATCAGTACGAGCGACAAACAGTGGCCGGGGGTTATTACTCAGACACAGGGATCACAGGTTCTGCAGGGATTTTCGCTTACTTTTAATCCGCAAGACTTCGCTTAAGAAGTCACAACCGCAAGAATCATCAACAAGAGAGCACAAGCAAAAACTATTTTTAGCGACATGCTCCCTCTCTTTCTTGCGGCCGTCGGTGGACGGGTTTTATTTGGCACACTCCGCTTTATAATGCTTTAACATCGCAGCGTCGATCGATACCTGTTCATCTTCATCTACTATAAATACCCCAAGAGACCTGCCATGGTCACCCGTCTTTTCCAAAACCGACATGATTGCCGGGGCATGGAAAGACTGAGTACTTTTTTGGTAGTATATCGGCATATCTGCCAGGGGATTGTTAGAATCATAAACCATAATCAGAAAGTACTTCCCCATATCGAGGATTTCCTTCGCCACCACCACGTGTTGCGTAGTCGTACCACCACGAAGAACAAGCATGGTCAGACGTTTGGCTTTCAGGTTTTTTTCCAATTGTGTAACCGTCAGCAAGTTTTCAACAGGGCTACGGTCCGTTGTATCGCCCGTGATCATCTTTAAATTTCCACCTCGGAAGAAATGCTGCTGCTGAGAGCGTTCCAGATCCAATTTGAAAGTCATCCATGTCGATTCACCATTGATAGTTTCTTTGTATCCACGATTCAACATCGGGAATAAACCCTGAGGATTGCGCTCTTCCAAAGCCCACGAAGCCATCAAAGAACGATCCGAATATTTAAGAACCTCCAAGGTCGCTGGAGTCTGAATCATACGTGCTTTGCCATTCCCTGACTGCTGCGCGGTGAATTCCGCGCCCCTAAACATATTCAAAGTTTTTCTGACCAGGTCTTCCTTGCTGAGCTCTTCTTTTTCATCAAAGCGAGCAAGGTAAAACATCTTGCGCTGAGCACTGGAAAGTCCCCAGCACACCCCCAAAGTAGGCCCACCGGAATGGAACTTCCAATTGGTGATCGGGATATGAAAATAGGTATGAAAGGCCGTCGGCTGAATGGCCTGATAGATGCTGTTCACGGTCAGATTTTGACAGGAAAGATTGCTTACGAAGGAATCAGTGATTGTTTTGGCGTCTGCCGCCATGGCGGCTTGGTGAAGGCTCGTGATGCTAATTAAAACTGCGGAAATCCACTTTTTCATAGGCTGCTCCATCTGAGCCTATCAAAGCAATTCAGGTACCACCATCAGTTGGAAACATTTGGTTAATGGAGGCTATAACCTGTCTAAAGGTTCAACAGCCTGCCATTTGCGGTCAGCAGGCAGATTTTCCCTAGAAGCTTAGCCCCATTCCGACTGTGCCATAGAAGGTGTTGAGGTCGGCTTTTTGATTCAAAACGGAGTCCACAAACGCATAACGTTTGATACCAAAACCCGCCTCACCAAAAAGATTATTGGTCCACAAAACCTTACCGTGGAAGTTCAATGACATCGATGAATTCAAAGTCACATTGCTATCCAAACTTTGTGCGTAATAGATAAACTCCACGTCCACCCATTTTGGATATCGGAACAAAGGCAGAATATTGAATACATCATCAATTAATTTTGGCATGGAGCGCGCCCAGAATAGACCACCACCGACCATTGGTGCCGTCAAAACACCAAAGTTTACGTTTTGATATGAAGCCATCATCCCCAATGTTTCATCACGATTCCAAAGACCCGGGATAAAACGATACTTCAAATCCACCGTCAAAACATCCAGCGGAGCTGTACGACCCGAAGTGCTGACTTTGATTTCATTAAAGGACTTAAAGTACTTGGCACTGATACCCCAACGCTGACGAGACACCCAGTAATTCGACCAAGTGAAAAGATCCTCGAACCATTGATTGTAAGCAAGCTCGCCCATGAATACGAAATCTGCAGATGATTTCGCCACGGACAAACGCGCTGATAGTTCACGTGGATAACCTTTATAAATTTCAAAGTACGAACGGTATTTTTGCCCCTGGTAATCCAAATTCAAATAGGAGCGATTGATTTCACCGCGTTCAGTGGCCTTAAATCTCCATTCAAATTCACTCGGCTCGTCTTTTTCGACATTCACGGAATTTTGATCCGTGCTGACTGTGACTTCTTTTAATTTGCGACCGAACAGACGGATGTTGTCATTATACGTCCCTGTCGGCGTGCGCTCATGAACATAAAGGCGCGCCTGACGACGCGGGATCACAGACAATTCGAAACGCTGCTTGAAGATCCCCCCACCCTGTCCCGGCAGATAAATTTTGGCATCGTCTTTTTTCAAAGAAGCGGCCCAAAATTTACGACTGTCACCGATCGTCGATTCAAATCCGATCAACGTCGTGATTTTTAAATACTGATCAGGATTTAAAACAACAGATCGGCCCAAAGGACGTGTGTCGTAACCCACGATACGCAGCAAACCCGGGCGAGCCGTATCTGCAATATCCATCAATTGCAGCTTGTTCGGCTGCACCATGAATTCGTAGCTTTCGCCCGTTGCAAGCTCTGCAAAGAACGAGGTCGGACCTTCTGCCGCTGTCGGCACTGACTGACGAGGTAAAGATTCTTCGTTATTCAAAAGGACACGTGGTGTGGTGGCATCAACACGGGCTTTACCCAAAACCACTTTATTTTCGATTTTCTGATTTCCGTACCACTGCGAGCACAGGCGGCTGTATCCCCGCCCCACTTGCTGAGTCAGACAGAACCGGAAGATCTCGTTCAATTTACCAAAAGGCGAACCGGCGTTTTTAAAATTCGGAATCGCAAAAGAACTTCCAAATAAACCCGTTGTCGTCAGTTCCGCCGGAGAAACTTTTTGTGCAAGTAAAGCCCCGCGCCAGCTTTGCAGTTGGGCGGCCCATTTTTTTTGTTCCAATTCACTGATTTCGTGCTGCCACAAAACCGCACCCGTGCGCGAGATCATCTCCAAAGAACCTGAACTCATCATTTCCAAAGGCCAATTGATGATCAGAGCTTCGTCATTTTTTTCAGTGGGCGTCAAAACACGGGAAATTTGCGGGTGAGCTTTCCCCAAGGGCATCAAACTGAAATTGAAAGTTTGTTCGCTCAAAACAACAGGGCCGATTTTTAAAACCTTGCCGCTTTGACCCGTCAAATCGTACTCAAGCTCAAGCGGCGGCAATAAAACCCCATTATCCAGCTGGTCAAAAAAGAGCGGTTTATTGAATTCCTTGGAAGCAGCCGACTTCATTAAAGACTGCTGCGGAGCAGGAACGTCATCCGCCACACCAGCGGCATCAAGATTCTCTTGCGCACGAGCAGAAAAACCCGTGATCAATAAGAGAGATAATATCAGATGCTGTGCACTATTCACGATGGATACCTCACTGTTGATAAGTTTATTGATTAGGAACTGATGTAACAAGCTAAATTGTTGGACTGTCTGGGAATTTCGGATTATGAATGGCCCTTATCTCAAGGAGAAATGATGTCTTCAGCGCGCAAAATTTATCACATGAAAGTCGAACAAATCATCGACCACACACCTGCGGTTCGCGAGCTGGTGTTGAAAACAGATGATCCCGCAGAGTTTGCGTTCAAAGCTGGACAATTTGTAATGTTAAATGTTCCACAGGGAGAAGCGAAGCCTGTTTTGCGCGCCTACTCCATTGCTTCCGACGACAGAATGAAGAACGGCTTTAGACTGCTTTTCAAATACGTTGATAACGGCATTGCCTCGACTTTTGTTTGGAACTTGAAGGGTGGTGAAACTCTTAACTTCACCGGCCCTTTCGGAAAAGTTTTCTTCCAAGAACCACCGACAGAACAAATTGTGTTCCTGAATACCGGCACCGGCCTATCTCAACATATCTGTTATTTGCTATCTAAAAAAGAACAGTATCCAAACCTGAAATACCGCATGCTATTCGGTGTTCGTACAGAAAAGGACATGTACTACCAACCGGAATTGGAAGCTTTGGCAAAAGAACTTCCTGATTTCAAATGGGAGTTTGTCTTAAGCCGTCCGCAAGATTCATGGACAGGTAAAAAAGGGTACATCCAAAACTTTATTTCTGAATATGATTACAAAAATATCCCCACCACATTCTACATGTGCGGCAATGGCGGCATGATCAAGGAAGTAAAACACCAATTGATCGAAGTGGATGGTATCGACAA
This sequence comes from Bdellovibrio sp. KM01, assembly GCF_013752535.1. Classification (NCBI taxonomy): domain Bacteria; kingdom Pseudomonadati; phylum Bdellovibrionota; class Bdellovibrionia; order Bdellovibrionales; family Pseudobdellovibrionaceae; genus Bdellovibrio; species Bdellovibrio sp. KM01. The sequence goes on from NZ_CP058348.1 coordinate 2,453,187, forward strand.
ATCTCGTATCTGGTCTGAAGCCTTCGACTAGGTTTGCGATTTAGGTGACCACCAAAAACAAAGCAGCCATTGAATTGATTGTCGCCGGAGCCCTATGGGGTTTCGGCTTTGTCGCAACTGTCTTTGCTTTGCGTGCGTTCACACCAGCGGAAACTTTGGTTTACCGCTTTCTGATTGCCTCAGCCTTTGGCGAATTGATTTATCTGTGCATAAGAAAACCAAATTTGCCTTCAATGAAATCAGATTTCAAACGAGCCTTGCCTGCGGGATTTCTCCTGGGAAGCCTGATGATTCTGCAAACCATCGGACTTCAGCACACGACGGCAACCAAGAGTGGTTTCATCACCAGTCTGTACGTAATTTTGGTTCCCCTGATTAACACCCTGATCTTTCGCACGCGCGGTAGTTTGGTGAATTACGGTCTTGCGGTGTTGGCGTTAGTGGGAACTTTTATTTTGATGGATGCCAATATCACGGACGTCAATGTCGGAGATCTTTGGACGCTTTCCTGCTCGGTGATGGCAGCCTGCCATATTATTTATATCGGCAGAGTTTCAAATAAGGTCAATAACGCCTTTCGCTTTAATAATTTCCAATCAATCTGGTCACTACTGCTACTCTCCCCGCTTTTGCTGACTCAGCAAAGTATCAATCTGACAGCCCCTTGGACTGCGTGGATGGGAGTCATCATATTAGGCATGGGTTCCAGTGTGATCGCGTTTTCGATTCAGATTCGCGCTCAAAAGACTTTATCGGATGCGACGGCCAGTATGATCTTCCTGTTGGAATCGCCGTTCGCAGCACTGTTTGGATTCTTGCTCTTACAAGAGCGCCTTTCCTGGTTTCAGGGACTAGGCGCTTTGATAATTATGGGAGCTTCTATTCTGCAGATTCTGTGGGACCCTTCTTCAAAGACCACAGAAAAGCAACCGCAAGGATAAGAGCACCAGATAGACCCGTCACCCATTCAGGGATGTGAACGAACGGAGCAGTTAGCATCACCAAAGCCAACACCCAGATCGCATAGAAAGCACCATGCTCAAGGTAAGCGAATTTCGCCAAGGCTTCTTTTTCAACAAACATAATCGTCAAGCTTCGTACGAAGAACGCACCAATCGACAAACCAATCATGATGATGAACAAGTTGTGTGTGATCGCAAAGGCACCCACGACACCATCGAAACTGAAAGACGCGTCCAACACTTCCAGATAAAGGAAGCTTGCGGCACTCGCCTTATGTACGTTGTGCATAGTTTCTTCAGAAGCTTCCATGAAAGCACCGATACCATCGACTGCCACAAACACGATCAAACCAGCCAGACCCGATTTTAGAAACGCATAAGCTTCAGCCTGCTGAGGCATAAAGTGAGCAATCGTGATCAAGATCACCAAAGCCAAACCGATTTCAATCGCCTCCACGCGACCCAAGAATGCAAAAGGCTTTTCCACTGTCGCGAACCAGTGTTCGATTTTTTCAGCATCAAAGAAAAAGCGCAAAGCCACCATCAACAAGAACGTTCCACCGAATGCTGCCACTTCCAGGTGAGCTGCTAACATTAACTTCGCATACTCGTCCGGACGAGTGGCTGCCATCACCAGAGCTTCCCACGGATTAATGCTTGCCATGACACTCACGATTCCCAATGGGAATACCAAGCGCATACCAAAGACCGCAATCAACATCCCCCACGTCAGAAAGCGATGACGCCAAACCGGAGTCATGTCTTTAAGAATAGTGGCGTTGACGATCGCATTATCGAACGACAAAGAGATTTCAAGAACTGCCAGAACAGCCGCGATAAACAAAGCCTCAAGCCCAGCTGCTGTTGTACCGCCATAAAATTGACCGACAAAAAAGGAGCCGATCAAACCAAGAATTGTAATGAAAATGGAACCCGTAAAGTATTTAAGCATCCCTTGAATTGATTCTATTTAAGGATCTTTTTCAAGAACTTTCCGGTTTCGCTTTCTTTAACTTTTGTTACATCTTCAGGAGAACCGGTCGCAACAATGCGCCCGCCGTGTTTTCCACCGTCAGGTCCCAAATCAATCACGTGATCCGCAGTCTTGACGACTTCCATGGCGTGCTCAATCACCAGCACGGTATTACCCTGATCTGCCAATTCTTGCAGCAACTCTACCAGTTTTCTGACGTCATCAAAGTGAAGACCCGTCGTTGGCTCATCGAGAATGTATAAAGTTTTTCCTGTGCCACGTCGGGAAAGCTCCTTGGAAAGCTTCACACGCTGGGCCTCGCCACCCGAAAGCGTTGTCGAGCTTTGCCCCAGTGTCATATAATCCAAACCCACGCGGTGGAGTGTTTCTAGTTTACGATAAATCTGGCTGTGGTTTTTAAAGAATTCCAAAGCCTCGCCCACGTTCATATCCAAAACATCGGAAATAGATTTTTCCTTGTATTTGATATTCAAGGTTTCGCGATTATAGCGTTTACCCATGCAGGTATCGCAAGTTACGAATACGTCGCTTAGGAAGTGCATCTCGACGCGGATTTGCCCGTGCCCCATGCAGGTTTCACAGCGTCCACCCTTCACATTGAAACTGAAACGACCGGGTTCATATCCACGAAGTTTTGAGTCTGGCAAATTCGCGAACAAATCACGAATCATCGGAAATAAACCCACATAAGTCGCTGGAGTCGACCGCGGTGTACGACCGATCGGTCTTTGATTAATATCGATGACCTTATCGATTTTATCCAAACCTTCGACTTTTTTATATGGAGATGGCTCTGCCAAGGCCTTATAAAATTTCTTGGCCAAAATTTTGTACAAAGTATCGATGATCAATGTCGACTTACCAGAACCCGAAACACCGGTGACTGCAGTCAAAGTGCCCAGTGGAATTTTAAGATTCACATTCTGAAGATTATTGCCAGTCGCACCGATCAGCTCTAAAAACTGCCCATTGCCAGGACGACGTTTTTTAGGAACGGGAATGCGCACTTCACCTTTTAGGTATCTCCCAGTCAAAGAGTTGGGATTATTTTCCAACTCTTCCGGAGTCCCCTGCGCCATTTTCTCGCCCCCCAGGCGTCCTGCACGAGGCCCCAGGTCAACAACGAAATCCGCATAGCGAATAGTGTCCTCGTCATGCTCGACCAGCAAGATCGTATTTCCACGGTCTTTTAGTTCTCCGATAATATCCAACAAGCGATGGTGGTCGCGCGGATGAAGGCCGATACTGGGTTCGTCCATCACATAAAGAACACCGATCAAAGAAGAACCCAACTGCGAAGCCAGACGAATACGCTGCGCCTCCCCACCGGATAGCGTACGGGACGAGCGATTCATCGACAGATAACTTGTGCCCACGCGAATCATATAATCCAGGCGGTCAGAGATCTGCTTCGTGATTTTTTCTGCAACCAACTGGTCTTTCTTGCTCCATTTGATGTCGCCCACGAATTCCCGTAAATCGGCGGCACTCATCAGAGCCATATCCGAAATTGTTTTACTGGCGACTTTGATATTCAAAGCTTCCGGTCTTAAGCGGGAGCCATGGCAATCGGGACAATCATGAAGGACCATTTCATCGCCTTCTTCGTCGTCCTCGTCAGAAGTTTTTTTGCCTTTGTATTTGTAAACGACTTTGTCGAGCTTCTTGCCGCCAACTTCGCCGTCAGAGAAAGTTTCTTCTTCAACCAGATCCAAGGTGCCTAAGCCGTTACAAGTCTGGCAGGCTCCACGAGGATTATTAAAACTGAACATACGTGGTTCAATTTCAGGAAAGCTGTAACCGCAAACAGGACAAGCCGAGTGCAAAGAATAATTCGTGCGATTGCCATCCAAGGTTTCAATGATCACGCGCCCGTTGGCCATGGACAAAGCGGTGTTGATACTTTCGCTTAAGCGATGCTTTAAGGTGTCTTTCAAAATCAATTGATCGATCACCAAATCGATATCGTGGGTTTTGGTTTTTGCAAGTTTGGTAGCTTTATCCAGATCGATCATTTTTCCATCGACCTTGGCTTTCACGAATCCTTTTTTCGCCCAACGTTGGAATTCCGCTAAGAACTCCCCTTTTTTTCCAGAAGCCATCGGAGCCAATACATAGAACTTAGCGCCTTGGCCTTTTTTTGTAACTTCATCAATGATCTGCTGCGGAGTTTGTGAGCTTACCGGAATATGATGCGTAGGACATTCAGGAACGCCGACTTTTGCATAAAGCAAACGAAGGAAGTCATAAATTTCTGTAACCGTGCCCACCGTCGAACGCGGATTAGTACTGACTGATTTTTGATCGATCGCAATCGCCGGTGACAACCCCGTGATGGAATCCACCTCAGGTTTTTTTAGCTGCTCTAAGAAATTACGTGCGTAAGCGGAAAGACTTTCTACGTAACGACGCTGACCTTCGGCATACACCGTATCAAACGCCAAGGAAGATTTCCCCGAACCACTGAGTCCCGTGAACACAGTGATTTTGTTCCGAGGAATAGTCACACTGACATTCTTCAAATTATGCTCTTTGGCGCCTTTTACTATGATTCCATCTTCTGCTTGCGACATAGCCTAACAGTGTACGCCTGATAAATACCTTGGACAACTCTCTGGCCCAACGCCTTGGCGCATCACAAACTAACAACAAAAAAAAGGCCACTTTGCAGTGACCTTTTCTTGAAATTTCGAATTTTTGCGATGCTGTACTAAGCTTTTGGAGCCGCTGGAGTTTTGCCTTTTTTAGCGGCGATTTCTTCAGGAGACATACCCCATGGAGAACCACCTTTTTTATCGCCGCCGCCACGGCCACCTTGACCACGACCTTTACCACCTCGGCCACCTTTGCCGTGAGCTTCTTCAGCAACAACTGGTTTTGCAGTGGCTACGAATTCAGGAACGTAATGAAATGCTTCCACTTGAACAGCTTTAGCTGGCGCTTTTTCGCCTTCGTTCAAACTCATAACCACAACGCGTTTCAATGTGTTGTTATTGTTTTGCGCAACAACATCAAGAGCATTCACGAAATGAGTCAGTTTCTCGCCCTCGAATTTAAAAGATTCGCCAAGGCTTGCTTGAATTTCTTCAGCTGCTTTACCGTCTGTCGTCAAAGCGGCTTTCGCTGCCAAGCCCTTGCTCAAAGTAAAGTAATTGAATTCTGTAACTGATTTCATAGGAACACCCTCTCGGTTTGATTTGCGGTGATAATGACCACCTAAGCAGTTGCCGTCAATGAATTGGCAGATTTTACGCCAAATAATCCATCAAAATTTGGTAGTTTTCGTTCAAAATTACGGACTCATCGTGTGTTCCACCCTTGTCCGGATGAAAAACCCGGGCTAACACCTTTTTCGCGTTTTTCAGAGACTCCTCATCCAGATTGTTTTCCAACGGAAAACCATTCACGGAGAAGAATTCAAAGGCTGCATTCACGTCCTGGGAGTAAGTGGTACCCTTGGCGGATTTGCTGGAAATGCCTTTAGCTTTGTTTTTAATCTGCTGCCGCTGTTCTTTGGCGCGCTCTTTTAGCTTTTGATATTGCTGTTTTTTGTAATCGGCTTGCTTGGCTTTAAACGGTGACTCCACCGCGACAAACAAAGTGCCTTTTTCCAGATTGGTTTTTGAATCGAGAAAATCAGGATGTTTTTTTTCGGTGAGCAACAACATCGCCCAGATGTGACGGCAGAATGTGCCTTTCGAAGCTGAAGAGCACGAACAATCCACCGCGAAAGTGTTACTGCCAATGCTATCCGCCACGAATAAAACCTTGATGGATTTTGAGGCCTTCACATAGCCCTCAATGCGCGCGTCACCTGCGACCGACATCACTGCCAAGCCCTCAGCAAGATCTTCACGCCCCTGCTTACGGACTTCAGGTTTAAAGTAATGTTCCCAGGTGGTTTCTACAGACACTTTGAATTTCCCTTTGCCAAGATTTACCTTTGCAATAGTACGTCCAAGTCCCATCGACAAACAACCCTTGCGCAACAGCACATAGCCGCAGCTGCACTCCGGACACTCAAGCCCATTACGCAACGCAAAACCGAAGCGGTTCCGCACCGCATCCCCAAAAGGTACGGCGTACCTTTTGGCAGCATTCGTTTGCTTACTTATTAGATTTGGCTTGGCACTCGGGGCACACCCCGTACAATTCGAGGATGTGGTGAGTCAGTGCAAAACCGAATTGGTTCGCCACTTTTTCTTGAAGTTGTTCGATTGCGCGGTTTTCGAATTCACAGATCTTGCTGCATTTCACGCACGTCAAATGGTCATGGTGACCTTTAGGTGTAAGTTCATAACGAGCTGGTAAACCACCCATGCGCACTTCTGTTACGAAAGCACCTTCCGTCAAAGTGCGAAGGAAACGGTAAACAGTTGCGAAACCAATTTCAGGATGGTCCTTCGCCAATTTTTCATAAAGCTCTTGAGCTGTGACGTGGCGGCGGCCTTCATGAAGTGTTTTAAGGATCGCCATACGTTGGCTTGTGACTTTCAAATTTAGAGCACGGATGATCTTTTTAAGCTCCGCCTCATCAAATGGATCGTGATGGATCACGATATCTTCATCGTGTTGGCGTGGTAAAAGTGGTACTGAATCTCGTCCCATGTGCGGTGGCTCCTAGATCCCTGATTTATAGGACGCCCCTGGGGTCAAAGTCCACTTTTCTGACAATGATTATCAGTTAGATTTCAAAATGTACGTAATTTTTTCCCGGCTGAAATATGAGATACCGCGTTGTGAGGGTGCAAACTCTCGACATGGCTGAATTCAGCCACGTAATCCAGAATATCACTCTCTTTATCCAAGGCCTCTTTCGCACGACGAGCCGCGTCCTCGCAGAACATCAAATTCTGTCCGTTGCGAAGTGCGAACTCCTGCTCGTCCTCACGCTTTACTGCCCCTTGAACGGCTGTCTGCAAAGCTTCCTCGATCACGTCGATGATTTTTGCATAATTATAATTCGGACCGACTTCGATTTTCACGCGAGCAAAACTGCGTTGCGCATGGGGAGTCGCCACGATCCCTTGAGTTGTTCCCAACCACTGGTGAACAACGTCAAAATCCAAGGACTCACTGCCAAACTGTTGTTTGAAATTATCTTGAATCAGCTGGCGAGAAAGGGCCGCAGATGCGGGACACGTCGAAGAATAAGTGATCACAGCTTCAACGTAGTATTTTTTAACACCGTTTTCGTTGAATGCAGAAAGCACCACGGGGTAAGAGCGCCAAGCTTGGTTCGCACTCTTTAAGGCTTTACGCACAAGCGGTGCTTCGAATTGCACCTGCACCAAAGCTTGAGTGGATAAGTCTTCGTGAGTCTTCAAAAACTCATCTGTCGCCTGACCTAAAAGGCCCAGGGACATTTCATTTTTAGAAAGCGTTTCCTGAGTGATCAAATACAAGCGCGACATATGAATGCCACGAGAAGGTTTTTTATCAAGACTGACCTTTGCATCGGCGCGCGCAGGAATGCGGTACACACCGTCTGCTTGTTTCAGCATAATGGGAAGTTCGATGGAACCCATACCCACCCAGTCAATGGGAGCGAATTTATCTGTATGAGTTTCTTTAGCGACGTCTGGAAGATGTTTGTTCGTCATGGTCAGCCTTCTACCGCAGATTCCCTGTAAAGACTCTGTTTTTATAGTTTTTACAGCGAAATTGAAATATAACCGATAACATGAAAAAGCAACTGATCCTGGCTTCGACTTCCAAATACAGACAAGAACTTCTCTCTCGTTTAGCTGTGCCTTTTCAGGCACAACCACCCCTTATCGACGAAGACAAAGAAAAGGATCCATCATTGGCTCCCCGCGCGTTGGCAGAGCGTCTGGCTTACCTGAAAGCCGCAAGCCTTAAAGGCGAAGGCAAGGTCGTGATCGGCGGCGATCAATTGGTGTCCTTCGAGGGGCGCATTATCGGGAAAGCCCACACGCGCGAAAAAGCCATTGAGCAGCTTTTAAGCATGCAGGGTAAAACCCACGAATTAGTCACAGCCATCTGTGTTTTTGATGGAGAAAAAGCGATCCCTTACACTGACATCACGCGCATGCACATGAAGGCCATGAGTCGCGAACAAATTGCCCGCTATGTCGATCTGGATATGCCGACTGACTGCGCAGGGAGCTATAAGATCGAAAAGCACGGAATCATGCTGTTTTCCAAAATTGAAAGCCAAGATTTTACGGCCATTCAAGGATTACCCTTGATTGAACTGTCAAAAATATTAGAGACTACTAGTCCGCTTTAAGGCGAACAGGAGATCACTATGAACGACATGCAAAAAAAACTCTTTGATGCTGCAGCAGTTGCCCAGAAGCGTGCTCACGCTCCTTATTCAGGCGCGCATATCGGTGCCGCGGTTTTGATGGCTGATGGTCAAATTTTTAACGGATGCAATGTCGAGAACGCTTCGTACGGTGGGACTGTTTGTGCAGAACGTGTGGCACTTTGGAAAGCCGTCAGTGAGGGCGCTTCCAAACAAGTTAAAGAAGTGATGGTTATCAGTGATGCTGACAAACCATGGCCACCTTGCGGTTTCTGCCGCCAAGTGATCGCGGAATTTGGCAGTGAAGACACCAAAATTTACACGGCCAACCTGACCGGCAAAATGAAGGAGTTTAAATTCTCCGAAATTTTCCCAGAGGCATTTACTCCAAAACATCTGGATTAGTTTTCACGCAAAAAATCCCGGCAACAACCGGGATTTTTTAACTTCAAGTTAACGTTCCATACCGTTTCGATTTATCAGAAGACATCCTTCGAATTTCTCTAATTTACACACAGCGTCACTCACTATAAAACCTCTCCATCACGTATCAAAAAATAAAACGTTAATGGAGATTCTAATGAAAAAAGTTCTATTCACTTTGATCGCAGTACTTCCAGCAGTTTCTTTCGCTAAAAAAATCGATTCTTCTTTGGCAGCCCAAGGCAAAATCACAATCAAGTCCACGACTGAAGTGAATGCCATCACTCCCGAAGAAGCCGTAAAAATCGCTTATGAAATTTTCGCCAAGAAAAACCCATTGGTGATCAATGAAGTAAAAAGAGTTCAAGAAGTTGTTAAAGAAACTGATCCCAAGCTTTGCGGAAAACTTGATGCAGTAAAATACCTTGCCCTGACGAACTGGGGCGGCGGTCGTCCTTCCGTTGACGGTGAAATCGGTGGCGAGACAAACTATATGGTGATTCAACCCGTTTCCTGCGATGGCGTTGGCACTGGTTTATACGCTGGTGTCGCAGACAACGCGATCATTGCAATTACAGTTGAAAACACCATTAAAGACGTCTTCAGTGACGATTTGAAACAAGTTTTGACTGTGACGATTCAAGGCAAAGGTCAGATTTCAGTTCAATAAGAACTCGAATGAAAAAGCCCGGTCACCCGGGCTTTTTTTTATCTAAAGAAAGTGGCAAGCCATAGGCTCACTGCTGCTGCCCGAAAGATCTTTGGGAATCAATGTCCCCGAGAACGCATGATCATAGTCATACCAATTGATATCTGAATACAAATGCACGTCCAGAACTTTAACTCCCAGTTCGGCTTGGTCCCAAGCCAGGGAGAGAATACTGGAGCTCGCACGAATGACATGGACATTAAATTCCTCTCCATAACAACCGGCACATTGCACGGTTACTTTGTCGCCCTCTTCAAAAAGTTTTGCCATATCGCCAGCGTAAGTTTTGGCGGACTCAAAGATCATATACTTGTTCAAACTGTCGTTCTCGCAGTAAAGACGTACAGTCTGACCTGGAACAGGCTCGCGCAGCACTTCTCGGGATGCCCACACGTTCACGCCCGACAACATCACCAATATACTTGTAATTAAATTTTTCATTTTCAATTTCCCTTAAGCTTAAATTTAGAAGCAGTGGCCTGGATAAAAACTTTGATCGCAAATCACGGTTTCGTGGCTGATCAATTTTCCCTGTGGATCGCGAACGATAAGTTTAGCGGCAAAGATGTCTTCTCTGCCAACGTTTCCGCATTCGTCGGTTTGCGCACGATCTACGATTTGTTTCTTTTTACCGACAATTTCAATTGAAACGGCCGTTCCAGGATTTTCGGGCTTCTCAGTGGCATAGTCCGGCAGGGTCTTACTGGTGTATTCGACGGGCACCAGTTTGTCTTCGCCGTTGACGGCATCGTATTGCTTTAAGAAGGCCTGGCCTTTGCTGATCTCGATAATTCCATAAGCATCGGTGCACGAAAAGCTGTAGGCACCCGCGTGCGCGAAAGTTCCGGCCATCATCACGGCCATTGCTAAAATCATATTCATTGTTTTCATTGAAATCTCCTTTTGATGAACTGGTTTTACAAGAAGATGACCAGAAAAGACCAAAGATGTGAGATCAATCCGCGGCAGATTTGCCGCGGCTGTAAATAATAAAAAACCCCGTTTTGCGACGGGGTTTTTAAAAATTCTGAGTTTTAAAAGTCTTATTGGTCCAAAGAGAAATTACAAATGACATCCGTGAACTGGCTCTGTTGATCCGCCGGAAAGCCAGGACCGCGCCATACTCGCATTTCATTTCCTGGTTGCTTCACACGTGCTGGATCACGAAGAGTCGCCACTAGGTCACCGTGATAGTTGATGCCTTTGTACATAATCCACACCGGATTGTTCATTGCTTGATAAGCCGCCAATCCCACCATCGTGTTATTGGTATCACCACCCTCAAAGTATTGTACGATCTCATTTTGCTGAAGTTTATATGAAACTTTCTCAACACCCTTTTCCGCCACCGTCACAGTTCCGCTTTGGGCTTTGCCGGTCGTTCCTTCGGTCGTGATTTCCACGATCACGATTTTTCCCTGGTAAGTTTCACCCACACACGCGGTGTAAGCAAAACCTTTAGAAGTCATCATCACAGCACTCATCAAGATAAATAATTTCAGTTTCATATTCGTATCCTTAAGGTCTTAGCCAAAAAATAATTTCTACGCCGCCCACAAGCAATTTGCCCGAGGAAGCACATGCACCCGTCTGCGGGCCCAAACAACGGCCCCACTCTGGTTCATAAGTCAGTTGTCCCAAACTGTTGCCCGATTGATCCGTCACCGCAATTTGATAGCGATGAAAAGTTCCACGGGAACCCGACGATGGAGGAGCCGTCAGGGAGCTTTTCGCGATGATCACCTTACGGTAGTCATCCCCGCAGTCACCCTTGGTTTCCACCATCACCATTTCTTCAGTTTTAGCCAGATTGAATGACGCTCCGGCCAGCGTGCAGGCACCGCTATTATAAACCAGGTTCAACATCAGGTAATTGACCGGGTTTAGCGGATTCCACCACTTGGACGGGTCATAGTTTTTCACAGGCAACAAAGCCACGATCGGAGCGGACACTTTGTACTGAGTATCATCAATACCCATGATCCAAAGGTATTCATGCAACACGAATGTGTAACGATGAAGCGTTTCGGTTTCGACGCGGTTTTCACGCCACATGCGACGATTGATCAAGATCAACTTTTGCTCGGGCTTATTGATACCTTCCACTTCACGTCCGTCTTCATAATAAAGAACGTCTTCGCTGCGAACCGTGGTGGTTTCAATCGCACCTATCAAGGTTTCGATTTTAAAACCCTTGAGCTCTGTACTTGGCAGAGTTTTAAGATGCTGTACCAGATCTTTCGCGGTCATAATAAATTCTGCCGCATAAGAATCGCCAGCGTTTCCGTGATCCCAACCCTCTCTCATCGGTCCAGCTTCTGCGGTCGCGAACGAGAAAAGAAGAAGCACAGTCATGAATTGCGCGGTGATTCGCTTCTTCATTATTGATTCTCCTGACTTAGAGGAAATAATTGAACGTTCAATCTGTAAACGGAATCGCGGGGACCGACCTCTAGAAAGGCCGAAAGCCTGCGACGGAAGTCCTCGATCAAGCTTTTCGCTTCCACGAGTTTCTTTTTATTGATCGCCATGGTGATACCGGTGATATCCCGTTGCTCTACCGAATGAGCTTCTAACGAGTCGATCGCTCTTTGAATAAACTGACGATGCCCTTCGCGGATCTTGGCACTTGGAATATTTCTTGGCGTCGACATATTGTTGCCCGTCAGCTTCCACTGAGTGGTGTCTTTAGAAACGAGACCTAATTTCTGCAAGCGCACCAGGCATTCTAAAGCGACGCCCAACGGAATATTCAAGCGCTTTGCAATCGACGTTGTATCTGTTTTAGCTTTCGGAAGTTCCAAAACTGCAAGAATAGCGAAATGCTCCCAAGAGCTGATCATTTCGGCCGAATCTAAATCGATATCGGAATATGTTTGCGGAGTTTCCTCGGCCCCGAGAACACCCATTAAAAGCTTTTGCACTTGCAAAGGTTCATGGATTTCAAGACGGTCGATAATCTTCATCGCCATCTTCGTGGTCATGGGACGTTTGCCGCGCAAAAGAGCTGACAACGTAGAAGAATCCAAATCCAAAGACTTGGCAAAGGCGCGAAGCGAGTAAGAAGGGTTCTTACGACTGCGTTCAGCGAACACAGTCTGTAAATGATTTATAAGCATGGGGATGCTTTTAGTAGCGATTTGGTTCATTTTCCACTTAATTTGCCGCAACCCGCGGCATTTCTGCCGCACTTGTAAATTTTTGCCAAGCGAAGCCTCTCTGCCCCACAGGAAAGGGGCACATATCGTTTCCGCCTGGAAATCACCTTCACAAGCTGAAACGATATGCACGTTTCCATACAGAATATGTATCACCAGGTTTTAGAGGATGACTAACTTTGAAGCCGCAAAGTGCGGCAAAAATGCCGCGCGGTTAAGGGACTAAATCGCAGCCACCGTAAACGATGACTTGGTCTTTCGCTGTTTTCAAAAGGCCTGCATTTTCATAGATGCGACCGGTGTTTTCATCGCGACCTGGTTTTCCAAAGGCCACTTCCAGGATCACGTCGTCTTCCGCGATATCAGAAACCTTCATCGATAGAGCGCCGTCTTGAATAAAGGATTCTGTCACGTAGCCCATCACCCCAGGTGTCGTATAGTGCTCATAAGTCACCATGTCCCCTACTTGGCCGATCTTTTCCCCTTTTGCCAATACGACCATACGGATTGTGGGATCAGTAAAAAGACAAATCAAAGTGGGCTTGCCGGCATAAGCTGAAAGACCAAACAAAGAGATAATCAAAGATGCTGCAACAGAAATCAGTTTCACTGTGAAAGCCTATCTATATAAAGAGAAATAATTAAAGAACACACCTTGTTGAGTGGCGATCTGGTTCTTTAAGGTTTTTAGAGCTGCGATATACTCTTTCAAATCACGCTCATCATTTTCATCAACCAAAATCTGCGTCGCTTGAGTTAAGAGCATCATCACGCTTTCACGACGTTGATACATTTGCTCGGCCGTCAAAGTCCCGCCACCTTGTTCAAGGTTGAATTGCACCCGCAAGCCATAATGATCTGACAAAGGATCACGCAGGGGACCGCGCATGTTGATTTCACCCGCCGTCGCTTTGATACGGGTGTCTGCCCCGCCCGTATTGGATACAAATATATAATCTAGGATATGGTCGCCTGGAAGCCAGCTGTAAGGATTGTTTGCGCAGTAAGTGCAATACCCTTTCGGATAAGCTCCACCCAAAGTTTCTTGATAGGAATCATGAAGCCCCATCACCGACATCATCAACTGTCTTTCGAAAGAGTTTTCATCCGCATTGAAATCCCCCGACATCAGCATCTTTAAATTCGGGTTCTGCAAACGCCAGTTTAAGATATCCAGGATTTGTGTGATACGAATCGCAGAGCTTGTCGGATGCAAGTGAGCATTGACGAAGTAAAAGTCCTCGCCCATTTCCGGCAAGCGTGCTTGCACGACGTGGAAGGCTTTTTTAACACCAAAAGTTTCGCGGACTTCATCAAGCAATCCACCTAGATTGTTGATGTTAAACTGATATGTCCAACGACCCTTGATCTCGCCATCGAACATGGACATGACACCGATTTTGCTGTCGCGATTTGGCGAGCTGATGGCGTAGTTATATTTGAGGGCGTTTTCAATTTGATCGATATTTGAATCGTTCCAAACTTCCTGAAGCTGAATCACACCGCAACGAGGTGCCGCTTGCAGCAACGAGCCGATCCAATCCATGCGTTCAGTGGTATTCGGAGCATAAAGAGGCCCATAGGCGTTGAAGTTCTGCATGCAGAACTTCGGAGCCGTTGCCGACACCGACATTTGCGCATTCGCTATTGGCAATCCCGCCAATAACAAGATAAGTCCGAGCATAGTTCTCATGAACGCCCCTCCGCATTCTGATATTCCATTTTCAAATCCATTTGGAAGAGTAAAAATATGCTCACGAGTTGAGCTTGGAATCGAACAAAAACGCACCGAGTTAGCTTGTCTAATTTACAATTTCTCTTAGGAGCCTATAAGTTGATTTTAACGAGTGGATCTTCGAATTAATTGTGATGATGTAACGAGCCGTTAGAGAGCCACCGAGAAATTCTTACTTAGATTGTGCACGTGAATTTCAGACAGCACACTGCCACTTTCAAGCTCCCCACCTTTATGCAAGGCAAGCTTGGCACAAAGTTCATTGAACGTTTGAGCGGCCAAAACCTTTAAAACTTTAAAACCCTCGTGGCCAAAATCAACTTCGCAATCTGGTGCTCGTAACCACACGAACTCAACCTTACACAAAGAAGCCTCGGAGGGATCCACTAAAAATCCTTCTAAGAAGTGCGTGTGCCTTATCATCAAATCTTCAGGCGACTGCAAATGGTTCCAAGAAAAACCCCAACCGCGTTCTTCACGGAAATCCAAACTGATCAATTGCGCCTTTTCCTTTTCGGCATGCTCGACAAGGTTCAGTCTTGTCACCGCCATAATTTCAGCGAAGGCATGACTCAAACTTTCGGACTTGGATTGAAAAACAGTCTGCTCAAGATCTTTTTTAAGATCTCCCAACCACTGATCGACCAGAACCAGGTTGACGCTCATTCCCGACAGCGGATTGATCTCTTTTGAGAATCCCGCAGCCACCTTAAACAAAAAGCCCCGTCTTGCGGACGAGGCTGATTGAAGTACTATTGAAATGGGAATTTCACGTACGAATTGCAACACGCAATTACATTTCCATGATTTGCTTGTTCATTGTTACGTGAGAGTTCTTGCGGAATTGGTTCACCCAAGCTTCGAACATACCATCGCCACGACGTTTTTGCGTCATTTCAAGAACGTTCGGCTCAAGAGCTTTACCAGCTTCCATTTTCGTGTCTTTAAGTTTCAACACGTATTTTTGATTGCCATCACGAACGATGCGTTTCAACAGAGGTTGGGCTTTCGTAAGTTCAAAGATGGATTCAGTTGCGACACGGCTTGTGATTTTAGGGAATTGATCCGCACCAATTTCCACCAAACCCGTTTCTTCCCAACCCGCTTTCATTTCTTTAAGCTGAGCGTTAACTGCGGCCTCATCACCTTTTGCCAAAGCTTCATCCAAGGCTTTGATAGCTGCTTCCGCTTTTTCTTTGGTCATTGCTTTGATCAAAGCATCTTCGTCAATTTTCACGAAAGACACGTTGATTTTGCCACCACGAAGTTCCTGCATTTTGCCCAACTCGGCAGCAGAAGTGCGGTTCGCGATCTCAAACAAGTGACGCGTGCGGATATTAGAGATGTCTTTTCTGATTTTTTGCTCGAAGTTGCCAGCAGAAGTACGGCTGTTCTCTAGGTAGCTTTTGTAGAATTCACGTTGGAACTGACCATTTTGTTGGAAGAAAGGAACATCCTTCATGATGAAGTCTGCAACTTCTTGGTCTGTCGCCAAAATGCCTGACTTTTGCGCAGCTTGGGAAACAAGCTCCATACGCACCAAGTTCTCAATCGCTTGCTGGCGAAGAAGTTGACGCTGAGAGCTAAAATCCATCTGGCTTCCGAAGATGTTTTTATAGTATTCCGCCACGCGGTTTTCCTCGTTTTGGAAGTCAGCGATAGAGATCAAAGTGTTGTTCACCTGAGCTGCAGACCCCACGCCCATCCCCAATTTCCCAGGGGCACCCATGAATACGAATGTAAGAATGATAGCACCGAAAAGAACGATCGCTGTGATGCTCTTAGCGGAGAGCTTTCTTTTCATTTTATCTGCCAAATTTTCGTTCATAAAAAATCCTTCCTAAAACTAACTTCAAAACAAGCCGCTTCATTACCTTACGATTTTTATTATTTTTCAAGGGGAAATTGTTGAATTTCTCAACTCGTTTGATAGCGTTGGAAAGTATTAGGTAGGTGACATTTGAATTTCTTCAACTTTGATCTCAAAAAACTTGTGCTCATCGGAATCGTTCTGGCTTTGCCACTCATTTCCATCAACATGCAGCAACGCCCTCAAGAATCCCATTGGTTGGTAAAACCATTCAGCATGTTAGGCAGTGCCGTGTCCGAAACATTCTATGGCTTCAGCCACGGGGTCAAGGACACCACAGCAATGTACTTGGACTTGATTAACATCAAGAAACAAAGCGAACAGTTGCACAGCACCAACAACGAATTGCAAAGCCGCTTAAACTCCATGAACGAGCTGCAAGTTGAAAATGATCGCCTGCGTGGTTTGTTGGAGTTCAAACAACAAACGAAAATGAAACTGACTTCTGCACAAGTTATCGGCCGTGACCTGGTGATCGATCACAACACGATCACGATCAATAAAGGTACACAAGACGGTTTGAAAAGCGGTATGGCCGTTATCACGACTGCCGGTGTTTTAGGTTATATCTTTAAACCGGAGCCATTCACTGCTCACGTGATGCTGATCACCGATCGCTATGCAGTGGTTGATGGTATCGTCCAACGCACGCGTGCTCACGGTATCGTTGAAGGTAAATCTCAAACCAGCTGCGCACTTAAATATGTAGAGCGCACGGAAGACGTAAAAGAAGGCGACCTGGTTGTGACCGGCGGTTTGGATAACATCTTCCCGAAAGGCTTTCCTGTTGCGATCGTTGAATCGGTGGAAAGAAAAACCTTCTCGGTATCTTTGAAAGTTGATTTGCGCCCCGTTGTTGATCCTTACAAAGTCGAGGAGGTATTCATCATCGTGGATTCTTCCAAAGAAGACTTTGGCGACAAGTACGCTCCGCAAGCAGCAACTGGTGTTGAAGGTGCAGTTCCCAACGCCACTCCTGGCACCGAAGCTCCGCCAGTGAATCAAGCCGCCCCGGCTCACACGCCGACACTGGCAAAACCAGCAACGACAGGGGCAACCCCTGCGGCTTCTCCGGCTGTGACGCCGAAAGCGACACCTAAAGAAACTCCGAAAGCCTCACCTGCAACGAAGCCTCAGGAGAATCCGTAGTGAAAATCCGCTGGAATGCGACACTTAACTTTTTAATTTTCCTGGCCGTATTGCTAGTCGTGGCAGGTATTCAGTCAACACTGTGGTTTCAGTTCTTTGGAAATGCAGCCCCGGCGCCACTTTTGTGGCTGAATTTAATTGTATACATGACTTTGTATCGCAAACCTTATCCGGCGATCTTTACGATTTACGCTATGGGCGCGATTCTGCTAATATTTACTGCAATGCCGCTCAAGATGATGCTCTTTTCACTCTTGATCCTGTTCGTACTTGTTTACGGAATTAAAAGCCGCGTTTTCTGGAGTGGTTCTGGTTACTACACTATTATGTGTGGTTTCTCGGCAGTGGCTTATCATTTGATTTATTTCTGTCTTTCAATGGTGCTGGAAAAAAATCCGGCGAGCTTTGAAATTGTCGATCGTATTGTCCAGATCATTTTGACGCCAGTCTTTGCTCTTCCGATGTATTGGATCCTGGCAAAAATCGACAAAGTTACGACAGACGAGTTTGTGCATGAGCCCGGAGGATTTGATCTATGAGTACTTACGTCAGTAATCCGGATGAGGCTAAGGAATATCAAAGCCGCTACCGTCTGTTCTATATATTAATTGCTTTCACCTTCAGCATCTTCACGATGCGCTTGTGGTATTTGCAAATCATTTCCGGTAACGAACTTCGCGAATTCTCGGAAAAGAATCGTATTAAGCAAAATAAAATCACCGCTCCCCGCGGCCTGATGCTCGACCGTGAAGGAAAAGTTCTGGTGGAAAATCTGCCGGGCTTCGAGGTCTTGCTGACTCCTCAATATATCGAGGATCTGCAATCTTTGGCGGGAACTATCGGCCCGATTCTGGGAATGGATGCCGATAAAGTCGTTCAAAAAGTTCAAAAGAGCCGCAAACAAAACGGTCCTTTCGCGCAAATTCGTTTGAAAGAGAACTTAAGCCGCGAGGAAGTGTTCCGTTTGAAACGTGTGCGCCTGGATACTCCGGGACTTGAGATTCGTGAATCTATCGTGCGTTACTACCCGCTGAAAGAAAACGGCGCCCAGCTGTTTGGTTACGTGGGTGAGATCTCGAAACGTCAGATCCCTATCTTTAATGATCTCTACAAGAACTTTTTGAAATTCGATCAGGGTGACATCGTTGGTAAGAGTGGCTTGGAAGAAACTTTGGAACGCGACATCCGCGGGACCGATGGTATCTCTTTCATCCAGGTCGATGCCCATGGCCGTGAGGCAGTGACGCAAACTCCGAATATTTACGGCGAGCAAATCCGCGATCAGGTTCCAGTGCATGGAAACAATGCGGTTCTTACGATCGACCGTGATATTCAGGAAGCTGCTTACAAAGCCTTCAATGTTACAGGTGTAGACAACCGTGGTCACATCGGCGGTATAATGGTTATGAAAACCAACGGTGAAGTTTTGGCGTGGGTTTCCGCTCCATCCTTTGACCCGAATGAGTTTTCAACAGGTATTTCGCCACAAACTTGGTCTCGCTTGATCAACGATCCGTTCAAACCACTTCGTAACAAGATCATCCAGGATCACAACCCGCCAGGTTCTACATTTAAACCGTTGGTGGCTGTGGCGGCTTTGAGTGAAAAAGTTATTACTCCAACAACAATCGTTGCCGCCCCAGGGGTGTTCTTCTTTGGTCGACGTCCTTATCATGATGCGCTTAAACAAGGTCACGGTAACATCACGATCTACCAAGCGATCGAAGAGTCTTCGAACGTGTTCTTCTATAAAATGGGTATCGCTTTGGGTGTTGATAAGATGTATGACTACATCAACCCTATGGGTATCGGCCAAAAAACCGGTGTCGAACTTTCCCGTGAAGTTGCTGGTATTATGCCGAACTCTGCGTGGAAAAAAGCAACCGTTGGTGAAGAATGGCAACCAGGTGAGAACTTAAGTACAGCCATCGGCCAAGGTTTCGTGACTGTGACTCCGATCTCTATGGCCATTGCTTACAACGCGATTGCCACTGAAGGAAAAGTTGTGAAACCCTTCATCATCCGCAAAGTATTGGATCAGGATGGTAAAGTTTTGCGCGAAAACTTCCCGCAAGTGGTGCGCGATCTGCAACAGCCACAACCAAACGGTATCAAAATCACACCTGAGACATTTAAAGTCGTAAAAGAAGGTATGCGTCTGGTAGCGAATGGCAACAAGGGTACGGCCCGTTACTGGAAAGTTCCTGGTGTTGAGTTCGCAGGTAAAACTGGTACCGCACAAGTTATGGGCTTCTCGGCGGATCAAATCCATGCGAGCTGTACGGCCCGCCCTATTCACATGCGACATCACGGCTGGTTCGTTTCTTATGCGCCGGCTGAAAACCCGGAAATCGTTATTGCGATTCTGGCTGAACACTCCTGCCATGGTAATACCGGCGGCGTGCCTATCGCGCGTGACATTTATAATGCTTACTTCCAGAAGTATCATCCCGACGTTGTCGCCAATGCGATTAAGAACAAAGGCGTAAAAAAGAAAGCCGAAGCGGCGACTACGAGTGAAGGAGAATAATCGTGTTAAATTCATTGCACGTTGAAGAGAGAACACTCTTTAAAAAACTCGACATTAATTTCATCGTGGTGATTCTGGGATTGAACATCATCGGCTTGATTAACCTATACAGCGCCACTCACGGTCCAAGCTCGGTTGATGTTTCAAATCTGTTTATTTCACAAATCATGTGGCTGGTTGTGGGCTGGCTTGTATTCCTGGTCATGACGATCCTGGATTATGCCATCGTCACCCGAATTGCATTGATCATTTATGTTTTAAATCTGGGTGCGATTCTTTACGTAACGTTCTTTGGTAAGATCGCTTTGGGCGCCCAACGTTGGATTGATCTTGGATTCTTCAGATATCAGCCTTCTGAAACCATGAAACTGGCGTTGATCATGTTGATGGCAAAAATCCTTTCCACAAAATCCACTCACGGACAAGGGATGGGCTTTAAGGAAATGGTCGGCCCGCTGTTCGTTTTGGGAGTTCCATTCGTTCTGGTTGTTGAACAGCCAGACTTGGGAACTGCGATGATGTTGGCTGCAATCGGTGGATCCATGGTTCTTTTCACCAAGGTCAGACGCTGGATCGTGGTGACTGCAATCGCTGCGGGCATCGTAGCATTGCCAATCGCTTGGAAATTCGTCCTGCATGATTACCAAAAAAATCGTATCTTGACGTTCTTGTCGCCAACGAATGATCCGCGCGGAACAGGTTACAACTCGATTCAATCCAAGATCGCTGTGGGTTCCGGTCGTTTCTTTGGTAAAGGCTTTATGAAAGGAACTCAGTCACAACTTGAATTCCTGCCTGAGCGTCACACGGACTTTATTTATTCTGTATTGTCTGAAGAGCACGGCTTTGTCGGCTCGATTTTAGTGATGGGATTATTCTGTTATCTGTTCATCACAGGAATTCGAATCGCCACCAATGCGAGGGATAAGTTCGGTGCCCTGCTTTCGGTTGGGGTCCTCTGTTACGTCTTCTGGCATATGTTCGTGAATATGGGGATGGTTATCGGTCTTTTACCGATCGTGGGTGTCCCGCTGCCGCTACTGTCATACGGTGGATCGAGCATGCTAACCACCATGGCGGGCCTGGGGCTGGTCTCCTCCGTCGCCTACCGCAGATATCTGTTTTAGCAAAAACAAAAAAAGGCTTCGAGAAATCGAAGCCTTTTTTTTATTCCCCAAAAAGGTGCCTGCCAGTTTCTGGTAGCGATAGCGCGTTAATAGTGGTTGATTCGCACACGGTGGCCTTCACTGTCGATGACTTCCGAAAGTTGGCCAACGGGACTCTGTACCGGACTATTCCAGTCATCGATCTTAGTAGCACCCTCTTTACGCTCGGGATTCACAATCAATCCTGGAGATTGAAAATCTGAAGACTGATAGGGCTCCTCAAAATCCGACTCGTTTTCAAAGCCCGAAAAATTAAAATCTGTGGGAACTTGCTGCTTAGGCATGTGAACCTCCCTTTGTGATCTTTTAAGTCTAACTGATTTCAGATGAGCCCTCAGAAAACTGCAATTTGGCACTGGCCTCGCAGCCAGCTCAAGAGAGGCATAAGATAAAATTCATCACAAAAGAGTACTCCCATGACCTTACATATTCGTTTTTATGATGATCTAAATGTCTTTCTGCCGCAGGTGTATCGCTATCGCGAAATCACTTTTCAAAGTTTTCAACACTCCACCATCCAGGAGGTGATTGAATCCTTAAACGTGCCGCTATCCGTGGTTGATTTAATTTTGGTTAATGGTGAAAGCGTTCCCGTGAATTACAACGTCAAAGAAAACGATCGAATCAACGTTTATCCATTTTTCGAGGAAATCGAAATCGGCAGAGAAACTAGCCACAGCGAAGACATCAGAACGCCGGCTAAATCTGCCAGATTTTTGGCAGGCTAAAATAAAAAGCCACGTAAGATACGTGGCTTTTTTCAATCTCATATTGAAAAGTAAAACTATTCAATTATTTTGCAATTCATACTGGACAAGATCAGTTGCCCGTCCGTAGAAGATCTTAGATCTGCAGTAGCTGCGATTTTAGCACCCGTCTGCTGAGCATAAACCTGCAAAGTCTCGTTCCCGCTTTTTTCACATTGGTATTGAGACGTGCGACCGTTGTCATAGTCAGAAGATTCACGAATACAGTTAAATTGATATGGTGATGAATCTTTGCCAGTTTTCCAGATTGCGATATGAGTCGAATCGGAACCATCGGCTTCGTGTACGTGCATGCCATAAGCCGCATGACCATCTTCACGAACCTCTTTGCTAGTGCAAAGAAAGGAAGCTTGTGCGGAAGTTGCGATCAACATAAGGGAAGCGATAAAAAGTGATTTCATAGGCCATCTCCTGTTTCTATAAATATTGAAACTCCAGAAACGGCCCCTGACTACGAAAAAAGCCTCTTACAACGCAAGAGGACGAGCCAACTACTCGATAGGACCTGACTAAGCTTTCAGATACAGTGAACCATCTTGAGTTTTATAACCAAAATCCACCCAAGTGAGCTTGTGCTTCTGCTCCCAATCATTAATGGCTTCTAAGTATTCTTTCTCCCACAATGACTTCAAAATGGCGCTGCGTTTGTAAAACCACCAGCAGGTCACGGCATGCGCCTTCATAAAGACTTTAGTGACCTTGTCTTTTAATAAGTCGCGCACCAAAGGATCTGCGATTTTCGCAAGAATATCGGCATGGGCATTTTCATCTTTTCTAAGAGCAATGCGAATGCTCCGAGCCTCGGCAACACTGACGTTTGCAACTCGGGAAAAAATCAAATCCCAGTCTTCCATATAAATGAGTAAACCCTTGGTGTACTTCAGTTCGGGCAGATTCTGGGGACAATCACTTTCCGTTCTGCTTCTGAACCCCAAAAAGTTTTCTCGTTGGTAGAGATCCCTTAAAGTATCTAGAATAGTTAATTCCATCGGACTGGCGATAGGCTGACTGCGATAGAATTTTTCTAGATCCCAACTGGCATGACTGTATTTAGCTCTGTCTTCAGCGCTCATCGTAACAAAAGCATGAAACAATTCATTGGGTTCACACCAGTAAAGGCCTTTAGCACCCAACCTCTGCGGCGCCGTCAAAATCATCGGATCCATATCAGAAAAGGAATCAAAATCAATTTGACCGACTTTGTCTTGAACCATTTTTAAAATATCCAAGAAGGGACTGCGAAAGGCGACGACTTCTAATCCACACCTGGCCGAAAGTTCATCACACATCTTGCCGATTTCTTGAGAGTGCGAATACTCCACGTCCATCCAAAACATTTTGGTATGAGAGAAATATTCCGGCACCAATCCATAACGAAGCGGATTGAATTGCGAATACCCTTCCGAGTACAGCACCAAACTCCCACCCGAGTTCCCTCGCCCCGGCCCCATCAGAATATTTTTACCTTTAGCGTATTCAAAGATCTTGCGAAGACCGGCAATCATCATTTTCTGGGGTTCTGAGTATAACGACACTTCATGTGCCACTTGTACTTCAGCTTGTTGATCCACGACGCCACGACGTTTTAATTTATTAACACTTTCAGCAACAAAGTTTTCCATAACTTGATTCCTCTCAGTTGGGGACAGTTCCCTGCCCAGTTTTAGAGAGGTCAAAATGGTTTCAAGACTTAAAATTTGCTCTTTCAGATTATGCAGATCCAAGCGACTCTCTTGAAGACGTCTCTCCAAAAAATCCTGCAGCGAACTGTCACTTGTCTCTTTCAATAAGACTTTTATCTCCTCAAGCGAAAACCCCAGTTGCTTAAACTGCAATATCGCTTGAGCCTGCGAAAGCTGCCCGCGCCCATAAACGCGATAGCGACTCTCACTGCGCGAAGAAGGCACTAAAATCCCCTTCTCCTCATAGATCCGCAAAGCTTTAATAGAAAGCCCCGCAGCCTTACCAAATTCTGAAATAGACAACCAATCTTTCATCATCGACCTCTGAATATAAGCCTCCAGTCCGCCCCAAGGGCAGAGTAAAGAACAAATTCAAAAGGTCCGGCTGCATCGCAAAAATCACAACGCACACAGTTACCGAAGCGGAGATAATACAAAAAACCGGCAGGCACCTTTTCGAGGCGAGTCCGCAAAGCGGACAAGCCCCCCCCCCCCCCCCATCTCTCCCAGCGAGTCAGCCAAAGGCTGACAAGCCCGTCTGCAACTAAATGCAGTACGAGGATTGGTGTCTCAAATTAAGGATTGATTGGCGCATGCGTGCACGAAGTCGACCTCCGTCGGCGCTCGGATGCGCGAACCCGCCAAGGCGGGCGACGGTGAGCCCGGATGGCGTGTCGACGCAGCTGCATGCAGGCGACAAGCAAGCCTTAATTTGAGACACCAAGCCGCGTTCCGAGCAAGAACGTTTCAGAGTGAGAAGTTGACCCGTTTTGGCTAACTAATGATCTGACAGTGTCGACAGATTGGTTGACAGTGCCTACCTCACATTCGCCCACATTCCATCTGAAAGACGCCTCATTCAAAGACTCAAACAATTTCACAGGCTTAACCGGTTGGCCCGCCCCCTGCACTAGTACCTAGATAACAGGAGGACGGGATATGAAAACGAAACATCTCAAATCAACACTCGCTTTAGTTACCGCCACTCTAGTCATGGTTCTTTTCAACAACTTTGAATATGTGAACTGGAGCAAAATCTTAAAGCTGCCAGTAATCGAAACGGTGAATGAAGCTTCACGCGTTGCCCATGCTAAAGAGTTGTTGGGAGGCCGCTATAAAGGTTCAGCCGCTCAAAAAATCGAAGGCCGCGTGGCTTTGAATTTGATGATCTATAAAAAGGTTCAAGGCTACCTTGAGCCGCAATGGAAAAACCGCGCAGGCGATATTTCCAGCGCTATTATCTCTGAATCTGACAAGTTCAACTTGGATCCAGTATTCGTAATGGCGATCATTAAAACAGAAAGCACGTTCAATCCACTGACGGTGGGTAGCTTTGGCGAAATCGGCTTGATGCAAATCAAACCTGATACAGCTCAATGGATCGCAAACAAATACGGTATTCCTTGGAAAGGTAAGAAAACTCTTACGAACCCAGTGACGAATATCCGTATCGGAGCAGCTTACATGGACTACCTTCGCAAGCAGTTCCCAGGTAAAGCGAACAAATACGTGAGCGCTTACAATATGGGTCCTAAAAACGTTCGCCGCCTTCTGGCTCAGAACGTGATGCCTGAGGAATACAACGGCCGTGTGATGAAGAACTACAAAGACTTCTACACAAACTTGGCTGACGCTCCAACAATTCAAACGACAGTTGCTACGAACTAAAATCAGAACGACATAAAAACAAAAAGCCCTGGTTCATCACCAGGGCTTTTTGTATTTTCAAATTTTAAAGAAACCTAAGGAATCGCAGACAATTCCGCGCGAACCCGTTCTTTGGATTCCTCGCGACGGCTGACGTAATTCAAGATTTTGATAGCGCTGATAACACCCACCACATTGTCGTCCATGTCATAGATCGGAGAAAGATAAAGAGGTTTCATCGTCAAAACCATTTTATCGAAACCAAAGTTTTCCGTAACTAGATGAACCGGGATGATGTTTTCAACATTGGTGTGAACCAAAGTTCCATTCGTCGTTGCTTCCTGGAACTGTAAGTATTTATCCGTGATCGATTGATCACGACTGAACAGCTCATACCAAGGAATGGAAACCAACTCATCCAAAGAGTAACTGCAGCAGTCCATCAACGAAATACTGCGGAACGTTTGATGACCTTCCGTGTTCACAACTTCAAAACTTGTTTCGTCATCCACAGAAGAAAAGAAATCAGGGTGCGTTTTCAAACGGAACGCACTCAGGAATCGCCACAAGAACTGTTTGTCAGAAATGCGCTCGCCTGTGGAGTGCATTTGGAAGAACTCAACCCACTCTGCCAACGCATTAGCGATCGGCCCTTGCGCTTCTGAAGGCAAGCGATCGAAAGCCAAGCCAGGATAATCACCTTTGATAGAGCGTGGTTTTTCCAAAAGAGAATGGAATTGAAGCAAAGACTCGCGGTAAAGGTCTCTCGCTGGGTTTGCTTCCGGAAGATTTTCAGAATTCAAAATATTTTCAAGCATATGCACCTAAGATCATTTCTACCACGAAAGCCAAGCAAAGCAAACAATCTCCCCTCAGATGATAACTAATGCAATCAGCCCTGGGCGGGGCTCAGACTCTCACATTTAAGGATTTTGAATGCATGAATCCCACCAACCACCGCACCGGTCCCGTCATACACCGGCGATAGATACATAGGCTTGATGGTCGTTGCCAGTTTGTCGAACCCTGAAATTTCCACAACTTCGTGCACTCGAATCAAACCTGGCAGATCCCTGTGGGTCAAAGTTCCATCTGTAATGGTGGATTGAAGGTTTATGTAGCTATTGGTGATGTCCTCATCGCGACGATACAGGTTCGGCCACGGAACAGAGATCACTTCATCCAAAGTGTAGCTACACACCGACATGAAACTCAGGCTGCGAAAAGTTTGCAGCCCGGCACGATTAACCACCTCAAGACAGGTTTCATCATCGATTTTAGAGAAAAAATCACCGTCAGGCTTTAAACGAAAAGCCCCTAAGAACCGCCACAAAAGCTGCTTATCGGAAATCGAGTTTGGCATGGTATGCATCGAGAAAAAATCCACCCACTCTTGCAATGCATGTAGCACGGGGGCTTTGTATTGCTCGGGAAGACCATCATAAGCATATCCGGGGTAGTCCCTCTTCAGCGCGTGACTGCCCCCTAGCAACTCAGCAAACTTCTTTAAAGCTGTTTCATAGGATTCAGTTGAGACAGAGGTGACCTCAGGCAATGACTTCATGGAGCAAGCGTAGCGAAAACTGCTGAGGATGTCGAATTCTCTGAAAAAAAAAGAGGGAACTTGAAAAAGCTCCCTCTTTTAAAATTTTAACTTTTTTAAACAAGCCTGTGTGGGCTTATGTATTTTTAGTCAAGAAATCAACAATAGCGTCTTTCGGGTGGTTGCCAACAAGTTGACCCACTTCGCTACCGCCTTTGAATAACAACATCGCTGGAATACCGCGAATACCGTATTTTGAAGGAGTCGCTGGATTCTCATCCACGTTCACTTTTACGATTTTCACTTTTCCAGACAACTCAGTCGCCACTTCCTCTAGCTTTGGAGCCAATGCGCGGCAAGGACCGCACCACTCTGCCCAGAAATCCACAAGAACTGGAGTTGAAGAATTCAAAACTTCTGTTTCAAAAGAACCGTCTGTTACTGCTGTTGTATTTACGCCCATAGAGGCCTCCGTATTAGAACAAATTACCATACTTAATTTGAGAACGGAAAAGATATAGTCAAGGTCCCCTAAGGAGCAATCACTTTTTAAAAAGGGCTTTCGTGAACTGTTGGCGCAACTTATCGAGATCGTTAATGGATTCCTTGTCCCACTCTGACGCGATGTCTTGTTGGCGTTTACGGGATTCCACACGGGTGATTGTGCTAACTGGAGCGACTTTCACATCCGACACCATGTTTGCGTATTTTTTCATTCGTTCCGCAAGCTTAGCCGTGGATTTTTCAAGCTCTTGACGAGCCTTGGATGGTGGAGTTTCTGGCTGAGGAGCCTCGTCCTTGCCTTTAACCGTCTTAGCATCTGCGGCTGGAGCACCTGCTCCAGACACGTTTTCGACCTTCTCCACTTCAGGCGCGCCGCCTCCAAGAAGCTCTCTTTCCAGAGCTTTGAGGTCCACATCAGGAAAAGCCACTTCTTCAGGCGCGGCCTCTGCTTGTGCCTCAGAAACAGAGGCTTGAAACTTAGCGCCGATTTTAAAGCGCGGAGTTTCTTTATCTTCTTCGTTATTTAGAGTGAACTCTGCACCCTCACCTTGAGGTTCTTGATCGATGTTAAAGCCCATTCCTGCCGGAACATTTTCGCCCTCTTCAGGTGAAGTTCCTTTAACAAAGATGGCTTCATTTTCCGTGGTGAATTTTCCTTGTGCCGCCGCGGGCGAAAGTGGCTTCGCAGTCGGACTTTCCAGGTGACTGGCTTTATTTAATTTCTCAAGCAAAGCGCTTTCATCCTGCCCTAAAAGTTTGGCCAGAACTTGTACGATTCGAAGAGGCGCCACTGGTGCTTCCAAAATCATATCGACGCGCAACTTGATCAAATCTTGGGGACTTGGTTTAAAGCCTGCGGGAAAAATCAGCACGGCCTTACCACCCCAACGACTCATCTCTTTCAAACGCTTGCCGACTCCCAATGAGGAAACCTTAGCTCCTTTACCGGAACCAATAACCACATCAGGGTTGAAGCTAATAATTTGATCAGAGACGGCGTACTCACTCGATAGACCAATGACGTCAAAACCCACTTTTTTCAATGTCGATTCGACGCTCATGAGATCAGCGTAGTCTTCATACACCAGAAGAACCTTACTCATATCCCTCTATTGTCAGATATGCGGAGCTTTCGGTCAAACTACAGACTGGACGATGGGCGCGATGACTTACGATTTCCGCCCTACTACAATGAACCCCATGTTCAGTATCTTTAATGGCAAAAAAGCCGTGCAGTACATTTTTTTCGAGATGCTACCAAGTTTCGTCCTCGGTCTTTTGGTTTTCATTTCCATCATCCTCATGTTCCAGGTTTTGCGTCTGACGGAGTTTGCACTTGTCCACGGCGTGGCCTTAAAAACCATTGGCGAAATCGTGGGATACGTCGTGATCTCACTTTTGCCCGTGCTGTTCCCGATGGCTTTGCTGTTCTCGGTTCTTCTTACATATGGTCGCTTAAGTCAGGACTCTGAAATCGTGGCGATGAAAGCCTCGGGTCTGGCAATGGGGACTTTGATCATCCCGGCACTCCTGTTGGCTTTGATTGTCGGCATTGTCTCTGCACAGACATCGTTTGTGATCGCTCCTTGGGGAAATCGTCAATTCGAGGTTTTGTTCACGCGTTTGGCAAACACCAAAGCCACAGCCGTGATCAAAGAGGGAACTTTCGCAGAAGGCTTCTTTGACATGGTCGTTTACGCCAATGAAGTTGATTCCAAAAACGGCAAACTTCGCAAAGTCTTTATTTACGACGAGAAAAATGGCGATGTGCCATTGACCGTTATTGCCAAAGAAGGAAGCCTTTTGCCAGATCCTGAGCGTCCCGGCCAGGAGGTTTTGCTGCGTTTACAAAACGGTGAAATTCACCGTCAGACAAAAACACACACCAAGATCAGCTTTGATACGTACGACGTGCATTTTTCTGAACCGGATCAATATGAAGAGCGCGCTAAGTCCCCGCCTTCCTTGACGTTAGAAGAAGTAAAAAACCGCTTGAAACAAGATTTCAAAGATCCAGAAGAACATCGCATTATGCAGACGGAGCTTCACAAACGCTGGGCGATTTCTATTCTTTGCGTCGTCTTTTCTTTGATTGGCGTGGGTTTAGGAACGACAACAAATCGTCGTGCGGCGAAAGCCGGGGGTATGATTCTTTGTATCGGTATCATTATTTTCTATTGGGTGCTTTATGTCGCGGCCGAAGGTGCAGCACGCAGTGGCTCACTTCCTGTCGCCATAGCAATCTGGGCACCAAATATCATTTTTGGTGCAATCGCGATTCAATCTTTAAGAAAAAATTGGAATTAGAAGAGATCGTTTCGACTGGAGGTTGGGGCGGTCTTAAAATAAGAGCGATGCAGCAGCATCCTTACTACCACGGTCATCCTTGACCACATCGCCCCTCCCTTGAATCAAATGGTAAGAGCAACTCCCCACCCCTTGCAAAAGATTTTTTTAGATCATTTCACTTTTTTCAGTGCCGCTTTGCCATTCAAAACACGCCACTATCCCTAGTGGGACTCGCTCGAAACACCCACAATACCTGCTGTTTTAAAATTGTCGGTCAATAACTCGGAGTGAAATAAGGTGGACAAATCTTGGGCATCACGCACCATTTGCGCGCCATCCAACAGTAAATCCAGGCCGCCTAAAAAATGTGGATCCAGCGGATGACCCGGCACGACCCAAACTGGACGCGAAAGCTCTGCAGCCTGGTGTGCCGTGATCAAAGTTCCACTGCGACGTCTTGCCTCCACCAATAAAGTGGCACAACCAAGCGCCGCTATCAGACGATTGCGATGATGAAAAAGACGCTTATGCATCATCTGCTGCGGATCGTATTCACTGATGAAACAGCCTCCCCGATCAAGCACAGGAGTGATCCATTCCTGCAAGCTGCTGGGATAAATTTCTCCCAGTCCCGAAGGCAGCACCACCGCCGTCGGAATGCTTTTACGCAAAGCCAAAGAGTGCGCTTTTTGATCTACACCACGGGCTCCACCACTGATCACCAATGGCATTTGCTTTTCTAAAAATAACGCCAGCTCTTGCTCCATCCATTTTAATGAATCCGCACTGGGCTCGCGACTGCCGACAATGGAAATGGAACGCTCTATCATCCAACAAGGCGCCCCCCGATAAGAAAGCGTCAAGGGTGGCTCAGCCATGCGATAACACTGCGCCGGGAACAACGGATCACCATAACAGATGAACTGCATGCCCTGCATTTGCCAGCGCACAGTTTCTGCACACAGATCTTTAAACAAAGAAAAATTCTTTTCTAAAGAATCGCCAAGCTCTGGCAGATATTCCTGCATGGCCTGGCGGAGATAAAATTCTGTCAGACAACCGATCTGCGAAAGACGCAAATAAGTCTGATGGATCTCGTCGCGATGAACGCGATAAAGGGGATGGGATTTTATAAGTTGGGAGAGAGCATGGATTTCAGTCATAAAAAAAGGCTCTGCAAATTGCAGAGCCTTTCCTTAGTGATTACAATTCAAGATCAAGGTCTTCAGATCCGGACTCCGGCGAAACAGGAGGCGCGCCCTCTAAATCCAATTCTTCTTCAATTTGATCTTTGGATTCTGGTGCATGACTTTCATGAACATCCGGACCTGCTGAAGCCGTTTTTGTTCCCACTCCGACATAGTCTCCCAACAAGATATCTTCGTTGGAAGTCGTCACATAAGCTGTGGCAAAGTTTGGCGTCACGTTGACGATTTTTAAGCTACCGATATTACGATCATTCAAAACCGCATTGGTCTGACGATTGCGAAGAGCACTGTCTGCAAAAATCGTCAGATTTTGCCCCACCTGAAATCCGCGACCTGAACCGCCATCCAAGAACACCAAAGAGTTTGAACCAAAAAGCCCACGCTTTTTACCGAACTCCCCGCCCATGATTTTCGCATTGGCAGAATTATTCACGGCCCCCGGACGCGGATCGATCATTGGAACTTCACCTGGAACCAGAACGGCGCCAACTTCCACCGGCTGAATCGCTTTTTTTACGATGGCGCGATAGATATTTTTTTCGGCGTTTACCTTTTCCAGAATCTCCAGGCCACCTTGAACTTCAACCATGCGGCCTTTACGACCTTTCACCGCAGGATCAAATACTTCGCCCATATTTTTTTGAACGATGTAGTTCTTTTCTTGGTTGCCATTTAATTTTACGTAAACGTATTGGAATTCGTTCGCCGTCTGCGAATCCAATTCCGTTGCAGTGATAGTTCCAGCGCCCGGCACTTCGTTATCCGCTACGAAATAAGTCAGATACTCGTAAGGGATCGGCATTTTATTTTCTCTGAATTCAATTTCCACGGCAGAGCTGTCATCGAATACTCCGAAGCGACCTTTCGGTAAACTGTTCGGAAGTGAGCCCAACACGGGAGTGTGCTTACGACGAGTCGGTGGCACTGGAGGCTCAGTGATGCTTGGTTCAACAATTTTATCGCCTTCAGATTCAGCAACGGTTTCACCTTCTTTACCGGCCACGGCAAGAGTCGGCGCATCCATCATCGTACCTGGATAGAATTTGATATTCATATCCGGAGTGATTTCGTGGGGATTTAAAATCGATCCATTATTCAATGACCAAAGTTTCGGCCAAAAGTTTGGATCCCCGAAGAAAGTGTTGGAAATATCCCAAAGAGTGTTGCCCTTTTCGACTTTGTAAACTTCGGATTTACGAGCCCCAACAGCTTTGTCCCAAGCCTCATCTGAAGTGGGCTGTGCGTTGTACTTTTTGTAGATATTGTGAAAACGATTTTCTTTATTGAAATCCGGATCGCTGCTACCTGCATCTGAAAAACTTGACGATGCATCCGCATGAGTTGGCGCCGGCACATCATTCGGTGCAGAAATTTCTGGTGTGGGAACATCAGGTGCTGCTGGTGGAGGCGGAGTTTCAACACTTTGTCCCGATGAAGAGCCCGGTTGAATTTCTGTAAATTCAGGAACACTGGGCTCTACTGGAGCATCACTTTTTTTAGGTTCTAATACATCCAATGGATCTGCATCCCAGGTTGTATCTGGTGGAGGTGCATCCTGACCATGCGCTGTTTGGAATTGCACCAAGAGCGCACAGAATATAATCGTCAATGAGACTGAGAACTTCTTGTTCTTCACTGTTTGCATCCTTGCAAGTGGTGATTATTCTTAGTTGAACTGTTTCAGTTCAGCATCTGCTCTGAATGACTCTGGACTGCCTGGATATTTAGCTCTCACTTCCACAAGGGAACGTTTCGCAAACTGTGGCAGATTCATTTTTTTATACGTCATAGCTTTCGCAAATCGTGCACTCGCCGCTTTGTCACTGTTTGGATATTCTTTTTCAATGCGACCAAAATAGCGAATCGCCTCAGGGAAGTTGTTGTGCTCAACAGCCATTCTGCCCGCTAGGAACAACGCATTGTCCGCATATGTGCTTGCTGGAAAGCGCGTCAAAAGGCTTTGTAGACGGCTCTTCAAACCGATCTCATCATCGCGTTGAGAAGCGCTTACCATTTCAGCATACAGAGCTGTGTCAGATTGTTTCCTGAAATCTTGTCCCGTCAATTCCACCAACAACGCTTGCTGTTTCGGAGTTTGTGCGGCGCCTTTGATTGTGTTTGTTGACTTGGCTGCTGCAGCCAAAGGTAAGCTTAAAAGTAGTGTTGCTGCCAATCGTCCTAGTTGCTTCATCTCTCGACACTCCTTGATCTTTTACTAGTATGACATGCAATCCAAAGTGCAAACAAGCAGACTTATCCACACAAAATGTTGAGTTATTGTAATGCTGGACCTTGGACCTGTTGAATTTCAAGGGTTTCAGCGATTTGCATGAAATTTAAGCACATCATAAGCTCATGATTTTACTATCTTATTATTTAAAATCGCACTGTTTTTCAGCGCTGCAATTTCAGATCTTACAATCCGACTTACACGGACGCAGAGGACTCACGACAGATTATTTTAGAATCCGCACCTGCAGCGCTTTTTGCTAAGTCCTCGATTTCATGATTATTCTTATTCTCCTTGCCTTGAGCTTGAGCAATTGCACGCAGGACACCATGCTGAATAATGCATCAAGCCTTTCTCAGAGTTATCAACAAAAGTGTCTTACATTCATCCCGCGCGAGTCAGAAAATTACTCTGCACTGACCTCAATAGTGTGTGGTGAAAAATTAAACGATCAGAACCTGAAACAGAATTTGGTGAAAACATCGCTCATTCATATATTCGTGATTTCCGGATCTCATCTTCTTTTGCTCGACGAACTTTTTGCGGTTTTAAGAATTCCATTTTTTGTAAGATTCTTAATTTTGAGCTTTTACTCCTTGATCGTCGGCTGGCAACCACCCGCCGTAAGAGCCTTATCTGCATTGGGTTTGCGAGGACTTTTTAAATCACGTGGTTGGAAATTTCCGCCGGATTTAATGACGATGATTGCGGGATGTTTCACGCTCGCACTTTTTCCTGCGTGGTGGAACTCACCATCTCTGCTGATGAGTTGGTGTGCCAGTTTGGCACTGGCATGGACATCGCTGTTAAAAATAAAAAAAGTTTTTCCTCGCTTGTTGTTCAATCAATGCGCAGTTTTTATTTTCATGTGTGCTCCTCTGTGGGGCCTGAGTTCACTGCACCCCCTCGCACTGCTTTACAATCTGTTATTAGGGCCCGTGGTTTCTTACATTTTACTACCGCTAGGGTTTGTAAGCGTAATCATTCCATCCGTAGTGGGAGTGTTTGATTTTGTAATGACGGGCTTCTCCCAAATCCTGAAATGGGCCTCTGAACCTGTTCCCGGTGTCTCTGCGAAACAGATTTCAATATCCACATTATGGTTTTGGATTTTTGCGTGGCACATCTTCTTTCACTTTTTTCGGTTACGACTCCGCCAAGGAAAGGATGCTGCGTGGAATGGGTTTTAAGATTTTCACTTTTCTCATTGGTGTTGATAACTTTCAGCGCTACGCCGGTGGCAAATAAATCTGTGTTCTCATATCTCGTGATATGGAACGTCGGCCAAGGACAATGGGTGACTTCAGTTGACACCACCACCTGCCGACATTTTGACGTCGGTGGCGAACGATTTCCGTGGGCGAAAATCGCAAAGCTTTGCCGCGATAAAAATAACAAAATTTACCTCAGCCACTGGGATTGGGATCATATCGGTGCGTTAGCGAAATGGCCTTCCTCGTGGCAGAGCTGTCTGGCGATGAGGCCACAGGGAATTTCTTCACCGGGAAAAATGCGCCTGCTGGAAAAGTTTTCTGATTGCCCCGACAAATTGGATATTCCCCACTGGCAGGGGTTAACGGCTTTAAAAAAAACAAAAAAGTCTGAACGCAAAGCCGACACAAACGCGGCAAGCCAGATCACATCTTACAACGGCTTTTTATTCCCTGGCGATTCACCGGTAAAGGCGGAATTACTGTGGCAAAGTCTGCCTTGGGTGCGCGAAACTCGGGTTTTAGTGCTGGGCCATCACGGCTCTCGGACGAGCACATCAGATGAGCTATTAACTCACTTGCCACGTCTTACGATGGCTGTCGCATCCGCGCGCTATGCACGCTACAAGCATCCCCACGCCGAAGTGATTTATCGGCTAAAAAAGCGTCACATTCCCCTGCTAAAAACAGAGGATTGGGGAAATATTTGGTTTGAATATTAAGGAGTGCATTTTTGAATGCCTTCGTTGTCGTTACGGCATTCTAAAGGTTTTTTACAGAAATCATATTGGGAAGCACAAAGCTGGTTTGCACTCCCCTGGCCGTATTCCCCACCGACGCAGGCTTTGACACCGTCTCCGCGGTCTTTACAGCGCGTTGGATATTTACAATAGGAGTTATTATCCCCGCAAAGATCGCCGTTATTACCGACATTCGGAGATGAATCCAGGCACAACATCACTTTGTCGCCGCGATCCTGACATCTTAACGGGTAGGAACACAGACCTGCGGCCCCGGCGCAGTTATCGCCTTTCTTACCCGCTCCCATCGTGGTTCCTACACAAACGACCTTGCCATCGCCACGATCGCGGCAAACACCGCTGCCACGGCAATTGCAATCGATGCTGATGGCGAAACTGACGGAAGAAACCACAAGGCTGACGATAAAGACGAAATTTCTCATTCTTAAATCTTAGGGGCATTTCAAACCAAGTTGCAACTCTCACATCGAATCAGCGTTTCCTCCCGCGCGCTTTATCTCCGCTTCGGTAACTGAATGCATCATTGGAATAAAAACTGCGCCGCGTAGAAAGCACAGTGCGCGGAAGCTCACCTCCCCATCGGCAATCGCATGCAGCACGGAAATAAAAAAAGGCCTCCGTTTTTGGCGGAGGCCTTTTTTTGAGTTTCATTATTTCAAATCTGTTACCAGAAATACGTCACGCGTACACCGAACTCACGGGGTGAATTCACTTGGTAAACTTTTGTTCCATAGTAGGCGTTACTTGCATCGTATGTCACATATTTCTGATCAAGGACGTTACGGATATAGAACTCAGAGTTCAATTTCCATTGCGCCATCAGGTACGCCAAAGACGTATCCAAGTACCATTGCTCAGGAGCCGACTTGGTATTCGCAGCATCGCCATAGCTTGAAGACAAGTAGCGAAGTGTATTATCCCAATTCCACATGTCTGTCGGTTTGAACGTGTAGTTTAAGCTTCCTGTCCATGGGCTTGCGAATGGGAACTCGTTACCGTCATAGTTTTGATTCAAAGGTCCTTTAAAGTCGATGAAGCGTGTATGATTGTAACCCACACCTGCAGTCAATGCATTGTGTGCATTGATATTGTAAGTCGCTTCCAATTCCGCACCGTACACTTCAGAGCTTGCCGCATTCACGATCGCTGAATTGTAAGGGTTGTTCGCCGCATATTGCACCAGAACCTGCTGATCCACCCAGTGAGTGTAGAACACGTTCGCCGCAACTTTTAGCTGATCTTGGACACGCTTATAGCTTAATTCAAAGTTATGAGTCGTTTCTGGATCGTATTCGGCCACTGTGGATGTCCAACGATTCACGCTGACACCACCTGTACGGTAGCCCTGAGTATAGGAAATACCGTAAGAACTGATACCTTCCGTCAGGATGTAACCGATTTTAGGAAGCAGGATACCGCCCTCTTCGTCACCGCTCGCCGTTCTGGTCGAGCCATACACGATATAAGAATCGTACTTGTTCTTCATGTACTCATAACGAAGACCCAAGTTCATCGCATGATTTTCATTGAACTTATAAAGCATGGAATCAAAGATCGCATACGTGTTTTGGTATTTCTCAGTTTTTTGACGAACCGGGATTGGACCTGGAGCTAACACGTTAAAGTTATAGTCATCTTTGATGATGTAGTCGTGATAGTGCAAACCCAAAACGTTTTTAACTTTTTCGCTTTGGTATTTGTACAAGTTTTCAACGCTGAGGTAGCTGTCCGTGTGATCCTCATAACGAGTTCCAGCTGTTGCAGCTGAAGTTCCGTCTGCATCGGCGGTCGCGTCCTGGTCACTTTGCGAGTATGCCAGAATCGTTTCATTAGAGGAGTTTTCGTTGATTTTTTTAGTATAACGAAGGCTTGTCTGTTGATTATTCGTCAACGCACGGTTGTCGACATCCTCATACACTTTATAATCAAAAGGATCTGTGGATTGCGAATAAGTTCCGCCAGCTTCATTGTTAAGAACTTTGATGTTCCAACGAATCTCATCAAAGGCGTTCAATCTATACACTAAATCCTGAGAGATATAGTTCTTATCCTGACGTCCCCAGCGTTCGTTACCCGTCGTGACGTTTTCGATGAAGCCATCATAACGTTCCACGTTCACAGACGTACGACCGAACAGGTTTTCGCTTAATTTATAATTGGAAACCACGCCCACTTCTTTATATCCATAGCTACCCAGACCGGCTTTAACTGCGCCCTCTGTTGCATCGGACGCTTTACGGTGGAACAAAAGGATATTACCCGCAAGCGAGTTGATACCCTGAGTTGTGGATTGGGCACCACGATAGATTTCCACGTGATCCAAGTCCCAGAAATCAAACGCTCCGGCGGAAATTGCCAAGTCCGTCTGGAAAACATCGTCCACCAGGATCGATGCCAAATTGTCTTTTTGATATCCTGTTACGCCGATATTGTTAATACCGCGCAGACTGAAGGTGTTATCGTTCTTGTTCACTTGAACGTTGGGAAGACCATTGATGGATTTTAAGGAGTCGGCCTTAACCCCTTTATCATATGACTCGGCTTGGATAACAGTGATGGATTCTGTACTTTCCAAGTAGGACTTGTCTTCTTTATTACCCAGAATCTGCACTTGTTGCAGTTTGTAGGTTTCTGCGGTTTTTTCAGTTGTCGCCGTCTCTGATGCCGTCTGTGGTGGTTGTTCCGCTGTCTGGGCATGCACCAAGCTTGCCTGGACCGTGAACAATGCTGCGATGAAAATTCTCATTACTCTCTCTTCCTTCTTTCCCTTTATAATCCTTTATAGCTAACAAAATTAGGAACCATTTTCGATGTTTTATAGTGCTCTTTACCCAGCATATCGTTCAGGATGGTTGCGGATCTCCACGCCATCAAGCTCGTTTGCGGTTCAGAGATTCCATGTCCGTGACGGCTAAAGTTCATGGCATAGATCTTATTCTGCGAAGGCCCCTTCCATTTCACAGAGAAATTCTTCTGCAAAACAAAGCGACCTGTGTTGTCGAAATCAATCAGGTGTTGAATCGGCTCAATGATGTGCGGAATGCGGGTTCTAAAGCCGGTGCTTAGGATCACGATATCCGCATGGTGCGTTTCAGTTTTGTTCGAGAACGTGCTGCTGACAGTCAGTTTATAGCCATTCCCCGCCTCTTCCAGGCGATCCATGCAACGGGAAGGCAGGATCTCCACGATCGCCTCACTTTGATGAACGTGACGAAGTTGATAGATATCATTGTAAAGAGCTTCCAAATACTCTGGAGTATTCCCGTCAGAAGCCATTTTCTGATGGCGCACGATAGGATCTTTAAGGTTTTGATCTAAACCAAAGAATTCTTCCACGTAATAAGGTGTGAAGTATTCATTCACGAACGGAGAATTGTCCAACGGTTCCAAGTTCGCGCGGCTGGAAATCAGTCGCGTGCTGCATGGCTCTCCCCATTTGCCTTTAAAGCAATTGCGAAAGATCTCGATCCCCGTTTGCCCGCCACCAATAACAACTACGTTCTTACCCGTGACATCCAAAGTTTTAAGATAAGGCGATTTTGCGTGGAATACTTTAGGACCGATGAAGTCTTTGGCAAAATCAGGAACGTTTGGAGTTAGCCCCGTTCCGATACAGATATTGTCGGATTTAGCGATGTTGTTACCAGAACGAACCTGGAATTGACCATCTTTGAAATTTACTTCGTCGATTTGCGCGCCAAAGTTCAAACGGTGGTTTAATTGCTTACTTACCCACTGGCAGTACATTTCAAATTCACGGCGAGTCACCACTTGGCGATTCGTGTTCATGAAAGAATAATACAAACCATTTTGAACCAGATAGTTCATGAAGCTGTAAGGGTTTGTCGGGTCCGCCCCCATCACCAGGTCTTTGAGGAAAGACGTTTGCATTTCTGAATCTGCAAACATGATTTCTGAGTGCCAGTCGAAACTTGGTTTGCCGTCAAAGAAAGCACTGTGGATCCCCGCAGTTTTATCTGCCAAGGCCGCAAGACTTAGATTGAAGACGCCGATACCAATTCCTATAAGATTGTATTTTTGTTCCATCTTACAGTGCTCCTTTATTCAATCCCAACACAATGGGATTCATAAGTTCGTCACCGACCATGGGGACCGGGCGTTCGTGGGAGTCGGCATAGCCGATCTTGAAACGCACCTTATTTACCAGCACACGAGGCATTTTTTCCGCCAGAAGGTTGACGCTGTCATCCACATTCAGGTTTTTCCCCGTAGTTGAAAGATAATCGCGAAGGACCTCACCCAGAATTCCGTAAAATTCGTATTCTGAGTATCCGTCGCACTCTTGTAAAACTTCAGAGATAAACCGTAGAACCGTGACAAAATGTCCCGTGAACAAATCGTGAATCAAATAATTGCGCGGAAGCTGCAACAAATGGCTCGCCAAGTTCGCAGACTCCTCTACCAGAACAGAACCCTTCGCCACACGAAGATCACCCTGGAAGTCTTTAATGATCAAACCCACCGGAGCGTGATCTTTAAGTTTCAAAACAATGTTTTGGCCGTGGGAAACCAGGCCGATGCCGTACTTCAATTGCAGATGGTACAACGGCACCACCACGACTTCGAAATACTTGCGAAGCCATTGGGACATGGTCAGCCCCGAAGACTTCACATAAGCACCCAGCAAAGAATCACCTTCTGTATCTTTATGAAAGAAACTACCAGTAAGAACTGAAAACTCACCGGCGCCGGTTTTGGATTCTGCGCACTCTCTCCAGATGGCGCCCAAATATTCGTGATAACGGTACGGCGCCAGGGCCACTTGTTTATAAATCGGATGTTGAAAGCTTACGCCGGCTTTTTCACTTAAGACTTGGACATTTTTAAGAACGTCGTCTTTCGCGCAAATGTCGTTCATCTTTTGGGACAGCTCACCACCCACCGGAATGTATTTCGCGGCAATTCCACGAATACTGGAAGTGTTTAGGATAGTAACTGGAAGTTTGATATCCCATAGCCCCGGACGACTGACGTTTGAAAGCGTACGAATCGAAATTTGCGGTTGATATTGATCACCGAAAACTCCCAAAGCCTTGATAACGCCCGTGGAAAGCTCGCCGGCAAATTGAACCTGAATAAAACGATCCCACTGCCATGGGTGAGCCGGAACAAAAACGTGTTCCGACTTGTTGATTTCAAGGTCAGTCAGTACTTGATTGAAACGCTTTAGTTCTGCTTCATCCATGGACTGCGCCAAAATAATTTCCGTACTTACTCCTGGCATTTGTGCTGCCAAGGCGGAGTTTTTACGAACTGCCAACCACATCAAACGAAGCAAGGGCTGACTTTCCGGAGCAAACTCTGCTAAATCCCCTTCACTCCACGTGATACGACCTTTATTAAGCAAAAGTTTCGGATGGCCATTGAGGATCGACTGAATTTTGAGGCCGGACCACTTCGTCATTTCAGTCGAAGTTTGTTCTGCTTGTTTTTGTTCGATCCGCAAATCCGAAAACAGCGTGTTGTGCATTTCTTCCAGGAAGTTTCCAAGAATAATGTCATCCATGCCGGTTTCTTTTTGGCAGTCGATAAAGAATTGACCAGCACTTTTCACCGGCATTTTAACGCCGTCAACAACGCGTACGATGGAGTCGGATTCGACTTTGATATCGGTCCAGATCCCCTGCCAACCCTGACAGTGATATTCGATACCACTTTGCAATGCGAACACAAAGTTCTGGCCGTCTGTCGTCAATGGCTTCAGAATTTGCTCATAGCTCAGCTCCTGAAGGCTTTTCGCCACCAGGTTCTGATTCACCCGCACCCATGCAGATCCAGAATGAAGAGTGTTCGCTTTTAAATTCACAGGAAGTTCCCTAAAAAGAACTTTTCGCGACGACATTCTAGGAGGGCTGCACGTTTATGAGGGAAATCAAATTCCTTCACTTTTCTCCATGCTGGGAATGTCTCAACGTAACGAATAATACGCTGATTGTCTGAACGCGGCTCAGCCATGATCTTGCGCGTGCGTGGTTCTTCCAGGAACAAGTAGTGGCTGGCTGATTTTAGAATGGCGTCGGTATTTTTGAAGCCCAGGTATTCCATGTTTCCAATCAATAGATGGAAACCACGATCAAAGGCTTCAGAGTCATAGTACGGGCCCAAGCGATCTTCCAAAGTCCAGTACATTTCAAAATAACCTACAGGAACACCATCGAATTCAACGAAAGTTGGAATGGAATGCAAATCCGCTAAACCTTTTTCAAGATATTCTTTAAGTTCAGCCTCTGGTTTTGCCAGTTCCCAGAATTCGTTGACATAAGGTTGATTGTGCCAGAAGTGAAAAGTCTTAAGATCAGTTTCAACGTCCACTACGCGGAAACTGATTGTCTTTCCGATGCTTGGAACGAAACGAGAATAAAGCAATTCTCCAGGATGTGGCTGTGGGCGAATCGGATGACGAACATCGCCGGAATACATCCACTGTTCGGCTTTCAAAGTTTGCGTCCCATACGTGCACCATAAAGCGGGATTTTGATAAAAGTCGGCACGATGAGTTGCGATCTGATTGAGCGAAATTGTTTTAAGCTCGGGCTTGTGGGCAAAAAGATGCTCCGTGGCAACTAACGATGCTGCCGAAGAAGACTCCTGGGCATGCAGTTGAACTTTATCGCCACTGTCTTCGATATTATATTTCACTGCTGATTCTGGTCCTGAAACGGTCAGAACTCCGTCAGCCAATTCTGCTGTAAAGTTCTTCTTTTCTTGAACATGCAAGTAAGTTTGTTTCATAAATCGTCCTAAGCCTTTGCTGTTATTGCCGCAGCAATGGGGTTTTTAATCAGATTGTAAATAGCCAATGGATTGGCCGTCGTGTTTTCATTTAAATTTTGCAGGCTGCAAGTGAAGTTTCCTTTGTGCCAGATTTCCGCGTGATCCAAAAGATAGTTCAAACAAGACAAATCCTGGGGATTCGAAGCACGAATAGCCAACAAAAAGTTACGCAAATCCGTTACCAACTGATCTTCACTGACCCAGCC
Organism: Bdellovibrio sp. KM01; assembly: GCF_013752535.1. Classification (NCBI taxonomy): domain Bacteria; kingdom Pseudomonadati; phylum Bdellovibrionota; class Bdellovibrionia; order Bdellovibrionales; family Pseudobdellovibrionaceae; genus Bdellovibrio; species Bdellovibrio sp. KM01. Next base: position 2,494,997 of record NZ_CP058348.1, read on the forward strand.
ATCAGCGGCGATCGCTGCAATAACATTAAAGGTTGAATTGATCATAAGGTAATAAGCAAACAGGATATTGCCCTTATCATCCAGAATATTTCCGTTTTCCATTTTTAGGCTGGAAACATCTTTGCCGTACAATGAGAAACCAAAGTGGCTGTATCCCGTCCCTTGGCAATCACGGAAGTAAGCTTTTTCTGGAAAATTAGCTTTTAGGCTTAAAATCAGATTTTGCTGGTGGGCACCCAAAAGAATTCCGTAATTGGCTTGAGCATGCACCAAGGGCTTAACAGCCACCTCAAGATAACGCGCAAACCACTGCTCAGAAATCTCGCGTAAAGAACGATGCGTTTTTTCGGCTTCTTTACGAATGGCCTTTTGAATCAGGTTTTCACCACCCAAAGGGTTATCCTGCGCCAATGTCGAAAGTACGACAGCTTCTTCATTGTTATTTTCTGTAAAGGGATTTTCACGGCAGACTACAATGGATTCCGTCAAAATTTCCCCCGCCGCATCTTTGAGGGCCATAAATGCCGGCTCAAAAACGATGTGGAATTGAGGATGTTTACGAGAAAACTCCTGAGCCTTTGACGTCATAAAGACATCATAAACTTGCAGACCACGAACCACTTCGACCGGAGTCAGGTGACGAATGGAATTCGTCAAACGCAAGGTCAAAGAAAACTTCATCATGTACGGAGAGTGCGCGCCGTAAATCGAGCGCAATGAAGTCGTCGGATACCATTTTTTGTCGGCCGACCCCAAATCAAGCAGATCACCCTTTTGCAAATAACTTTGCACCACTGAATTTTTCAAGAGGTGCTGTTTTTGCCAGGGATGAACTGGAAATGGAATAAAACCAGCTTTTAATTTAGCAGAGGCCTGTTCTGAATTTTCAAAGTCTTTTAAGAAAGCATCCAAGGTCCATTGTTCAACCTGGAATTTGTCGGCTTTTTCATTGGCGAGGATTTCGGGTTTCGCCAGAAACCAGTTCAACGCAAAACTTCCCGCCATTTCTGGAGAATACTGACGATAGTCGGCTTCATCGAAGCCTTCCCGCATTTTGGGATAGGGATGAAAATTATGACCGATCATCAGACCTTGTTCAGCCTGTTGAAAACTCATGGGCCCAGAGTAAATGCTTTTCAAGTCTTTCTGACGGTGTCCCAAAGCCAGCTCTATGTTTTCCACGCTGTTTTTTAGGCGCTCCATAAAGACGGCATCATTGCCAACGCTGTTCGGGAAAATGGTCGTTAAATGTTTCACCAACTCAGAAGCCACCGTCAAAAAGTCAGCTTCTGTCAGAACGCTGTCTTTTTGAATGAAGAATAAAGAATGATACTGATGGCGCCCCATCAAAGAACTGCGTGTCAGCGGCAAGAACATGGCCGCGCCATCATTCAGATTCACCACCAAGGCTTGCTTACAACCCGTCTTAACAGAAATAGCTGCAGGTGCTTCGATAATGGAGTAATCAAACCACTCACGGAACAGAGAATTAAAGAAACAAGAAGCTGAATGACGAAGAGAAAGCTCGTGCAAATTCATATTATGCCTCCCCAGACACGACGGTGCGCTGACGGTATAAGACCACGATGCTGACCATCATCAAAACAACCAATGAGACCAACAACATTTCCAACGAGAATATTTTAATTTTCAAAGTAAAAGCCGCAAGCGCCCCGCCAACCGCATAACCGATGGTGTTCGCAGCACTGACGATACCGGCTTTACGCCCCAAGCCCACGTGCTCAGGATCCACTGTCGTCATCAAAGTTAAGTAACAAGGTGGAACCAAAGCGATACCGACTGACAAAAATACGATCGCAGTCCAAAGCTGTGATTCCATGTTCATCACTTGTAAAAGAACCGAGCCCGCAAGCAAGGTCAACGCTCCCAAAACCAAAGCCCCCTGCCATGGATTCTTAAAGAACATACGTCCTAAAAATTGGGTTGCGACAGCAATGACAGCACTCACCAATAACAATTTAGCCATCAAGACACCGGAGTCCTGACTGGATAAAGAAAAGCTGTGCTTCAAGATGACTGCCAATGAAGAATTTAAAATGCCGATGAAACTTGTGAACAAAACTGCCAACAAGAAAACCCAGCGCATACGATTAAATGCCAAGCCCCACGCGGAGACCCCGGATTCTATAGCGGCAGCTGTTTTCATTTGTGGCGCTGGCTGACGAAGAGCCCACACGTTGACTGCCAACAAAGCCACAATCCAAAATAAGAATCCCACCAAAACCTGATCCATATTTTGGCCCCCACTGACCAAAACATAAATCGGCCCTAAAGAGCGACCCACATTCAAGCTCATTGAATTTGAAATCATCGCCTTCATCGCCGATTGGGATTCAGACAAATCTACTTGCAATGCTTGGGCAACAGGAACCACAGCGGAAGCCAGCAAACCATAAATCAGGCGACTGATGATCAAAACCACCAGCACCGCAACCGATCCGATTTTTTCGCCCCACTGAGTAAGCGCCCACAACATCAAAGTGGAAATGCCAAGCCCCATAAGACCGGCCAGCAAAATTGGCTGACGGCCGACCTTATCACTTTTTGCAGCCCAATAAGGTGAAGACCACAAGAACAGGAACGACCCGGCACTGAATGTCGCCACGACAGAGGACAGACTGACATGCATCGTTTCTGCCAAATAAGGCAAAAGCGTGAACAGCAGAATCTGCAGCGCACTGAACGTGATCGTATTAAGGTTTGCCAGGATCTCCAAATTCACGATTTGCCTCTTTTACCACGCAGGACAACGACTCCCGTTAAAATCAACGGAATCAAAAGAACGTAACCTGACACCACGGCAAATGTGCCGCCCAAAATAAAGGCGCCAATGATCATGACCGCGGTCACAACAAATAAAGCTAAAGGAGTTGTAAAACGGTTTTTAAACAATGCGCTTTCAGACAGCTTGCGAGTTTCCATGGAAACCCCTTTGACCTGAGTGGCTTTTTTACGTTTATACCAAATCACCAAACCAAAAATCGGTAGCAACAACGAGAAGAGCGAAAAGCCCAACCAGACGATTTTCAAAAACAGACCGCCATAATTTCCAAAATGCAACGGCTCTGAAGCCAACGTGATCTTCATGTACCAAGGAAGCTCGCGCACTTCACCTTGGGTTCCAGTTGCGGCATCCACCACCACCAACTGAGTCATGCGTTCTGTTTGTGGCGTGTTACCCACCATCACCACTAAGAAATGATTCGGTGGAGAAAACTGAGTATCCGGCATCGCGATATAATCAACCTTTGCGTCCGGCAAAGCTTGCTCGGATGTTTTAATCACTTGATCCAAAACAGAAGCGTTGTGGGCGTGATCATTCTCTCCGTGAATATCTTTGTACTGCTGATTGATTTCTTTCAGCTCCTGATACTGGTAAACCTTGATCAACGTCGAACTGATTCCCAGAAAGAAACCCGTCGCCCCGATAATCAATCCCCATGCGAAGACACCGATACCGATGTAACGATGCATGTCTGAAAACCAATGACGAGGTGATTTGATACGCACTTCACCGAAGGCGACTTTTTTGGCAAAGTTGCCATATATGAAAAACCCCGAAAGCATCACAAAGAAATAAAGCAGACCAATAAAGCCCACGTAAATTTTCCCGTAAGAACCCAAAAAGAACTCGCGGTGAAGTTTAAGCATCCAATCCATGAAAGAACTTTTGCCGGCTTCCGCGTTTAACTCCGCCCCCGTGTGCGAATCAAACATCAGCTTGCGAGCTCCACGGAACATTTTGGAATCGTTCATCCCCAGACGCACGTTCACGATGTTTTCGTGTTCATCGTCTTTGAAAACTGCAAGAGGTCTTTCGCCAGGAAATTTCTTAAGAACATCCGACAACAAAGTCGAATACGACATTGAAGTCTGATCCGCAGTCACGGCGACCGCATCATGAACGGAGCCTTCGACTTCTTCTTTGAAGAGCAAAATGGAACCACTGATGCTGAGGAAAATAAAATGCACGGCCACGAATAGACCGAGATAAATATGGGCTTTGTAAAAGAATCGGAAGGCTTTTGTTTTTAATGTCATACGTATTGGGTGAAATAGGTATCACACAGAGTGAAAAACCACAAAAATTTGACCTTTGTGAGGAGTTGTTGAAAACCTATTGGGAAGATATTTTCCGAGTGTCAAAATACCTGACAGCGCGACATAAATTGCCAAACATTTGTGAACTTGATTTACTTTAAAAATGAAGAAGCAAAAGGCTATTCAGGCCATCGAAAAAGAAGGAATTTTGCTCGTGTATCCCATCAAAAACAGTCCCGAACCGGACTCGTTATGGGCTCATCTGTGGCCTCGCTCCAAGATGGTTTGGGAGTGGGATGCTGATGCCGATCACAAAGTTTCTGACCTGTGGCTTCTGAAAGAAGAGCTGTCGCGATCAGGCAAAGTCGTCTATGCGAAATGGTATCAGAACCGTGCGACGTTTTTCTCTCGGGAAACTTTTGTAAACATGCTGGCCTTTCAACGCAGCGACACCCCTCTTCCATCCCACAGCCAAATCATTTTGGAGGCTTTAGAGATGGATTCCCCCTTGTCGACGAAGCAACTGAAGGAAATCGCCGACCTGCAGGGTCGGGATATGGAATCCACCTACAACCGCGCGATGAAGACCTTGTGGCAACGCCTTTTGATCGTAGCTTTTGGTGAAATTGAGGACTCGAGTTTTCCATCTACCGCTGTGGGCGCAACTCAAACCCTGTTTGAGCCTCTTTGGGAGCAGTCTTTGGCGATTTCCCCTGCAAATGCAGAGGCTTACTTAATCAAGAAGTTAGGCGTCGAAAACAAATTTTGGAAGTTCGCCAAGAAAATTCAAGCTACTAAAACGTAATGTATACTAAAGATGCCATGAAAGTTCTGCAAATCAACAAATCCGAGTGAGTTTCCAGAGCCAAAATCCATAGTTCGCGCTATAAACGGGCCCTCTTTTTCCTTTGCGAACTATGGAGTCAAAATGAAATCAACATTAGCATTGTTCTTACTCGTGTTGGGATCTACCGCCACAACATCAGCGCTGGCTGGTGCCCGCGACTGGCGCATTACTCAGCCTGCCTGGACTGAAGAACACGAATACCAATTTGGCCAATTCGTTACTAAATTGGGAAATGCTGTTGAGAATCGCCGCTGTGCGACCGTGACTGAATGTTTAAACAGCCCTGCGAATATGTTTTACGGAACAGATCCGGGCGGACTTAAATTTTTCGCAGATTGCGCTGATCTTCCTTACTACCTTCGTGCTTACTTTGCCTGGAAAAGTGGTTTGCCATTTTCTCAAGCGACAGGTTTTTCTGCAAACCCTGCAGGACCAGAGGACTTCAACAAAGACATTCGCTATTCCACAAACGGCAACACCGTTAAATATCGCAAAGATCTTTTGACGAAAAAAAATGCCTTACGCCGTCCCGTTTATCCTGACGCTGTGAGCTTTTTAAATTCTGATTTGATCAATACCGTATCGACAGCGGCTTACCGCATGATCGGTGATGTTCAGGGTGCGACATATTCTGATTTTTATCCTGCTCGCTTGGACCGCGTGGGTATCCGCCCAGGGACTGTGATCTATGATCCGAACGGTCACGTGGCGATCGTTTACCGTGTGACGGAGGCGGGTCGTGTTTTATACATCGATGCTCACCCTGACAATACTTTGACGATGGGTCTTTATACTTCCAAATTTATGCGTTCGATTCCTGGTCAAGGCGCTGGTTTTAAAAACTTCCGCCCTTTGCAATTGGTAGGCGCTGATATGGATAACGGCACTTTCATTGGTGGCCGTATTGAGGCCGCTGACAACAGGAACCTTGCGGCATATGGAACTGAACAATACTACGGAAACGCTCCGGATCCAGGTGGCGATTGGAAAAAAGGCCAGTTTGTTTTCAAAGGCCAAGTGACGAATTATTTCGAGTACGTTCAGTTGAAACTGACAAATGGTGAACCGGTTATCGATCCTCTTTTGGATATGAAATTCGAAGTGATTGATATTTGTTCTTCATTGAAGGACCGCGTGGCTGCTGTGGAAATGGCAAGACGCGAAGGCATTCCTTTGAAGCAACATCCGGATCGTCTGCCTGTAAATATCTTTGGTGCGACTGGTGAGTGGGAATCTTATGCCACACCTTCCCGTGACGCTCGTTTGAAAACATCTTTCGTGGATATTTTGAATCAAGCGCAAAAAGCGATGAAGAAATATCGCGCGGGCGATCGCACTCTTCGCTACAACGGAGGCAACCTGGCGAAAGACCTTTTTGCAGTCTATGCGCAGGAAGCAACGATGTGTAAGTTCTCTTACACGACTTCCAATGGCCAAACTTTGTTGATGAATCTGGAGGCCGCACGCCAAAGACTTTTCAACATGAGCTTTGACCCGTACCACTGCCCGGAAATGCGCTGGGGTGCTCGCAAACCTCAAGAGCTTCAATCCTGCACGGATGATCAAAACAAACGCGCTTGGTTCGATGCTGAAAGATGGCTCCGCAACCAAACGGATCGTCGCTATGACGTGCGCATGGATTACACCGTTGAGCAATTAGGTGCAGGTCCGAAACCTGGAGTGGGTGCGCAAACTGCGCCAGACATCGACATCGTCACTTACCTGAAATCCCAAATGTAAGACACTTTTAAAATCCCCGGTTGTTGGTACGCGGGGATTTGGCGAAAGCGGAGTGGAGCCCTCTGCATTCCGCTTTCGCCAAATTTCGGTTTCGAGCTGGGGACATTTTTTTAAAAGGTGTGAGTTGCTTAAAGTTTGATGACGCTTTGCTTTGTTTACGGTGGGTGTGAGATGGCATTTAGACGTTTTGAGGGGCGTTTCATTGAGTGTTCTTGCACGTGTGCAATTAAAGTCGTGGAAAGTAAGAGTATTTTGCAGAAATTACTTTGCGTGGTTGATTCTTCGTTCTTTCACTTCTATATCCTCGAATAACGCATCCAATTTGAACACTCAGAATATCCGGGGGGATCTGTGAAAGTACAATTCGCTCTTGTAAGTGCATTAGTGTCTCTAGCGACAGCGACTGCGGTGGCGGCACCTTCTTCAGCAGTAATGGCTAAAATTGTTTCTCAGGGTGTTCCAACGGATGCATTGGATCGCATGGTTCGCTTCTTAGATGAAAACCACGGTCGCTCCTTCCAACAAAGCACTTATGATTGTGCAAAGTGGCCTGACAGCATCAGACCTTGTGACGATTCTGAACGTCGCCCGTCGACCTCTGTGGTGACGTTGGAATATCCGGAACTAGTATCCATCATTGATTTCACACAGCCCTCCACGTCTCGTCGTTTCTTTTTAATTAATTTGAAATCTGGCGACGTGATTCGTTACTACGTGGCTCACGGCAAGGGTTCGGGCAGCAGCAACTACGCGACTAAGTTTTCAAACATCAAAGATTCCAAACAAACATCGTTGGGCTTTTACCTGGCAGGGGGAATTTATTCCGGTTCATATGGCAGAACTATGCGCATGTACGGCCTGCAGCCTTCAAACGATCAAGCCTATAACCGCGACATCGTTTTACACGGCGCCTGGTACGTGGGTGAAGACTTCATCAACTCTAAAAATCCTAAAACGGGCCAACCCTTTGGTCGCTTGGGAGTGAGCTGGGGATGCCCTGCCCTTTCATTGGCGATGGCTTCTAAAGTAATTCCACAACTGCAACAAGGCAGTGTGATCCTGCACTACCATAAAGACTTGATGGAAGCCGCAATGACCGGCAACGAAGTCTCAGTAAACGAACCTTCCCGAAAAAAATAAATAAAAAAGGCGCTCTTAAAAGCGCCTTTTTTATTATCAAATCTCAAATTTTTCTTCCGCCCCACATGCATCACGGCAAAACCCGAAAACCAAGGTCGGTCAAAAAGGTCCATATGCAAGGCGGAGGATCTTCCCGCAGCGCAGGCGTGCTCCTAGCACGTCGGAGCGAGGACAAGGTCCGACAACGCAGTCAGATGGGCCTTTTTCACCGACCGCCCTTAGCGAGCGTCTAGGGTCCATCCGGAAAATCTTTGTACTTCTTCGCTGATGTCGGCGCCAAGTTCGACGTGACGATATGATGTTGGGGAATCCCAGATCTTTTTAACCAGCTTGTTCATAACGTCGTGGCCTGCTTTGTAAAGCACCACATGACCCATCAATGGCATTTCCAAAGTCACTAGGTCTCCCAGAGCATCCAAGGCTTTGTGACGGACGAATTCATCGGCCCAGCGAAGCCCCTCGGGGTTCACCACGGCCCCATCATCCAGAACTACGCAGTTATCCAAACTGCCGCCTTTGGCTAAACCACGGGCTTGCAAAGCTTCGACATCTTTTAAAAAACCAAATGTGCGGGCACTGGCAATATCACGGCCGAAAGATTGCTCGTTGATATCCAGATCAATAGTCTGTTTGCCAATAAGTGGATGAGCGAAATCGATCGTCACGGTCACACGCAAGCCGTGGTAAGGAACCACATACGCGTGCTTTTCGCCTTCGCTGAAATAGATCGGTTCTGTGATATAGCAATATTTGCGTGGCTGATCTTGCTCGACAATGCCAACTTCCAAAAGTGCTTTTAGGAATTCCCCCGCACTGCCATCGCAGATTGGAATTTCCGGGCCATCAAGTTCGATAAATAAATTATCAATACGAAGGGCCGACAAAGCCGACAAACAGTGTTCAATTGTAGCTACCGAAAATGCCTCGCCACCGATTGTCGTTTGATGACTGGTTGCTTGAACATTTTTAGCAGTGACTTTAAGTGATGGCGAACCGGGCAAGTCCTTACGAATAAAATAAACGCCAGTATCTGGTGGAGCCGGGCGGAACGTCAGAGTGCACGCATCCCCGGAGTGGATACCAATACCGTTCACCATTGTTTTTTTGCGAATCGTTTTTTGTAAGAACATGAGACTAGTTTATCACTAGCTACTGGGGCTTAGCAATGCGTAAGGTGCCGACAGTATCACCCTTCCAATTGGTGATATGAGGTTGAGTGAATTTCGAGAGAGCCTTGCCTTCATCCAGATTCATTCCGCCCAAATGCAATAAAACCTGCGAGGCCGCAAACTGAGCCGCGCGACCCGCGCCATCAGCGACTTTCAGGGCGAAGGCGACTTTTTTATCAGGTAAGAAACCTGCAAAAACACCCTCTGCTCCACCTTTTATAATGGCACGACCCTGTGTCTTTTGAATCACACTTGTGGCGAAATCGTCACTACCAGCGATAAAGAAAGGATTGCTAGCCACCACGCGAGTCAGACGTTGGGCCGCTTGTTTTCGGCGCTCGTTTGCGTGGTTATTAATGAATATCGACATGCCGATAGCAATCGCTTGCAATGGCACTGCATAGGTTTGAATCCCGCAGCCGTCAATGCCTTCAGGAATTTTTCCGTGATCGACTTTCATCGTTTCAGTCAAAATATTGCGCAGCCTTTTTTGAGCCGCGTGATCATGTTTTTCATAGCCATGATAGTCCTCGCCCAAATGCAGACATGTCGAAATCAGCGCGAGATGTTTTCCGGCACAGTTATTACAAAATGCCGTGGGCTTTTTATTATGACGGATGAATTCGTGAGCAGCAGTCTCGTTATAGGGCAGATGCGGACCACAGGCCAACGCGCTTTCTGCAACACCAATTTTATGAGCCCACGCGGACAAGGCTTCCAAATGCTTGGGTTCACCTCGATGAGAAGCACAAGCCAATGCCAACCATTCGTCTTTTAATTCAAATTTATCTGCAGCCCCAGATTCGATCAAAGGCAATGCTTGAAGCATCTTGATCGCGCTGCGCGGATAGGTGGCGTAATTGGTATTACCCCACCCGTGCAAAAGATGACCAGCCTCATTCACCACAGCCACCATGACTTGATGAACACTCTCGACCACATGTCCTCTGAGGACTTCGACGACGAGAGGCTGTCTTGTAAGCATATTAATTCTCCGCTTGGATGATTTCTAAAACTGATTTTTTTGCAGATTCAGTGATCACGCGACCGCGTTGAGTTTTTTGAATGAATCCTTCCTGGATTAGGAATGGCTCATACACTTCCTCAAGAGTGTCACGCTCTTCACTGAGCGCAGCAGCTATTGTATCAATACCTACAGGCCCACCGGAATACTTTTCTTGGATCAGGCTCAAAATACGACGATCCATGAGATCCAAGCCGTGCTTATCAACCCCTAGCTGATCCAGAGCATATATCGCAATTTCTTGAGTGACGACGCCATTGCCTTTTACTTGTGCATAATCACGAACACGCTTTAACAGGCGATTCGCAATACGAGGCGTTCCGCGCGCACGACGAGCCACTTCTTCGGCTCCATCATTGTCAATTTCCACATTCAGTTTGCGAGCCGATCTGATCAAGATTTTTTGAAGAGCGGTTTTGTCATAAAACTGAAGTCTTTCTACAATCCCAAAACGATCACGGAACGGAGGATTTAAAAGTCCTGCTCGAGTTGTCGCCCCCACCAATGTGAAAGGTGCTAACTGAAATTTCATTGATCGCGCACCCAGACCGTCACCAGTTACGATGTCGATGTAGTAGTCTTCCATCGCCGTGTAAAGATACTCTTCCACATGACGACTTAAACGGTGGATCTCGTCGATAAAAAGGACAGAGTTTGGTTTAAGAGATGTCAAGATCGCAGCCAAATCACCTTTTTTATCGATCGCCGGCGCCGATGTCATTTTGATGTCAGAACCCATGTCGTTCGCGATGATTTGCGCCAGTGTCGTTTTACCAAGCCCCGGAGGCCCCGATAGCAAAACGTGATCTAAAGGTTCGCCACGGAATTTTGCAGCCGCCACGAAAACTTTGATTTTATCTTTAACAATGTCTTGTCCGGAAAACTCTGCGAAATCCTGGGGACGTAATTCGTTTTCCCAAGCCTTCTCGCCGCCGCCACCGCTGCTGCTTTCAGTGATTTCGTCCTCTAAAATGCTGCCTTCGATAATGCGACTCATGACAAGTTTCCTGACAATGTTTGGAAGCCTTTTTTCACACCCTCTTCAACCGTGATCGTCATCGGCAGAGTGGAAACAAATTGATCAACCAATTGAGATTTGTAACCCAAGTTTAAAAGTGCCGAAGTGATTTGCGTCAAGGATTCAGACTTGGCTTTGCTGCCTTCATCGATGGAAACCAATTTGCCTTTTAATGTCAGAATGATTTGCTCTGCAGTTTTCTTACCGACTTTAGGCAAACCAGAAAGAGCTTTGGCATTTCCAGCTTCGATCATTTCCTGAATCTGTGCGGGACGACCGCCAGACAAAATACTCAAAGCCATTTTTGGACCAACGCCATTTACTTTTAACAAAGACAAAAACAGATGTTTTTCTTCTTTGTCGTGAAAACCAAAAAGAGTCAGAGCGTCTTCGCGCACGTGAGTGTGAATCCATACGATGATGTCTTTACCCAACAAGGTGGTAAAGTCGCCCAATGTACTGGCAGAAGCCAACACTTCATAACCCACACCTTGAACGTCAATCAGAGCTGAATCATTCAATACTTCAATAATTTTACCGCGCAAATAACCGATCATATACTCACCGCTCTTTGTATAACTGCGTTCTTTTTCATTTCAAAGGCATGGTAACAAGCCATAGCCAGGGCATCCGAGGCGTCGATGCGATTGATCGCTTTAATATTCAGCATCGCTTTCAACACGGCCTGCACGTCTTCTTTCGTGGCAGCACCGGTCCCGGTAATTCCTTTTTTGACGGATCTTGTGGCATACTCGGCAACTGTGGCTTTACCCAGGCCCGCTTCATACATCACCACTCCCCTGGCGTGCCCTAATTTAAAAGCACTGTCAGCATTTTTTCCCAGGAAGATTTTTTCGATCACGACTTGATGAGGACGATACTTTTCCATCACTTCACGAAACGCTGAACCAAGTTCCGTCATACGCAGGGGAAAATCCTGATCCGCATCCAACAAAATGACACCGTGATTGATATGTTCAATCTTGCCATTGTTGATGCGAACCACGCCGAAACCTGTAATGCGGGAACCGGGGTCGACCCCAAGAATCGTCAAACTCATACTTTTAATTTCATTCCGAACGTATTGCTAAGTCAATGAATGTGCACTAGAATCTGACGTATGCCGAAGATTGAAGCAAGCGCGATCGAAAAATATCAGAACATCCTCGCAAAGGATCCGACTTCTCAGGTGTTCGCCCCTCTGGCGGAAGCTTATAGAGAAATGGGACTGATGAAAGAAGCGCTGCAAGTTGTGACTGCGGGCGTTCAACGCCATCCGCAATTTGTCGGAGGATTGGTCACATACGCTAAAATTTTGCGCGACGCAGGCCAAATCAGTCGCGCCATTGAAGCCTTGAAAAAGGCCACAGGCTTGGCTTCCGAAAACATTTTGGCGCATCAACTTTTGGCAGAACTGCAACTGACGAACAAAAATCCCAAGGAAGCTTTGAAAGCTTTTAAGATGGTTTTGTTCTTAAATCCCAACTCTCAATCAGCACAAAAAGCCGTACAAAAACTGGAATCTCTGACAGCGGACGAGTATGACGAAGAAGTGTTTTCGATGGAAAAACTTCCAGCCGTGAACTTGGACGCTCCCGTTATTGAAGCCACTTATCCCGGCACTAAAACTGGTGCGGCCACTGAGGTTTTCAAACCACAACCGGTGCCTAGAAATAAGGCTTTCGAGCGCATGCTGTCGTTAATTGACGCATTCATTGTGCGTAACGATCTTGAAAAAGCGCACGCACTTTTAAAGGACACGCGCGTGGAATTTGGTGATCATCCTGAAATTCAACGCCGAATGAAAACCCTGCAAGTTCGTTATAATGAACCTGACGAGCCAGTTCCCCTTAAACCACTTCTTCCCCGCGACGAAATGGTTCGCCAAAGAAAGATCGAAACCCTTCAGATGATGCTTCGCAAAATCGAAGACTACCGCTCCCTTATTTGACATTTCCTAAGTGAATTAGGCATATTAACGTCTTTGCATCGCAAAACAGAAGCGATATCAAGAGTGCCAATGCAAGGCGCGAGGAGAAGGCATACTTCCTGTATGCCGCCGACGAGCAACGCCGTCAGTGGCAGTCTTGAGATCGCTTCCTAGCTTTAAAAAGAGGTATTAAATGTACGAAACGTCGGATTTTAGAAAGAACTTGAAAGTAATGGTTGAGGGCAAACCTTACGTAATCGTGGATTTCCAACACGTGAAACCAGGTAAAGGCAATCAATTCACTCGCACTAAATTGAGAAACATGCTGACAGGTCAAAACCTTGAAGTAACTTTCAAATCTGGCGAGAAATTCGAAGTACCTAACGTTGAGAACAAAGAAATGAACTTCTTGTACAAAGACGACACTGGTTACAACTTCATGTCGAACGAGACATACGAACAAATCGCAATGTCTGATGAAGACCTTGGCGACTCTAAATACTATCTGACTGAAGGCCTTAAAGTTGTCGTTCTTTTCTACAATGAAAAAGCCGTTGCAGTAGACGTTCCTAAAGCTGTGAATTTGACAGTTGCTAAAACTGATCCAGGTATCAAAGGTGACCGCGTAACTGGTGCAACTAAGCCCGCTGTCATGGAGACTGGATTGTCTGTTGGCGTTCCTTTGCACATCAATGAAGGCGATGTTTTACGCATCGATACTTCAACTGGTGACTACGTAGAACGCGTCAGCCAAAAATAGTTTCTAACGCAAGATATTAAGTCTCCGCAAACACTCGTTTTTATTTCAAACTAGACGAGTAATTCTGTTAATTCAGAGCGGAGGCTTTTTTTGTCTATTTTTGTTGAGTTGGAAATTCAAAATTTACTCAACGAGACCAGCGATCTCGACGAAGTCGCTGTACGATTGATCTCTAGTTTAGAGTCCTCCCCAGATCAAATTTCCTTGGACAACATCAATGCCCTGGCTCGATTTTTAAATCACAGCGGTCGCTATTTGCAGCTCGCAGAATTCGTGATCAAAAATATCGACAATGAAAACTTTCCGATTCCTTGGCCGTACTTTATGGAAGCTTTGGGCCATGCGACCATCACCCTGGATGAAAAAATCATCAACGCATTGATCGAAGGTATTCAGGAAAGTGAAGCTGAAAACGAAGCGGCACGTTCGGCCGCTTTAAATAAATACTCTCCGTTGTTGGGCGAATGGCGTTCGAATCGCAAATACCGTATTCACAAAGATTTCCTAAGCAATAAAAAAAATCTTTTAGATCAACTGATAACTTTGCGCACGCAACAGTTGTACGAACAGGAAAAAGTTTTACTGGCTCGCCTGCAAAAACTTTATCCTGGCGACAGTGATGTGGCGAATGAGGTGCGCGAGCATCGGCAACGTCATGCTCTGGAAATTTTAGCGCGCAGATCGCCGCGTGCGCGGGACCCAAAACCTGAGGAGCTTTCTCCAAAAGATCCTGAAGTCGAAAAGGTGCTTTTGATCCTGTTGCAATCACTACGTGATCACGCGGAAGAAATGCCGGAGATGGCTTTTGATTTTGCTATCGCCGCTTTTATGTTTGAGGGCTTTGAGACCGCGCTTGATATTTTACAGTTCTGTGAAAATTCAGCAAGTGTCGCATGGTTTCGACTGGAAGTTCTGCTACAGTGCCGCCGCTTTATTGAACTCTTAAATGAAATTGCCCATGTGGAACTGGCTTACGCCCACGAACCAGAAACATTCTTTGCGACCGCGTATTTGCGTGCTCAAGCAATGTGGGGAATCGGACAAAAACATACCGCAGTTGAAATCCTGGAAGGCTTGCTTGCCTCGCGTCCGCACTATCGTGCTGGCAGTGCACTCTTAAGCATTTGGAGTGGTGGCCAGTGAAGCGTGTCTTTTGGATTCTTATCACTCCGACTTTAGGTTTTCTGATTCTTTGGGGTCTGGGGAATTGGTTTATCATTCCCCGCCTGGAAGTCTGGGCTTTGCAAGAACTGCAAAACTATTCCAAAACTTCTTTACCCGTGGAAGTGCAAGCAGATCGCTTGCGCATCCGTGTCTTAAGACCGTCTTTAGCTTTAGAAAATATCCGCATCCGGCCTAAAGGAGAATTCGCCAAAGTGACTGAAGTGGTTCGCGTTACCCGCGCGAGCATTCACCTGGATTTCTTTTCGCTTTTAGGTGGCCGCTTGAATCTGTCGGCTTTGATGATTGATGCCCCTGAGGCCGCAATCGATATCGATCCACTGATGAAAAAGGATTCAAAACCTGAACCTTTGCCATTGGACGATATCTTTGCGATCACGGAAAAAATTCCTCTACAAAAAATACTACTGAACAACGTGCATGTTCTGGTGACCTCTGAAAAGCTGGGCTTCAACATCGAAGCAAGCAACAGCGGATTGCTCCTGACGAACATGGGCCGCAATATCACAGCCAAACTTGATACTCCGACCTTGGCTGTGTCTTTGAAAAAAGTTGGCCAGTTCTCGGGTTCCCTGGATTCGCATCTTTACCTGACTCGCCAGTCCTTGCGCGTTCTGCAACTCGGTGTACGCCTGGATGAATCGGAATTTGTCGCTCGGGGTGAGTTGACAGACTTCAAAAACGTGACACTGAAACCTTCGGGCGTCATCAATTTGTCAGCGAAAGTCTCGTTGGCAGATATTTATAAAGAATTGCAGGATTTAAAACCGACAGTTTCTGTTCCAAAACTTGCCGGGACTTTGGATACCGAGATTGAAACGCGCTTTAATGGCCTGTCTGATATCAGCGCCCAAGCGGACATCACGACTCACAGCCTAAACGTTGGAAAATTTGAATTGGGCGACGCCCATATTGAAGGCGAATATAAAAACAAAGCTTTCACGTTCTCTGAAGTCACCGTTAACCATCCCGCTGGAAAAGCGCTCTTGAATAAATCCCAGTTTCAGTTGAATGAAAACTACGATTTCAAATCCGTCGTTAAAGTTGAAACTTTGGACTTACAAAAACTTTTCGCTTCGCTGGACTTAAAAAGCATTCCAGTGGGCTTGCAAATGCAAGGCGTGCTTCCGTGCTCGGGTCGCATTCTGCCTTCCTTCCAGGTGACATGCGAAGATGGTGAACTGACAGGTCAAAACCTTTGGGTGAAATCAGAGAACAGCTCCAAAGGAATGGAAATCGTGAACCTTAAAAACTTTAAGGTGACGGGCAAAACTCAAGTAACGATGGATGCGGTGACTTACGATACGAACCTTGCCATCGGCAGCAGTGTTGGTACCAGCGACGGCGTGATCGATTTCCACAAAGGCTTTAAGATCAATTATAAAACCAAAAAGCTGGATATGAAAGATATCCAAAATCTGGCGCACTTAAGAATGATAGGTAATGCCAGCATCGAGGGCTCGACTCAAGGTGACTCGAATACAGCCACCATGGACATGAGCCTTAATGTTCGTGATTTTATTTTTGAAGATTTCAATCTGGGTAACGTGATCAGCAACGTGAAACTGAAAAAAGGCCACCTGCTGTTTGAAAATATCGCGGGCGCTCAGAATAAAACCCAGTATATCGGCGATTTGGATATTGATTTAAGTCACGACCATCTGGTGGGAACTTTCAGTGCTCCGACCGCGGATCTGGATGATATCGCGACGATCCTCGAAAGCATCTATAGATTTCCACTGACAGTTGCAGGCACGGGAGCGGCTAAAGCCACGGTTGAAGGTCCATTGAATTTCTGGAGACTGAATTACTCTCTGGATTCAGCTTTCAAAAATGTTTCTGCGGGCGGCGAAAACTTTGATCAATTGCACTTTAATGTGGATGCCAAGAACGGCAATATTAAGACCCGCAAAGTTCAGCTTTTAAAAAACAACTCGATAGCAACAGTGACTGGTGGAATCAGCAACGACAAGATTCTAAACCTGATCGTTGATGCGAAAAACTGGCGCCTGGAAGAATCCGACACGATCAATCGTATCACGACGAACATGTACGGTTCCTTAAATGCCTCTGCAGAAATTAAGAACTCCTTTAAAGACGCCCGCGTGAACGTTAAAGGAGCTTTGACGGAAACTGTTCTGGAAGATCAGGAATTGGAAAATTCAGCTTTCCAAATGAGCTTGGATGCAAAAAGCCTGGGTGGTCAGTTAAGTCTGTTTGGCGATAAAGTTCAGGGGGAATTCCAATATCCTTTTGAAAATGCCACGCCACTAAAAATCCAAATGAAGACCAATCAATGGACTTTCTCGTCCCTGCTGGCTTTAATCGGTGGAGCAAATCTGGCGAACGAGTACGAGTCCTCTTTGACTTCGACGATAGATCTGCGTTCCGAATCTGGTGATCTGTTTAAATCCACGGGCAAAATTCTGATTCAGAACTTCTACCTGAAGCGTGGGAACTCCAGTGTTTCAAATACAGGGCCGATTGAAATTATCGCAGATAATGGCGTGACTTCCTTTAAAAACTTCATGCTGCGTGGCCCGCACAACACGATTAAAATCACTGGCACGAATTTCACCGCAGACCGCTTAAATATGAATATCGATGCCAAAGCGGACTTGCGCCTATTGCAAATCTTTACTCCCTTCCTGGATGATTTGGGCGGACCGCTGCGCATGTCTGCAGGTGTCTCTGGAAAAGTGACGAAGCCCGAGATTTTGGGTACGGCAAACTTAAACAATGCCTTTGTGAAACTGAAAGGTTTCCCTCACCCACTGGAAAGATTGCAGGCGAATGTTTCTTTCTCGCAAACGCGTATCATCATCAACGAAATCAAAGGTCAATTGGCTGGCGGATCTGTCACGGGTGATGGCAGTGTGATTATAAATGGCGTCAGGGATTTGCCGACATCAGTACGTGCCCACCTTGAGAATGTCTCGATGAATGTACCCGACCGCGTGCACACAACAGGTGATGCGGATCTTTTGTTCTCTGGAAAATGGTTCCCGTTTGTATTGTCCGGAACTTACCGCGTGAATGGCGGGATTTTTGAAAAAGAATTTATCGAAGGCGGCGCCAGCGTTTCCAGCATCCAACAAAGTGCCTACCTGCCTAAGGTTTTGCGCGAAACTCAGTTCGAACCTGTTTTATTGGATTTGCAAATCAATCTGGAAAGACCACTGCCTGTGAAAAACTCCATGTTTGATGGAACTGTCACGGGGAATATCGCTGTGAAAGGACCGCCAACCAATCCGGTTCTTTTAGGTAAAATCACAACCGAAAGACGTTCTAAAATTATCTTTAAAGACCGTCAGTTTGATATCTTAACTGCGAATGTGGATTTCACCGATCCAACGCAGATCAATCCGAATCTGTATGTGTCGGCAACGTCTCGTATCAACGAATACGACGTGCAGTTATTTGCTCAGGGGTCAGCTAAAAATCCTACGATCAAACTAACCAGTATCCCTCCCCTTTCCGAACAAGACATCGTTTCTTTGATTGCCTTGGGCGTGACATCTCAAAGCATGGCAACCACGGGTCAGTCGAAAGCCCTGGCCGACCAAGCAGGCTTGGAAGTTGCTGGTGGAATCTTGGCTGGTGAAATCAATAAACCGCTTGAAGCCACAGGTTTCAAATTCGGCGTAAGTTCCCAATACGATTCTACTCGCAATATCAGCGTACCTAAGATCACTTTGACCCGTCGTTTGACGGATAAAATGAAAGTGTCTGGCAGCCGTCAGGTGGGTGACGTTTCCGGTTACGACGTAAAGCTTGAATATCTTTTGAATCCGAACTGGACAGCCGTCGGTTCATTCGAAAATAAAAACATGTACGATAATAATACTTTGCAAAATACTCCTTCAGAAACTGAAAGTATTTTCGGACTTGATCTTGAATTTAAACGGGAGTTCAAATGATCCGGACTCTCGTAATGGCTTTGACCTTCTTTTTGTTTATCCAGTCCTCCCCGGCCTGGGCGAAAAAAGCTTTGGACATTTCAAGCTTGCCGCCAGAAATTCAAACGGATCTGGTCCGTCGCTATCCGCAAATCAACAAGGACTTCATCGCCCTGGATGTCGTGGACGATATTTTGCGTTACTTGCAACCGAAACCTCAATTTGACCGTTTGGTCGTCACCGAGGGAGCCGCAGGCTCTTATAAGCTTGATTACATTCATGCGAAACGCATTGGAGAAGTAAACTTTATCGGCAATAACTTTCTGTCGAACTCGGAAACCTCGGCGATCTTTGCGGTGAAATCTGGAGATGTTTTTGATCAGCAAAGTTTGGCAGAGCTGGGTGAAAAGCTGCGTCTGCATTACCGCGATCAGGGCTTCTTAAACACAGTTGTCGATATTGAGATGCCGCCTGGCAAAAACGAAACTGTCGACATCAATCTAAAGATCACGGAAAACAAGCGCACTTTGATTCACAACCTGATCGTGCAAAGCCCGAATGGGAAATTGAATAAAGACCTGGTGAATAAGCTTGATTCGCGAATTGATGATCCCCTGACGGACAAATATTTGGCAGATATTCTAAAAACTGCGCGCAGTTTCCTGAATAAAGAGCGCTATGTTCGTGCTGACTTTGTCGGACCTAAGATCACTTATAACTCTGACGAATCAGAAGCCACCTTAAGTTATCGTGTGGATCGCCCTGAAGCCTATGAATTTGATTTCAAAGGTCAGCGAATTTTCGGTGCCCGCAAACTTAGAAATGCTTTGGATCTGGACAACTATTACTCTGCCAATCCTAATATTGGAACGGAGCTGGCTGCGAAGTTGCGCAACCACTATCTGGCGGAAGGCTATGCCCGTGCCGAAGTTACGGCGACCGAAGACGATAAGGGAAATCAATTTTTACGCAAGATCACTTTCGAAGTGGAAGAGGGTCCCCGCGTAAAAATTCAGGCGATCAATATCAGCGGTAAATTTAGCCGTAATCCAAAACACTACTCCGATATTATCCGCAACTATAGCTCCGTCACAGTTTCCGACGGCTACTACAACAAAGATGATATCGATACGGGTTTGAAAAATCTGATATTGGCGCTGCAGAACGAAGGTTACCTGCAATCCAAGATCGTTTCGACTCGGCTGACTTATAATAAAGAAAAAGATCAGGTTAACTTGTATGTGAATCTGGATGAAGGTCCTTTGACTTTGATTCAGTCCGTTTCCTTCCTGGGGAACGAAGCTTATAAGAATGAAGAGCTTTTGAAAGTCACCGGTTTGCAGCCGGGCCCTTTAAAGCTCAGCCAAATTGAAGAAGCCGTTAAGAATATTAAAAATTTCTATCAGAAAAACGGTTATATCGAGATGCTTCTGCTGAACGAGCGTGAAGATCTGGTGACTTACGATGAGACCAATACCAAAGCGATTTTAAACTTTAAAATTTTTGAGGGCCCACAGGTTCGCACTGCCAGCATTATTTTAGAGGGCAATACTTTCACTCGCGATTACGTTCTATATCAAGAGTTGGAAGTTAAAAAAGGGGAATTGATTACTCCCCAAAAAATTGAGGATTCGATCTCTCACCTGCAAAGAACCGGTTTCTTTGGCACGGTGGAAGTCAAAACCCTGGAAGAAAAAACCAATATTGCGGATCGCACAGTCATTGTTCGCGTAACAGAGCGTGAACCGGGAACGTTTAACATCGGTGCCGGTGCGACCAATGAGCGTCAACTGACGTTGCGTGGTTATACGGGTATCTCGTATCGCAACTTGCTGGGCACCGGCCGTGGGGTTTCGTTACGCCTGGAAGGTAATTACAATATCGCGGACGTTAAGTATCTTGAGCACAAAGTTGTGGCGGGTTACTTGGAGCCGTATCTGTTTGGCTCCCATATCCGTGGCCGCGTGAATATCACTTTATCCAGTCAGATCACTGATTTTAACATCAAACAGGTCACGGACCTGAATCAGTACACCTATACGATCGAAAAAGATCTGACGTCAAAAATCCTGGGAACTTGGGATATCTATTCGTTGGCGCAAGTACGAGACTCCGGTTTGGATGAGACGTACCCGTACGCCCCGACTCAACAAGATATCGTCACGACCGGTCCCAATATTGACTTCGACTTCCGTGACAATCCTTTCAACCCGACAGCAGGTACTTTCACTCGCGTGAATGCTGAGTATTCAGATCCGGTATTTGGCGGTACCGAGACGATTAAGTACTGGCGTGCGGTTGCGGGTATTACTTTTTATAGCAAACTGGGCACGGCTCAAAAGCAGCCCGTTGTTTGGGCGAATAACTTCCGTGGCGGTTACATCAAAAACTTAAGTCAATTGCCCGATACAGCGGATCGCCAAAACGGTATTCCTTGGGATAAAAAAGGTTTCACTCTGGGGGGGATCTCGACGGTTCGCGGTTACGAAGCCGGGACTGAGTATTTCCCGAATAACAATGACCTGGGAATTGCCGGCGGCAATAAAAAGTACTATCTGACGACGGATTCAACCATGGGTCTCATCAAGTCTGAACTTCGCTTTCCTATTTACGGGTCTGTTGGTGGCGCTCTGTTTTACGACGGTGGAATCGTGCAAATTCAAGGACTGGAAATCAACGAACCTTACCGTGCGGCGACCGGTGGCGGCTTCCGATATAACACTCCAGTGGGTCCATTGAGTGTGGATCTGGCTTGGAAACTGAATATGCAACCCGGCGAATCCCCTTGGCGCGTGCATATTTCCATCGGTACTTTCTAGTTCCGTTTTCCGAATCCTACGACATTTGAAACTCACTCTAAAGGCCCTATATCAGGGCCTTTTTTATGCAATTTAGTCCTTCTTGAAAAAGTATATACATTGTATTACAATTAAGGAGTAACTATGGACTTCGAATGGGATTCTTTGAAAGAACGAATCAACTTTCGAAAGCACGGAGTTTGGTTTGATGAGGCAAAAACTATTTGGGCCGATACAAGGTCCCTCGAATTTTATGACGACGACCACAGCTCAAAAGAAGAACGCTTTATCAGAATCGGATTTTCGATAAGACATCGCTTGCTGCTGGTGGTTTATTGCGAAAAGGACGACGG
The DNA here is from genome assembly GCF_013752535.1 of Bdellovibrio sp. KM01. NCBI lineage: Bacteria > Pseudomonadati > Bdellovibrionota > Bdellovibrionia > Bdellovibrionales > Pseudobdellovibrionaceae > Bdellovibrio > Bdellovibrio sp. KM01. Next base: position 2,516,919 of record NZ_CP058348.1, read on the forward strand.
GGAAACGGTCCGAATCATCTCAGCCCGTAAAGCGACCTCAAGGGAAAGGAATTTCTATGAAGAAAGAATATGATCTTAAGAAATTGAAAAAGAAACCCGCCAAATCCATTCCTAAAGAGGACGTTAACAAGACACTTTTGAGTGTTCGTCTTAACACGAATGACTTGATTGACATCAAAACCGAGGCGGAGCGCCTGGGGATCCCCTATCAGACTTTAATTGGAAGCATCTTACATAGATTTATAAATGGCGAGCTGATTGACCGTAAAAGTGCTGAATTCTTGAAATTGATAAGTGAGGTTTCTTAAATAGAAAAAGCCCGGGAGAACCGGGCTTTTTTTATTTATTTAGCTTGGGATTTCGAAATTAGCGAGCTTTGGAGCTTGCAAATTTACGGCGTAGATCCTGAGTTACGTCTTGGATCGTTGCATTCAAAGTCACTTCGAAGAGGTCTTCCGCAGACACTTTATAGAGCTCGCCCAGTTTTTTTAAAGCATTGATCGGCGGATGAGAAACACCACGCTCCCAGTTAGAAATGAACTGAGGAGTTGAGTAACCTAGTTTATCAGAAACGTCTCTTTGGGATAAACCCGCAGCAACGCGTTTTGTTTTAAGAAAATCAGCTAACATATTTTTTTGTCTCATATACCCGCCTGAAGATAATAAAGCATAAACAACTTTTCAGAATGTGACAAATTGATTTGATGAAAGAATCAAACCATACACTAAAAACAGTATACATCACTTGTGATAAATTCCGTCCTGTTTTTTCGCATAAGTTGTGTAAAATAACAAAATAATCCCGCAAAAAAAGGGAGGATGCCTCAAGTATGAACACTAATGCCTGGAACGAAACATTCAAAATCTCAAGCCAAAGCGTCAACGCCAGAGGGGTTTTGGGGCTTTTTGGACTCCTCAACCTCATTCAAGAAACCGCTTGGCTGCATGCCTCCCGCATTGGATTTGGAGCCGATCAGATGGCCCGAGACAACATGTACTGGGTTCTGACTCGCCAGCACACCCAAATGAATCGCTGGCCCGATTTTGGCGAAACTATTCGAATTCAGACATGGCTTCGCCCACCCGAAGGTGCCTTTGTTTTACGCGGATTTAAAATTTTCGACTCTCAAGATGAGTGCATTGGGCATTGTACGACCACTTTTTTGGCGCTGGAGCAAGGCAGCGGTAAAATCCTGGCGGTGGATAAAATGCGCCCGTGGGAAGACGTGATTTCGACCGAGCCCCTGACTTTAGAAACTGAGAAAATTCCGGTTCGCGGTGAATACCAAAAACTTGCCCAATTTGCCGTCAGAAACTCCGACCTTGATATCAACCAGCACGTGAACAATGCGAAGTATGCCCAGTGGATTTTAGATTCTATACCGTTTGAGCTTCATAAGGTCTTGAAACTAAATTCGTACTCGGTAAACTTTTTGGCAGAGACTTATCTGGGTGATACCGTAGAAATCGAGAAAAGTCTGAGTGATTCCTCACAATCAGATTTAAGTGGTTCGACTGTTTATCGCGGAGTTCGCACCTCTGATGGAAAGAATCTTTTTACTGCTCGATTGAACTGGGAGAGACGTTAGTGCTTCAGCTGAAACCGTACACCGAAACTGATTTCACGAAATTATTTAAAGTAGAATCTGAAGTTTACGTCACGTCCGATGATGAAGTTATTCTTGAATATATCCTGATAGGCCCCACTCGCCACTTACACTTCCCGCCTTTGCATGAAGGTGAAGACGTTGTTCGCCGGGATGAACTTTGGAAGACCACGTGCCTGGAAGCATTTTTCAGTTTCGATCTTGCCGCTGACTCACCTTATCTGGAAATGAACTGCTCCCCTAACGGCGATTGGAATGCCTATGCCTTTACCGGATACCGCCAAGGTATGCGCGCGGATGGAACCGCATCCGTCGTTTTAAGTCACCGTACTTTGGAGACTGATCAGGCCATTTTCCGGGTTAAAGTTCAGTCGCCCGCATTAAAACATTTCAAACAATTGGGCATCACTGCGGTGGTGGAGTTTTCCGACGGCTCGAAAGCCTATTATGCCCTGACTCACCCAGGTCCTCAGGCTGATTTTCATAACAAAAGCGCCTTTACGCACTCTCTCGTTTCTTGACCCTATTCTGGGGTCAAGTTAGCCTTGCTTGCTTTCATTTAATCATTAAATAACGCGTTAAGTCTTAGAGACTTAGGGCAAGCAAGAGTCTTGAAAGGATTCCCATGAAAAAACACACAGTGCGTGTTTATCCATCTAAAGAAAAATTGGATCGCAAAGATCAATTGGCTTGGAAGATTGCAGAGATCGCTTCTGACAATGCTCCAATCAAAGCTGACGTTGTCGATATGGTTATCAATCGTATCATCGACAATGCTTCTGTTGCCATCGCTGCAGCAAACCGCCGTCCAGTAGCTTCTGCTCGTGCAATGGCTATTGCTCACCCTCGCAATGGTGGTGCAACTGTATTCGGTATGCCGAACGATCAAAAATTTGACTGTGAATGGGCCGCGTGGGCCAACGGAACTGCAGTTCGTGAATTGGATTTCCATGACACTTACTTGGCTGCTGACTACTCTCACCCTGGTGACAACATTCCAGCTATCTTGGCGGTTGCTCAACAAATGGGTAAAAACGGTAAAGAACTTTTGAAAGGTATCGTGACTGGTTACGAAGTTCACGTAGACCTGGTGAAAGCTATCTGCCTTCACATGCACAAAAAAGACCATATCGCTCACTTGTGCCCAGCTCAAGCAGCTGGTATCGGTACTTTGCTGTCTCTTCCAACTGAAACTATTTTCCAGGCAGTTCAACAAGCGGTTCACGTGTCTTTCACGACTCGTCAATCTCGTAAAGGTGAAATCTCTTCTTGGAAAGCTTACGCTCCGGCGCACGCTGGTAAACTAGCTGTTGAAGCAGTAGACCGTGTTATGCGTGGCGAAGGCGCTCCATCTCCAATCTACGAAGGTGAAGATTCTGTTATCGCTTACATGCTTGATGGCAAAAACGGTAAATACGAAGTTCCACTTCCAGAAGTTGGCGAAGAAAAACGCGCGATCCTTGAGACTTACACTAAAGAACACTCTGCAGAGTATCAGTCTCAGGCATTGATCGATCTAGCTCGCAAAATGAAGCCAATGATCAAAAACTTCGACGATATCAAAGATATCGTAATCCACACTTCTCACCACACTCACTACGTCATCGGTACGGGTGCGAACGATCCACAAAAAATGGATCCAAATGCTTCCCGCGAGACTCTTGATCACTCGATCATGTACATCTTCGCAGTGGCTCTTCAAGACGGCACTTGGCACCACGTTAACTCGTACGCTCCAGAGCGCGCGAAACGTCCTGACACTGTGGCATTGTGGCACAAAATTTCAACTATCGAAGACAAACAATGGACTGCTTGGTACCACGAGACAGATCCAGATAAAAAACGCTTCGGTGGCCGCGTAGAAATCACAATGAAAGACGGTTCTAAAATCGTTGATGAATTAGGTGTGGCTGATGCGCATCCAGCGGGTGCTCGTCCATTCAAACGTGCTGACTACATCCGTAAGTTCGACACTTTGACTGAAGGAATCATCACTAAAGCTGAGCGTGATCGTTTCATCGGTCTTTGTGAGAATTTGGAAAATCTAACTGCTGAACAAGTTCAACAGTTGAACGTACAAATTCCTATCGAGAAATTGACTAACAATAAGAGAGATACAAAAGGTATCTTCTAATTGCGAAGTCCGTCGGCGGTGAGCCTGGGCTTGGTCTTTACGAGACCCGGCCTTCCTGGCCTCACCGCTTCGCCTTCGGCGAGGGCCGTCCGGGCCCCGCGGAGGTCTCTACAAGACCAAGCCCAGTCTCACCACCGACTCCTTGGTAATTTAGACACTTTTGATTTCTTTATGGTGAGATCAATTTTGGTTTGGAAGTGGTACTTTTAATATTGATCTGGTTCATGGGCCTTCTTTTCAAATTTCATTAAGCCTTGAATCGTAGATTTTGATTTTATTTTTTAATTCCGTTGCCCTGGTTTCACTCTTAGGATTTCGTTGAGATGGCCAGAGGTTTTTTTGGAGGTTCTGTATGTTGTTTCCTGAAATCACTCCGGCTCAGAAGCGTAAGAATTTTCGTGAGGCTTTGAAGACTGGTAAGCTTTTGCAGATGCCGGGGTCTTGGTCTCCATTGGCTTCGATGGCTATTGAAAAAGCTGGGTTTGATGGCGTTTACATTTCGGGTTCGGTTTTGTCGAACGATCTTGGTTACCCAGACATCGGTTTGACTTCTTTGACTGAAGTTGCGCAACGTGGTCGTCAGATTGCTCGTACGACTTCTTTGCCGACTATCATCGACATCGACACTGGTTTCGGTGAGCCGATGAGTGCAACTCGCACAGTTCAAGAGATGATTGAGATGGGTCTTGCTGGTTGCCATATTGAAGACCAGGTAAATCCTAAGCGTTGTGGTCACCTTGATGGTAAATCATTGGTAGGCCGTGATGAGGCTGCTCGTAAAGTTGCGGCGGCGGCTCGTGGTAAAAAATTGGATGAGAACTTCCTTTTGATCGCTCGTACGGATGCTCGTGCTTCTGAAGGTTTGGATGCGGCAATTGATCGCGCAAAGGCTTATATTGATGCGGGTGCAGATTGTATCTTTACTGAAGCCCTTGAGAATGAAGCGGAGTTTGAAAAATTCCGTAAAGCCGTTTCTGTTCCTTTGCTTGCGAACATGACTGAGTTCGGTAAAGGTCGTTTGTTCACTTATGCTGAGCTTTCTAACTTGGGCTACAATATCGTGATCTATCCTGTGACAACTTTCCGTCTGGCGATGGGTGCGACTGTTGCGGGCTTGGCTGAAATTAAAGCTAAAGGCACACAAGAAGGTTTGCTTGAAAAAATGCAAACTCGTAAGGATCTTTATGCATTGACTCGTTATGATGAGTACAACAGCTTCGACCAGAACATCTTTAACTTCACTTTGAAGTAGGTTTTGGTTTTTTAGTTTAAATGAAAAGAGCAGGTTTTGACCTGCTCTTTTTTTTGATTTAGCTCTTCATTTACTTTCTAAGATTTCTATACTGCGCTAAGAATTGCTCAAGCTTTTCGCCGGTGTAAATTGATACGCACGCGCCGCCGACCAAGACACAGGATATACCATGTTTTTCAAGTTGGCTGACAACTGCCGCCGCGAATTGCTTGCGACTCATTTCGTTGGATATTTTCATGGCTAAACTACTTTATTCTTTTTTCTTGGCCGCTTTCTTTTCATAAAGTATTTCTCCTGCTCCACTAGCGGCATGTTCAGAAGAACTTTATCCAACATTGCTTTCAATTCCTTGGCCAGCATCCAAGATGAGTTTAAAGAATACATGCGTAATCTTCCCATCTCTTTTCCGACTAATATATCCGCCTGTTCAAGCTTGTTGAGGGTGCGGATCACTTGGGTATTACTAATTCCGAATGCCTTTGCGATCTCAAGCGGATAGGCCTCGCCCTGTCCCGCCAGGAATATCAGGCACTTTTCTGTGGTTTTACTTCCGACTAAATCTGCAAGCATAATTACCTATTTTAGGTAATTATCGACCTAAATTAGGTAAAACTCAAGAGGGAGAAAGCGGCATTTACCTAAATTAGGTAATTTATATCCTATTTTAGGTAAATCTAGACCAGGACCGGTTAACGCTTTCCAAAGAAATGGTGCGCGCGTTGTTTGAACTGCACCTCAAGACTGAGTTCTTCAGTCAAGGCTTCGATCAATGGTTCTTTGTGAGCGACATCCAAAGTTTCACCGGGACGATAAATCAAATCCTGGGAGCATTTAAATGTCACCCACCCGATGCCACTTGCGACTTTGACAGAGATATCCGTTACGCCTTCTTTTAGAAGATCGGGACGCCACAACTCACCTTTATGAAGCTTAATCATATAAACCATATGACTCATTTTACCGAATAGTGTTAGGCTCATACAGTGAAAACCTAGGGTTCCATAAATATCGAATGGCGTTCAGCCAAAACCGGGAGAGACCATGTTGCTCGACGAGACGGACAGAAAAATATTAAGCTTGCTGAAAGAAGACTCGCGTATGCAGTTCGCGGAGATCGGAAAAAAGGTCAATCTCTCGGCTCCCGCCGTTCATGCCCGCGTGAAGAAAATGGAAGCGGCGAAGATCATTCAGGGATACTCGATCGCGATTGATCCAGTGGCTGTGAATTCGGGGTTGTGTGCGTTTGTGCGTATTGCGATTAACAAGGGAACTTCTTCGGGACTAGCGAAGGATCTTAAAAAGTTTAAGCAGATCGAAGAATGCCATGGAGTTGCTGGCGAAGACTGCGTGATGGTGAAGTTGCGGGTCGGTACGACTTTGGAGTTGTCGCGATTGATTGATCAGATTCGCGGAATTGAAAACATCGAAAGAACTTTAACGGTTGTAGTGCTAGAAACCCACTTCGAACGCGGACTACAACCCGCTTAAATTTCATTGCTGCAATCCCCACCTCCGCTGCGGAGGTGGAAATTGCCGCTTTGAAACTATTTAGGAAAATGTTTGTAGTAAAGGTCCCATGAATCGATCATGGAATTGTCATCGAAGACGCAGAAGTCGTATTCGTCGTTGTTTTGCGCTTTTAGAATTCTGTTTTTTGCGCCGACATCCCAGCAGTAATTCGCAGCTGGGTTTCCAGCTAACGGAGTTTTACTTTTCGTTCTTTCTTTAGATTTACCATTGAATGTAGCCCATGCTTTGCAACTAGGCTTACCAGTCTTAAAGCAGGATTCGTTCATGTTCGCCTTTTGGAACGTTTTGATTTTTATCTGTTCGTACTTGTCGTTGTTGAAGTACTTTAGGGTTTGGTCGGCGTGTGCCGTATTAAATATAAATAGAATTGCTGCAAAATTTAAAATGTTAATCATTTTACGTCCTCGATCCACGTTAGAGATTTTTCCTTATAGCCTGTTGAATCAAGTAACGCTTTAGCATCAATCCAACCATCATTATTGGCCTTCTGCCAACTTGCTCCCCAGCTATTTTGAATTTTCAAATCAAAGGCTTCCCCATTTGGACAATCCTTACTTGGAACAACCGATCCTTTAGCCGATACTTTTACCGATGACACACAATATCGACGAAAACCTGTAATGACGACGGAATGCAGCTCATTGCATTTATCCCCGACTTTATATTTTTCCATAGAACAGAAGTCGATCCCGATTGGGTGCTTTGGCTCAGCCGTCAAAACCTCCGCTACCTTACTTATTAAGTCAGTGTAGGAAGATTTTGTACTAGCTTGGGGGTATTCCTTTACCGCATAATTCTTTCCGAACTCGATGAGGTTCTCAGGCTGACTGCATTTCTTTGGATATAGAAGCTCGTAAAGTGCCTTGCCATACGAATCTTGGCTAAATGCACTTAGCGATCGAGGCTTACCACTGTCATCCGGTGGCAAATTTAAGTCTTCTTTGCCAACTGCCGTAGCCCACGTGTCAGCAGTGCAAGCATCACATTTTTTTTGTTTCGAATATTTCGCTTTAAGATCATCCCAAATCTTATATTGAGCCTTTTCAATTTCAGGATTGGAATTATTAGCCCCCCCGTATTTAGAGAGCACTTTATCAAGCGAAACGCAAGACTCAGCAGGCGTCTTACCTGTTTGTTTTAGTGAAGACAAAATTACAGATGAAAATCCACCGTCGTTAATTTCATTCCAATCACTGTCTTCGTCTCCAAAGTTTTCGCTGTGACCACCATATCTAGCGACGCCTAAAGGAGAAATCAGTTGATCATCATTTAAACTCCGGCAATCCAGATTTCCACGGCGACAACGTTCAATATTAAGCATGGTGGCTGCCGTAAACGCATAACATAGACCTAATCCATCCTGTGACATCGATCGAGGAACATTCTCTATGGTTTTCGATACCGAATACTTTGAAGTCAAGTCTACTGGGGGACGCGCCCATCGTTCCGCTAAGCTAAACTGAGGAAGCACTAATATGCCGATTATAAGTAATCTCATATTGATATTATGCAATTGGTTTATTGGATCTCAAAACAAAACAATATCGCCCATCAAAGGTCCAAAAGAAAAAATACCCTAAAACTTTCAAGACCTTCGTCCGATGAGTCTCATATGAAGACCGTTTTAGCACTCTGGTTCACATTGCAACAGGCTGCAGCTGCATCCGTAGGTTTGCCAAAACAAGTTATTGTGAATCCGGGCGCATCCAGCACGATCGCGTCAGGAACATATGAAGATATAAGAATTGACGCTGATTCGAACGGACTAATTGATCTTTGGTACTTGAAGGATCAAAACCGCACTATAAAAATCAGATTTACTGGAAGAGCCGTAGCTTCTATCGAAATCCATTACAAACGACCTTCGTCAAACTCCGTTGCTGTAAATAAAATCGTTTTTGATTCTAGTGGCCCTTCGTTCGCCTACATCCGTCCTTTAAAAGTCATGAATGGAGAAGTTTGCACAACAAAAGATGCAGAATCAGAAATCGATAAGCTAACTAAAGCAGTTAGCAATTTATCCAAGAAAGAAATCATCTCTCAGTCTATCGACTGTCCCGACGAAAAATTTCAGAATACAAATAGACAACTACTCAATGCTATCTACGAGGTCTCAAAACCTGATTTCAGCAATTCTTTCGCTACTTGCATGAAGGGCGAAACAATTAGATCGCAATTCACAGACAAAAATGTTCAAACTGATTTGGCATTTGTTGCAAGCAAAATGAGACTTCAATTGATGCAAATTTCAACTGGCGATGCATCTGCAAATAAACTATTTTCGTGCTCTTCAAGCTCTTCTCCAAATCTAAAAGCAAAGTATTCAGAGAAGGGAAAAATAACTTTAGAAATTCCTTCTTCACAGTCCGTAGCCGTTAAGAACTTTAAGGATTTAATTGTTCATGAACTTGTTCACAAAGCGGGAATTGAAGACGAAGACCAAGTTGAGATGATGGTTTCAATTTGCCTAAATAATCAGCAACCCCAAACAACGGCAAGACATTCCAACTTGAAAGAAATAGAAGATACCAATGATAAGCTTGCGGCATCGACACCCGCTTCAACAAAAACCGAAACCCCAGTGAAAACAAACTCGGAGAAGTCAAAATCCCGCCTTCCTTCGAGTACAGCTAATGAAAATAATGGAGAAGGTGTAAACATCGCCAAGGAAGTTTCCGTCGCGGAAGTTAAGCAAGCAGTTCCATCTGCTGATAAGTTAGCGGTGAATTCAGTTAACATGACCGATGAAGGCAAAGCGAAGGCCGTGGCTGCAAGCCAACGCCAATCGGCGCCAGTGTTTGCTATGGCCGATCGTGCGATGGGGGTTATGAATACTCCGGCACTCGCTAGCAACGATGATTCTTCATCCTCTTCCCGCTCTTCTTCTTCTCGTTCCAGCTCCGATCAGCGTTACCAAGCTCGCCATGAAGGATACGAGAGCAAATCTGTGGCTGACACCAACAACAATTATGATGCACAAAAAGGCATCTATGTACCTAGTTCTAAAAATGGTATGAAGGTTGTTGAGGAAGTAGACCTCACCAGACAAACGAATGCTGCTGATCGCACGGGCGGACCAACCGCTACGGCTGCAAACTCGCGTAATGTAGCTTCGACCGGTCGAGGGACAACAGCTCCGCGTGGCTCGCAGGCTACCGGCGAGGAACAAGCTGACTTCAATGAAGTGAATGCGGCTTCTCCTAGTGGCGGCTCTGGCGTTAGCTCAGGTTCAGGCAGTGGCAGCGGTACATTCTATTCCGGTGGTGCCTCTGACAGAAAAACCAATGCAAATACTCGCAGAGGAGTGGCTTCCGGGTCCTCTGGCACTGCTTCGTCTGACTCCCGAGAAGAAGTTCTTTCCCGCATTACGGGAACAAGCTACAAAGAAGTAAAATCAAAGCTTAGCACTTCGGAGTTTAAGAACTCTCTGGTGCAAAACCAGATCAAGATCGTTGATACCTATGGCAACGAAATCGGCGCTTCACAAGCTCGTACGATCTTTCTGGATGATGGCAGCCGCTTTATTATGCAGCGAAGAAAATAATCCCGCGCGCTCCACTGCTCGCTCGCGCTCATTCTATCAATCCAGCATTGAGACATTCCCAACAACTCCATGAAAACCAATTGGACAGGGTTCATTCACTGTCTAAATTTTGGTTTACACTTCACCCTCTCGTGGAAATTCAGTGTCGAACAGTTTGCAGTTGGTGCCGTTTTTGGGTGGGCACGATTTTGCAATACGAACATTCTGTGTCTCTTATAACTCTGGGGAGGGTTGATGAGAAATCTTCGTGGGAATCTGGCCAAACTATTCATCCTGATCGGTTCGGCGGTTACGATTGTCTCATTTCAAAACTGCTCTAAAGCAGCCTTTAATATCGATGCAAAGGCCAAGCAGTCCGCTCTTGATAACGGTACTGTGTTCGGCGCTACAGACAGTGCCGAGTATCCAGACGAGGGTACAAACACTCCAGACAGCTCGGAAGACGACGGCACGAATGTGCCAGACGATTCCGCCTATTCGAAAATCAGCGTAACGCCAAACCCGGTTTGCGGACCAAAAGTTGGCGACACGTCTAAGCTTTCCATCCTTTCAACGACGAACAAAATTGTCGGTGTTCTTTATAAATCGACTATGGGTTCGATCGCGGCCGGCGCTACAGTTGTGCAAGTTTATGACTCAGAAGCTTATTCAAAAAGCTTTAAAGATCAGCTAACGACTTCGAAAAACATCGAACTTCCTATCAGCGCTCCGCTGACGGAAGGTGTTTACTCTGTGGTGTTCTATGATGGCGCTAAGGCTTCCTCTCCATATAAGTACTCAATGGATGGAGGCGCTAAAGCCGTCGCTCCTATCCTTGATTCCGTGGCTGCGATGTTAGATGTGAACTCTGCATTCAGAATCGGTAAAGACGGCAAGCTTCAAGGCAAAGTTCAAATTGCAAACGTCCTGGTTGGTTTTGAAGGCGACGCTGCTTGTGCGAACGCTGATAAAATTGACCCATTGTTGTTGCAATTGAACACGAAATCACCAAAACCAATCTCTCTGACTTCTCCAGAGAACGGTGTGATGTTTGACCTTCTGGGCGCATTAAACAACCACAAACCTGTGAAATCAGCTTGGTTCGCCTCTGCTGACACTGAAGACTACTTCCTGGTTCTGCCAAATGGCCAAGGCAAGGTTCTAGGTATCAACGAATTATTCGGTGATGCGACACTGGGCCCAGATAAAAAGTTTGCTAAACAAGGTTTCGCGGCTCTGGCTAAGTACGATGACGACAAAGACAAAATCATCACGGGCGCAGACTCTGTGTTCAGCTCACTGAAACTTTGGAAAGACGACAATCTGGATGGTATCGCTCAAGCTGCTGAGCTGCACTCTCTGGATGAAAAAGGTGTGATCGCGATCGACCTTCGCTACGACCGCCGTTACAAAGAAGTCGACCAACACGGTAACATGGTTCGCTACAAATCAGTCGTGGTCATGAAAGATAACAGCTACGGATTGGTTTACGACTTGTACTTAAGATTTATTAAATAAGACTCGAAAGAGAGAACAAAAACAACAAACCGAATTAACCCTAAAAGCAAAAAGCCCGGTGATGAACCGGGCTTTTTCTTTATAATGCGGTGTACACGTAAACAGGACCTGGCACCCTAGTGGGAGCTGGCTAGGTCTACCACTTGGTTGAAGACGAGGCTTTCTGGCTTGGAGTCTTTGTTGTCCAAGCAGAAATAACCCACGCGTTCGAATTGGTAGCGGTTTTCTAGAGTGGCTTTTGCCAGGCTCTTTTCTAGTTTTGCGCTTTTGATTACTTTCAAAGAGTCCGGGTTCAAATTAGATTTGAAGTCTTTGCCCTCTGGTACGTCCTCAGGGTGGGCTACTTTGAATAAGCGACCATACAAGCGTACTTCAGCGTCCACGCAATCAGTTGCGGAAACCCAGTGAACGATACCTTTTACTTTGCGACCGTCAGCCAAAGGCTTACCACCCAAAGTTTCAACGAAGTATTCACAGCGAAGTTCTTTGATTTTGCCAGAAGCATCTTTGATCACTTCATTGCATTTAATCACATAGGCATTACGCAAACGCACTTCTTTACCAGGCCCCAGACGGAAGAAATCTTCTGTTGGATTTTCCATAAAGTCAGAAGCGTCGATGTAAACTTCTTTCGTGAATGACAATTCACGTTTGCCCAAGTCAGCATTTTTCGGATGTACAGACGACAAGATCGTTTCTTTGTGACCTTCCGGAAGATTTGTGATCACTACTTTGATTGGATCAAGAACGGCCATCGCACGGTGAGAAACCTCGTCCAAATGATCGCGCACGCAAGCTTCTAAAATATCAAACTCAATCAAGCTTTCAGCTTTAGAGACACCGATACGTTTTGCGAAACGACGGATTGATTCTGGAGTATAACCACGTCTGCGAGCGGCAGAGATCGTCGGCATACGAGGGTCATCCCAACCGTTCACCAAACCTTCCTTCACTAATTGCAAAAGCTTACGTTTACTCATTACGAAGTAAGTCATATTCATACGAGCGAATTCGTATTGGTGGGGTTCGCCTGGTACATCCACGTTTTCCACACACCAGTCATAGAACGGACGGTGATCTTGGAACTCAAGTGTACAGATCGAGTGCGTGATCATCTCTTTCGCATCTGACAGCGGATGAGCATAGTCGTACATTGGATAAATGCACCACTTATCACCAGTTCTGTGATGATGAGCTTTACGGATACGATACATCAAAGGATCGCGCATGTTCATGTTCGGAGAAGCCATGTCGATTTTCGCACGAAGGATGTGCTCTCCTTCTGCGAACTCACCCGCGCGCATGCGACGGAATAGGTCCAAGTTTTCCTCAACCGAGCGCTCGCGGAAAGGAGAGTTTTTGCCCGGGTGAGTGAAATCACCGCGATTCAAACGAACTTCTTCTTCATTTTGAGAATCAACATAGGCTTTACCGTCTTTGATCAGTTGTTCAGCCCATTGATAGATCTCTTCGAAATAATCAGATGCATAGAAAAGATTTTTGCCCCAATCATAACCCAACCACTTAACGTCGTTCATGATGGATTCAACGTACTCAGTGTCTTCTGTCTCTGGATTTGTATCATCGAAACGAAGATGGCAACGACCGCCGTATTCCTGAGCCAATCCAAAGTTCAAACAAATCGATTTCGCATGACCCAAATGAAGGTAACCATTTGGTTCCGGTGGAAAGCGAGTCACCACTTCTTTCACCTTGCCTGATTCAAGATCTTTCTCGATGATTTGTTTTAGAAAATTAGCGCCTTCGGCAGGTGCTTTTTCGTGGGTCTTTGGAGCGGCTTTATTATTGGAATTATTGGGCTTATTCATAATCCATTAAGTACACTCCCCGCCCCCCAGACTGTCAAGTCCAGCCCCAGAAATGCGGTGCTTCTAATGGCAAGCCTGATATCCGAGCAATGCTCCGTCACGATAGCGTTGTGTGTCTTGTTTGAAATTAGCCACAGAAGAGTTCCAGGAGATCCCCTGTCGTAAATGTGCAATAAAATCCTTGGACTCGTAGCCGAGACCGATGCGGGAGACGTTCGCAACAACCTGTTCCTCAGCCCCCTGCTCTCTGCACCCCAAATAAGCAGCAATCACGTTATGGCGGTTCCATTTATCAAATGAATTCCCGAAAAGAGTGAGTTTTAGTTTTTTCTCGTCAGAAATTTGGCGGAAAACCTGATAACTCATTTTCGCGGCCTGCAAAAACTTAAAGTTGCTGTAAACTTCCGTCGCCGACAAGGCTCTGTCGTTGAGGTCTTTAACTAAAGCAGCGTCTTCAACACCTTGAAGCCAACCGGTTAAACCCGAATTACCACTGGTCGAGAATGCCGCCAGCAGTGTGAACATCTTTTTCACATCAGGGCGGGCTACTTTTAAATAAACATTGAAAAGATCGATCGAATCTTGAGATTTCGCTGTGTTGGCGGTAAGAAAAAGTTCATTGGCAAATTTCAAAGTATCAGCGTGAACTGACAGAGATTGCTGTTCAAGATCTTTCATAATCATGCGATCACCTGCGAAACAGGCGTTGTTTTCTTTTTCCTGAAATGAACCTTTACTGGCCACCGGAAAACATGCGGGACTGAGCTCTTTGTAAAAGCGCAGAGTGTCTCCATTCAATGAGGGCGGCACCAAAAGAAGCTTTCTCACAGATGAAACTTTTTGCGAAGGAATCGCTTTTAAACAAGCTACGGGAACAGAGCGGGACTGCTGAATAGCGGAGATGAGCTTAATAATACCATCACGGCGCTCCTGATCCGTTGCGGACTCCACCAAGTCAGATTGTAAAAGAGGATAGGTTTGCCACAAGAATTGAGCAGAAAGACTGCTTTGTTTCTCACAAGCCGCAATAAGCTGATACTGAATGATTAACGTGCGCTGTAAACGATCCGCGAGTGCGACATCTTCCATTTTATCCAGGTCACGCAATGAAATCGAAGCCGCAGAAAGCGACCCCGAAATCATCACCACCAACAAAAGGAGGATTCGCACTCCCTTCATGCTTATCTTTCGCCCTCTTCAACGGCGCCTGCTGTAATGGCGGCGGCACCGACAGCCACCGCACCACCAACAGCTACGGCTGTCGCTTTATCTTCAGCGGCTTTTCTTTCGCTCGCAGCAGCACTTGCAACCGCAGAAGCATCCACGTTCAAAACCACAACCTCTGAATCAGTTGTGCCATCAACGATGATCGCCACTTGTTTACCAAGGGCTTTAGGGTTGATACGGATATTCAAGCCTTCATTGGGGATACGTTTATTAACGCCCAAAGATGAAACTTTAACGTTTTCGCACGTTGAATTGCGGCCCACGCGTGTGACAGACAAAACACCGGAATTGCTGCTTTGAATATCAACGGCGATCAAACCACCGCATTTTAAAGATTGCGCCGCGATTGTCGTCGCATTCGCCACTGTCGTTGCCAGCACAAGGCCTGCAACCAATGCACACTTCACTGATTTCATAAATTCTCCTATATGATTTACTGTTTAAACCTATGACTCCCTCAGAATTGCAAGAGGTCTGCCGTAATAACAAGCAATATAGAAGAGATACGATATCCAAAATTTCGACAGCGCCACCAAAAGACACTATCGGTTACATTTAGTTGAATACTTGGGAACAGGACATTTTCACCGAAGGCTTCGGCGCAGGAGGGAGAGGCCTACTCAAGAAAGCACGGCGTCCCGATTCAATAAGCTCCAAAGTAGAAAGACGATCCTTACCCACCAGAGTGCTTATAGTCTGACGCGGTCTTTGTATTGCCACTTTGGACATGATTTGAGTTAAATCTTTCTTACTGCCACTATCTTCCAATAGCTTTTTTAGAATCGTCAAACCACGATTTATATTAATAAAGTCATACGGCAAACGTAGGCCATTATTAAGCGCCCACTTCGTCCACTCATCTGCGGAAGCATCTTCCTTAGTTTTAAAACCAAGTTTTACTTTTGCTGAAACCAAGGATTTAAACTTAGCTTCTGTCACAGCGTTTGCAGATTTACTACTGATATCCCACAAAGTTTGCCCAATCAATTTCGCGTCTCTTAATGTCAATGCTGTCTCAAGCAATAGAAGATTTTCTTGTAACTCCCGAGTGATTTTTCCACCCATGCCGAAATCAAGTAAGTTTACGCGAATCTTTTCATCACCAAATTGCACCAGGAAGTTTCCCTGATGAAGATCGGAGTGATAAAAGCCTTCACCGAACAGAGTTTCGGTCCCCCACAAACGAACCAGCGCTTCAACAACACCTTGCTTAAGTTGAGGTGCAACGTCATTCCACTGCTTAGCTTCTTTATCAAGCTTTTGACCTAAGACCATTTCCTGAACCATGAGTTTCGTTTTAGAGCCCACGGGTGGATAGATTTCGGGGACGTGAAATTCGATAACGTTTTTATGATCAGGAGTTTCCATGAAAACTTCCTGGTTATAACGAGTGGCTGCAAACTTTTGACGGGCCACGGTGTCTTCCTGACTAAGTTCTGCCGTCACCGTCGCAGTCACATCGGAAACCAAAGGCGAAATCTTTGGCATACCTGACTTGATCAATTCAGGATTCGCATCCAAAATTTCCGCTACTTCTTTAAGGATGCGTGAGTCTTCTTGCACACGCATTTCGATATCGGGTTTAATAAAGCGAACGACAACATCTTGACGACGACCATTGAAGAGAATCTTTGCACGGTGAACCTGCGCCATTGTTCCGACACCTAGGGCTTTTTGCTCAAAATAGACGAATTCGTAATTCTGTCTTTCCGCTTTTAACAGCTCTTCAACCTGACGGTAAGGAACTGGGCGAACGGCGTCTTCCAGCCGCTTAAACACGGTTGTCATCTCGGGGCTGAGATCCCCCTGGCGCGCCACGATTTGCAAAAGTTTTTGTAACTGAGGGCCAGAATTTTGAACCATGACCTCGAATTTCTGCATATCACCGACGCGCAGATCTCCACCAAGGAACGATGACACGATAAGTTTCTTGGAATTCAAAGAAAGTCTTGCGAAGTATTCAGAGAGCATCGTCTGCATAACGATTTTTACTGCCGGATCTTGCGTGGATGCCAGCCCTGACGTCGCGATTTTTTCACCGATACGATCAAACTCTTTCAAATGCCCTTGAAAAAGCTTATCGCTGTTTTGCAAAAACATATGCTTCAAAGCCTTGTGGCCCTCACTGCTTTTATTAAGCATCGCCATCGCGCGAGACATGATCAAAGGACTTACCAGGGCTTCTTTGCCACCCGCGGCCTTTTCAGCGATAGATTTCAATTGATCAAGCTGCCAATCGATATAGTCATCGATTTGTCTTTGCACGCGGTAACTTGTCGCTCGAAAGATATGCATCGGACGAGGACCATCTTTTTCAATCAAATCCAAATCCAGGTTCACACTTTGTGTATCTGGCCACTGTCCCCGGAAGGCCGCTAAGAATTCATTAAAGCTTTTAACTTCGATCTCCTGAACAGGTTTTTGGGAAACTGCTTGAAAGTATTTAATTCCGCGATCCAGGGTTTTTTCCTGTTGCTCGGTCGTTTCACCGGAAGCCATCAGGGCATAAGTCACTGCAAGTCTTTGCTCGAAAGAAAGATAAAGACCTGTGTCCTTGGGTGCGGCATTCGCCGACAGCCCCAGTGACATTAAGATCACAATTAAAGTGGTTTTCAAAAACTTATTCAACATATACACACTTTCAGCAAAAACGAAAAATAAGGAATGATCTTATTCATTTAGTGCAGGTTTTACGCCGCCCCCTTCCTTATATATAGTCGTCGTTGGATGTTCATGGGCTTTGCACCAGCCAACGATTGTCACTGGAATCTGAACTCTATGACTCCTTAAGAATGCTAAGGTCACGATCTTGCAATGTTGCTGTCTTCGGAATCAAATTTTCAAAGGAGTCTACGAAATGAAGGCTGTTCTTCGATATATTACATTTGGGGTGGCGGCACTTCAGGTTAGCGCGGCGATGGCTGGCAATTTTGCGTCTTTGCCTAAAACTCAGACATCTACAGCAGCCTCTTCCTCTATCGATTGGAACAAAAGCTCCCTCGATTATGTGACCCAAGGAAACGCTCAGAAAAACTCTGTTGAAGACCTGATGAACCGTCGCAAACACTACAACCAAGAAGACATCGAGCGTGTGACTCGCGCGAAAATGCAGGACGATCAAAAGCGCATGATGCTTAAAGGTCAGGTTATCAGTATCGACACCCGTGACCAGGAAGCATGTCTGGCGATTCAAAAAGAGCTGCAAGCCAATAAAACTTTAAAAGCGATGAACGATGTCAGCGGCCTTTGCATTCAGGACAATCAAAAGCCTATCGCAACAGTCACGGTTCTAAGCCAGTCCAACGAAGTTCAATGGCAACGTGAACTGAACATTAGCAAGTACACTTCAACAGACAAGAACATCATCACTTCCACTCGTAACGTGGCTTTGGCAGCATTGGGTGTTGCCGGTGTTTTGTACTTGATGCCTGAGAGTGTCTCAAAATGGGACAAGTCTAAAATGAAGAACCTTCCTAAGAATTGGGAAGAGAACGTTAAAGCGGGCCCCCACATGGATAAAGACGACTGGATGATCAATTACATCGGGCACCCTTACTCTGGTGCTGCCTACTACCAAGTGGCACGTAATGAGGGTTTAAGCATGATGCAATCCTTCGGTTATTCGGTTCTGATGTCGACGTTCTTCTGGGAGTTTGGTGTGGAGGCTTTTGCTGAACAACCATCGATTCAAGACTTGTTCGCAACACCGATCGTGGGCTCTATCCTGGGTGAGATCTTTTATCGTGCAGAGCTAAAAATCAAAGCCAACAACGGCGAGCTTTTGGGTTCCAAACGCTTGGGTGCTTTTGCGATGATCGTGATGAATCCTATGGGTGTGGTGGCTGATAAGATCAATGACCTTATTGGAACAGATGTGGTTCAAGATGCACGAGCTCACCTGACGGTACGCAAAGCTCCAACAACCAACGCCGAAATCGAGCGTGGCAATGTTTGGGGTATCGAGATGCAGTTTAGATTTTAATATAGATTGAAAATTGAAACAAAAAAGCCCGGATGCAACCGGGCTTTTTTTATTATTCTGCAGGCAGAACGCAACGAAGTTCGCCCTGAACTGTGTCATTGCTGACGGCAAAGTCATAACGAGCATTCCAGCGACCACTCGACAAGAACATTTTAGTTCCTGAACCAGATCCTGATACCGGTCCTGTTTGACCGAAGTTATACGGTTGAATTATCAACGCCTTCGCCAAATATTCAGATGAAGGATTCGCAGTCACAATTGGTAACCCCAGTGCTGGAATCAAGGCCGTTAAGTTTGTTGAATTATAAGAGATACCGCCAGATGTGTACTTGGTCACGTCGATCACATAACCTGTTTGACCACCTGTAATATCAGAAAGGAAATCTCTGTTACCGTTGTCATAAGGCGACATCAAACCCGTCGTAAGCTGCGTTGAGGTACTATATGAAATGATATCGCTGGTAAATCTTCGCGTATTGAAGTCCTGAACACCATATCGGGAAACGCAATCGATGGTTGCAAGAGCTCCCGGCATGTACGTCCTAAAGCCATAACTTGTACCACCAGAACCATCTGTAAAACGAATCATTTCCTTATACGTACCCGACAAGTTTAACATGTCAGCAAAAGTTGTGGGTAAGGTATCAACTGCTGATGCGGCATCACAACCCGCATAGGTTCCGTGATTCTGATTTCCCTGGAAGTAATTGGCATAGAAAGTTGCATAGCTAGAGTGCGCATACGGCTCCCCCGAAAGCAGTGCTGGCGCGGCAATAACCACGTTTTCTCTCTGACGAACCAATCGCTTCGTTCCGTAATAGGCATCCGTGTTCGCGGAGCACATATAAGCTGCAGAAATTTGATTCAATTTATATGAAATCTTCCCGCGCTTACCTGGCAAGGAGCGATCCAGATTTCCGTTCGTGTCATAATAGCCTGGATCGTTGGTCAACATTTTGTTTGCCAATGTCACCCCACTAACCGAGGTGTAAACATCAGAGGCTCTCATCCAATTGATATTTCCGCTGCCGTCCGCTGACTCAGCGATAAAACATTCATTGTTACCATTTGAACTTGTGCCCAAATAGTAATAGACGTCACCGACTTTACCAATATCCGGTTGAGGGGCCTTTGTTGTTAGGTTAGCCCCATAGCCAATACAGTCACCGTCAGTATGGTTCGGACCACACTTACCACCTTGAGAAGCCATCGTCCAATTACAAGCAGTCTCCCAACGATCAACGAAAAGGTTGTAACCAAAGTCATAGTAACCCGTTGGCAAATTCAAAGGAGACTTGTTATGACCCGAACTGTAAGGCTGACCGCCAATACCAGAATACACGCAGCGGTTGTTGTTCACGGGATCAGATGTTTTATTCATTTGAATACACATCTCATAGTTCGCAGCATCGCGCTGAACCAGGACCATGTTCTTGGGCGGAATTGGAACCAGCACGGAATAGCTTTCCAATTGATCCAAGTTCGATGGTAATGGTTCAACCCACGTTTCGTTCGTTGCAGTATCCGTGTGTGACAAAGCCATAGAATATCTATAGCGAGCCGGAGACGCGGCCACGTTCGTATCACGACAATAAACAACACCATTTGTTGGCGTCACCATGCTGCAAACAACACAGCTTGATTGGGAGGTGTCGGTACAAGCCGCAGTGACAGAACTATCTAATGTTTTACCGTCAACCGTTCTTACCACGACATATTTTGCAGCGGTTCCTTGTGAACTGAATGCATTAAAGGTCAGCTCAACAGTGCGAGCCGAAGGCGACTGGTTGCTGCCCGATGGATGCACCGGAGCCGCAGGAGCTTCACCAAATGCGCGAACCGACATGACGTTTCTCCATTGAGAAGAATCTGATCCATCATTGTCATAGCCGACGGTCATGGTAGGAACTTTGAAGGTCACATCATTGCCATCTTCTTTACCCAGTGAAGATATATATCCCTGAGCACTAATAATATAATTATACCCAGTACGAAGCCCTGTCACTTCGACGCTTGTATCGGACCCGCTAATAGTGGCGACAAGAGTTTTATTCCCACCCACTCCCAATTGCGCATAGATACGAATTTCATCGATAACCGTCGCCAGATTTGCGAAAGACACTACTAAAGAAGTACGGGAAGAAGCTTGTACTGAACTAATTCCCGACCAAGACACCGCCTTGACAGTTTTAGTATTGCTATCTTCGATTCCGTTTTGGTCGACAGCATTAACCTGATAAGCATATATTGAACCCCAAGTCACGGTACCATCCATGAAGGAATTCAGTGACGGAGCTAGAGTGGTAAGCAAAGTCTTTTTAGAACCGGACACACGATACACACGGTATGCTTTTACTAAACTCACATCAGTAACGCCAGGCCAAGAAATCAAGATCCCCGTCACTTTGTTGACGGCCGTGCTTACACCCGTGAACTGAGCACTCGTAATCGCACTCGTCGTAGAGGTTGAGGAAGCCACTCTGTTTGATGAACTCAAACTGTCAAAACAACCCGCCAACATCAACATCGACGAAATGACCAACAGAGAAGAAAGCTTAGATGTTTTCATCTATTCAGCCTCCACTGCACAGAACAAGTTACTGTAGTAACTGCGAGTCGTTGAGCCAGCCCAGAATGTCGAATAACGGGAATTCAATCCCGAATGCGTTGAATAAGTGGTAGCGATCATATGAACGTTATACTGGATAGAATCCCCGGTACCGTTTACAGGATAAGTCCCCATCTGACCCGTCAACTGATACTCAGACATTTTTCTCATGTTTTGGGTTGAGCTGAGTGTCCAAGCGCAAACCGGAAGTCCCATTGCCGGAATGAAGTACCCCGTCGCAGCAGTACCTCCGCAAGGAATACCCCATGTTGCATAACCGAAGTAAGCATACCAGCCAGCACTGTTCGTCGTATAGAAATAAGGACCTAGTGTCCCATTAAAATGGAAGGAGCCGTGATCTGAGTTTCCGGCATCCAACGTCGATGTGGTTGCCTGAATCGTAATCGGAGTCGAACTGCCACTTGTTCTAACAAATGTATCCGAGAATACGGTTCCTACACCCAATGGATCCTGAATGCCGAATCTTGACACGCACTCTTTAGTCGCCGTGCTACCAATAAATGGCTTTAAGTTCGCGTAATTGTCCCAAGCGTTCAATGAGTTTCCGCCGACATTCATTGAAATATAGGAATTCGTTCCAGCCAACCACTCTGTGATAGTCGTCGCACGAGTCACCGGAGTATAGGAGTCTGGATCACAAAGGTTATTTTTAGGCGCAGCCCCCGCCATCAAAGAACTCATATAACCCGCTTCACCTGGAATATATGGCAACGGTGATGCCACCAAATACTCACGACGGCGCATCAAACGTTTCGTGCCATACGCGGTAGATTGAACATTGCACATTTTGCTTCCAGCGGACTGAGTAAATACAGAAACCGGCGGTCTGTGTTTAGCATTCGTAGGGCCTGGGTCATTCGTGATTGCAGAAGAGATTTCTGCATCAGTTAAAGACGTCGTACTGCTTAAGCCAACCCAAGCACCACCGGATTTTACGTAACAAGAATCCTGAAGCCACCATCCTTTGTGATGACCATAGAAGATGTTCCCGTTGCTTCCGACAGAATTACTCGGAGGTGTTACTGAGTTGTCTACTGAATTCAAAACGTCTACGCACCCATTCGGCCCACACGTCGCTGATGTCTTAGTCCAATTACACGCAACACGGTAACGGTCAATCATGACATTATAGCCAAAGTCATAGTAACCACTGTCATACGTCTTAGCGGGTTTTGACGGACCCGTCGTTGCTGGAACTGCCCCCAGTCCATAGTACACGCAACGCTGATTGCGGCGTGGGTCACTGGATGCGTTGATGTTCATGCACATTTCATAATTGGCAGCATCACGTTGCACCAACACCATGTAATCTGGAGGCACGTGAGCTTTCACTGTATAAAGAGCCATGTTTGAACAATCAGTCGAGTTTTGGCACGGCAATTCCTCAGCATATGTCGCTCCTGAGGAATCGGTTTTGATAACAGAAATCGCATAGTAATAAGTTTGAGGAGGTGCTGCTAAGTTCGTATCTTCGCAGTACGGAGAACCTGTCACTTCACAAACCTTACAAGAGGAAGTCGTCGTAGAAGTGCAGGCCGTCGTCGCCGTCATATCAATGGACGTCGTTGTTGAGCGCACAATTTTATACTTAGTAGCGCCTGTTGCGTTACTGAATGGCAACCACGTCATGCTAAACTGGCGGCCCGTAGGACCGCTTGTTGCGTTCGGTGCAAGACCAAATCCACGGAAATTCAAAACCCCGCGATAGTAATAAGTCGTATCACTTGTTTTACCGCTACCGAAACTATCTGAATACGTTTGACCCAGCACGAAGGATTCATTGCCATCTTCTGCTGCCAAGTAACTCATGTAAGCTCTTGCCGAAAATTTATAGTTCACACCCGAGCGCAAACCGGTGATGTCGATGTTTTCGATATTGCCGTTAGCAGTCGCCACCAAGGTCGCTGTGCCATTGCCATTTTTTGGTTGGGCATAAATATGAATGGAATCAAACGCACCCGTGCTACCGTTCAAGGAAACAGTCGCCGTCGTCTTACCCGTGATCGTCACTCCTGCGATACCATAGAAGGTCACAGTGGAAACTTGCTTGGTATTCCCGTCTTCAGCGCCCGAGGTTGCATCGATAGCTTGAACTTTGTAAGTGTAAACCTGTCCTTCGGATAAACTGTCTGAATCTGTATAGGAAGTCTGGTCTGCATCGACTGCGCCCACCAGTGTCCACTCGTTGGCTCCCGTAGAAGAATTCGCACGAAGAGAATAAATATTATAACCCAGAGTCGAACGATCTGCGCGAGCCCAGGAAACCTTCACTGCCGATGGATAACCACCTAAGTTTTTTGCGGAAGTTGCACCCGCAAACCATGCACTTGTTGATGCTGCAGTCCCCGTGCTCTCGCGTTCCTTAAGACAACCGGAAATAAAAACCGAAACCGTTACCAAGAACGAAATCGCAACAATCCTAAACATATTGTATTGAGATTTCATAGCACTCCAAGCTGGCAAAAATCATCCGTGTTAAAAAGAATTCACAAGGACTTATCGGCATTTCTTGAGTACTTTTTGAGCTTTAAAACGATTTTAAACAAAAATGAGGTCAATGTTTCTCTGGAAGAGACAAGCAAAAGTTATAAGCAACTCGAAGCAGCTGCTGCATTTTGGAACTTCATGATGATCTCACGTTGATATGTTCCACCACGACCATCTTGAACTTTCAAATAGTAGGTTCGCGAGACTGTTCCGGTGCCTGCGTTAAGACATGAGGGAAGCTTGATAGTCCAGACGTTCGACGTGGTATTAATACTTCCTGGAGCTGATGTCGTCGTGAATCCCAACGAATAGGAATCATTTGTACCGTCGGCATCTACATAAGAAAGTGTATTCGTATAGGATTTCTGCCACGAATTTCCTGACTTAGAATTCTGTGCCAAATTGATACAAATAGTGAAGGCCGTCGTTAATGAGTTCGCAGTACTTCCCGTACATCCGTTGCTTCCCGAAGTCAGGCCAATGCTCGTTGGAGCCCGATTCGTGTTATCCACCTGGACCGTCACTGCAACCTGACTATATATAGTCGGATCGTCTGTTTTGGTCACCGTGAAATTCAAAATGTAGGTTTTGCTGGTCCCAGGTAAAGGATTGTCTCCGTCCGTAAAATTCGTAACAATATTATAGATGAAGTCCTGATCACCCGAACCTTCCACCGTGGAAGGCGCCTTAATCATGGCTGCGCGGCAAGAACCTCCACCGATCGTCACATAACAAGTTGGACCAGAAACGATATAAGAATAAATATTTTGCGCGTCCTGAGTTTTCGCGACAGCATGAAGCGTGATTGGCGTCGTCACTCCTTCAGATGTCGTCACCATAGTTGTATCCATACCACCTTGTTGCACAGTCACAACCATAGGAGCCGGACTTGGGGCGATCACCATTTTGAATTTATGAGACGCTGAAACTCCGCCCACATCCGTTGCCGTTAACTGAACATAATAGGTTCCTGCGGTACCGAAATCAGGATTCCAAGCCCCCGTCAAAGCTCCCGAGGACAACTTGAATTTGATATTCATACTAAGACAAGTATCCGTATATGGTGATCCCAAGCCCGTTGTATTCACCATACAGGTCCAAGTGATGTCCTCTCTGGAGTCTTGTATATCCAAGTCAGGATCACTGAACATTTCCGCCACAGGAATCGACATCGTTTGATTTTCCGTACCGTCAATTTCATCGACGTTCGGAGATGTGATCTCTGTAATAGGGCGATTTGTATTAACGGTATCAAAATAGAAAACCTGTGATTTTGTCGCCATCAAGTTTTGATCTGTCGCCACAACTTGGAAGGAACAAGTATTTTCCGAGTCAAAGGCTGGATATCCGTCCAAACGCACTTCCCCGGTTGAACTATTAAATGAAATTGTCGTTGTACCGCTCCAGTCACATGAACCGTCACTTGACTGCAATGCAAAGCTCATCGCGGTTGGATTAGGATTCGGATCGCGCGCCACGCCTAAAGAAACCGAGAATGTAGTTCCTTCGATAAAACTGCCACCTTGGGCATTCACATCCCAAACTGGCGGGTCATCTGTATTGGTTAAGTTAAATACGACCGTTTGGGTCGCCAAAATCATGGTTCCATCCAGATTTGAATCTGCTGATGTATTGTATTTCAATCTAAATGTAACCGAGAACGAACCATCACTACCAATCATCTGCAGATAGCTCGGGATAAAGCTCCATACGAAATTAGGCGCAATAGGATTCGTAAAATCAGATGTATAGTTTGTTAAATTTCCAGCACCACTTGGCGTTCCATTTTTGATTGTCGTGACTCCAACCACCGACAGAATCAATGGGTCCCCTTCTGGATTTGTGACAGGGATGTTGATGTCGGAAGAAATCCCCTCTGTAAATGCGCCCGTAATTGTCGAAGCAAATACAGGAATCTGCACAGAGTTCACCGTGATCGTTCCTTTGGCTACGTGAGTGGCCGACGTCATCGTCGTCACCAGAACTTCAAAGTTATACGTATTACCAGCAAGAGCATTCGTCGGTGACCAACGTAAAACCCCTGAAGAATTGATAGTCATACCTGAAGGGCCCGACACCAGAGAATACGTAACTCCCAAATTCGGAGTCGCAACTGGATTATCCAGGTCACGGCAATATGCCGTCAGACTAAAGGAGTTAATGCGATTAGCTTTCATCGTCAACTGAATCGGTTCATTACAAACTGGGTCACGATTTGCGCGCGCGACTTCATAATGAATTTTGATTCTGGAACTTAGATCTGCACTGTCTGCAAACGTCGGATTGAAATCGACAGACTCTTGGTCTTCATTCGTGAACGTATAAATCAATGGCGAGCCAGTCACCGTTTCAGTGGAACTGTCATTTCTTGTCAACAACCAGGAAGTCGGCTGTATGCGCGCCGTCGAATTCAAGGGGTTGACAGCCACAACGTCCGCGGAAATTGTTTCTAACTGTTTCGAAGATTTTGCACCGTAACCACTCGTCGTTAAAACCGGGCTGCTCCATACATAGTAAAGAACAGCAGGAGCCCAGTTATAAGAAATGCTGAGGGAAGGATTTTCGGTCGCCAGAGTGTTGGCGATTCTAGCAATGATGTCGTTACGGCTGAGCAAGAATGTAAGAACTTGAGAGTTCGTTTGACTGCGGCAGTTTTGACAAACCAACTCCACGCTACTTGCGATGGAATTGAAGGTATTCTGAGAAACTTTGATGTTAGGAATATTAAATCCCCACTTTAACAACCAAAACACCGCCGTAGTTACATTGGTCACAGTCACCTGTGACGATAGCAAGGGTGCTTCAAAGATAAAATCGCCAGATGGATGGGACTCACGATACACTTTCACGGTCAGATCCAATGGTTGAGGAACCGCTGGATCTGTGCGCACGCCGTAATCACCTTTCGTCAATGTCGAGGGAATCACCAGGCTTCCATTTTCAGCACCTAACTCGGTGACGAAAGTCCCCAAACCATAGGCATCCGTTGGAGCATTATAAAATACGCGCGTGTTGGCAGTTCCCGAAACATAGTACTCAGAACTCGACAATGAGTTCTGTGTTCCCGAACTACTCAGTTCACTTTTTGAGCATCCCTGAATGAGACACATCGATAGAATTGTTAGCAAATACGCGCGCATATTATCTTTTCGGTTCCCATTTACCGGTTCTTTAAGAAAAAACTGAATTCTGTTGACCTCATGAAGTAAGTTTTCACTACTGGTCTACCCAATTGGATTAGACGAATCTATAGTTTCATCATGATATGGGCTTTAACTTTCTTTTTGACGTTTTTCATCTGCTGGGATTCATTCGCCCAGCAAACGACCGCTCCTACGTCGAATGAAAAACCAAAATTAACAGATGAAGAAACCGAGCAAAGGCTGGGTAAAGACTGGAAAGGGATCCTTTACATTTGTAATCCCTATTGTGAGTTCATATCAGTTCGCGAAGAGAAATCTTGGAATCCTCCGTTGGGAAAAAGGGATTCCGACTGGGCTCACACCAAAACAGTCGCGCAATCAGACCCTCTTTATCCCCTATTGATTTCTAAAAATCCCGTCTTGCCGTTTATCAATCGCAAGCTTCAGGCTTCAAACAAAGATGAAATCAAATCTGAAACTAAGCCTCCCAAGTATGCCACCTACAATTTCAACTGGGGCTATGCAGTATCAGGTGGATTGCTTTTTTCACAAAGCTCCTGGACTGGCAATACCCAGCTGCAAAACGACCTGTCATCCGAAGGTGTGCAGTACATGCCTTTCGTCCAACTCCAATTCATGAAAGGTCAGCCAACCAAACTCTATTCCTTGTGGATTCAACACGAGATTTTTGGAAACTATGCCTCCTCTCCTGGCTATAAATCAAAGGACGTCAATTTGTCGGTCACCAATACGTCCTTAGGTTTTGGTTACCGTGCATGGCTAACTTATCCAAACTTCAAAATCGGTCCCAGTATGAGTTACGACACCGAGGCCTGGACAACGTCGATCAATTCTTTGCAGCACTTTTCATTCGACAGGCAATCTTATTTGATCGGTGTCGCAGCCAAGTGGGATCACTGGATGCTCAATCTGGACACAGCTTTCATGTCCAAAATCTCCGAGCAACAGCAGTTCCGACAAGACCCTTTTACTTTGAATTGGTATCGTCTGAAAGTTCAGAAGTGCACTCAAGATATCAGTTTGTATGACATTACATTCGGAGTCTGCGGGGGTGGAATGGTGCTTCTTGACCAACAGGAAGCCGCTCTTGCAAACAACATTCTACTATCAGAGACCAGCACAATGAACCGCACAGACTTTGGAGCTTACTTCTCGATTCGTATTGGTGAGGATCTATACTAATGGTTACTCAAGCGGCTCTTTCATTCATTTTAATGCTCGACTACTCCGGCTCAATGGAGCAGCCGCTGAATAAGACTCCCAAGATTCAGATCGTTCAAAAGCAAGTACATGCCCTTCTTTCAACGGCTCCCACGCAAGGCAGCTCTGAAGCCATTGTGTTTGGAACCAAGCCAGAAAAAGAATGTAAAGACGTGCGTTTGATGAACGGAAAAAATCCGACCTTACAAAAACAAGTCATGGAAATGAAGCCAGGTGCTTTCGGTAAGACGCCGCTGACTCAAGGATTCAGAACGTTAGTCAGTCGCTTGCAAAAATATCCTGGGACTAAAGCCGTAGTTATCACCGACGGTTCTGATACTTGTGGCGAGAACCCTTGTGAGTTTTTAAAAGAAGCAGATAAGAAAGTAAAAACAGACAAGCCCTATGAGATCTTCATGGTGGGCCTGGACCTTAAAGAAGACAAAAGCCAAATGCAGTGCTTTAAGGACCTGAAGCTGAACAACTTCACCATCCACTTCTCCGATATCGACTCCAAGGAAGACCTTTTAAATCAACTAAAAGTGGCCCAATCCTTAAATAAGGACATTGATACTGAAATCAAAGACTCGATGCGCACAGGCGGCACTCAGATCAAAATATTCAAATTAAGAGGCCAAGGCAAAAATGCTCCGAAATCGAGCACAAATCCACAAGATGTGAAGCCGCCAACGCCTCCGGCGTCTTTGGAAATCACGGGGGCACCGGAAGAGGCACATTTCTCGATTCAAAATGACAAATTCAATCAGTCCTGGGAAGGTCCCTTTGCAGTCACCGTCCCTTCTGGTGAATACAAAATTCGCTTTGAAGATGCCGCCAATGGGACAGAAATTACGTTCAAACTACTCCCAGGAACTTTGACAAAAATTCCCTGGGCGCAACTGATGAAAACGACCGTCGGTGAAGTTGATATGAATGAAATGGCACTGACACTTCAGTGGACGCCAGAAAACTCCACCAAGGAAATACATGGCGATATCAAACCGATCGAAACCATTGCCCGTCTGGACAATAAGGCGACCGCTTTACCTAATATTCCTTTCGGAAAATGGAATGTGGAAGTGATCTCCCCTCCTTGGCTGGCGAAACGTATGCAGGCAAAATCCATCGTGATTACAAATGGGATCAGAAACAAAATAAACATTTCAGAACTTTTTAAAGACGAAATCAAATGGGTGGATGCACCCCAAACCGCAGGCCCGCAAGTCATGGTGATTCAAAACAAAGACTCTCAGGAAGAGCGTCACTTTCTTCCTGCGGGTCAGTTTAAACATATTCCGATTCTTAAAGATACAGAAGCAAATTGGCTGACTCCTGAAACACCTAAAAACTAGTGCGAAGGGCCGTCAGTATTGTGTTTGACGATGAAGTAAGATAAGTCATCGATTAAACCTGACTGCCCACGCCACTCATTGGTATCTTTCTTAGCCATGTTCAAGATCGCATCAGCCGCAAAAGAGTCGTTCGTCACTTTGGTCAGAACTTTCAAAATCCGTCTTTCCTCAAATGCCTTATTATCGCTATTAACGATATCTTTAAGACCGTCGGAATAGAACAAGAAGACGCTGCCAGCTTCAAACGACAATGCCGTTTCCGTGAATTCCGCATCTAAGCTTTCACCCAGGCGAGGCCCATTGACCGCCTCAAAGACATTTATATCGGTACGTTTCATACCATCTCGAGGAGTAAAATAATACGTCGGCTCATGGCTGGCATTGCAATAAGTCATGGTGTTATCACGCTTATCGAACGACGCGATCAAGCAAGTCATGTTCAAAGCACCGCGAGATGTTTCAAACACCGCACGATTCATGGCTTGCATTAACTGAGCGGGCCCCTGCAAGTTGGATTTAAAACTTGCCACCACCGCACACGCAGCCGAAGTAATAAGAGCGGATTGCAAGCCATGCCCCGTCACATCGCAAATACAAACAATAAAATGATCTTCCGTTTCAACATAGGTCCACCAGTCCCCACCACATTGACTTGCCGGTTCGTAAAAGCCTGCAAATTGGTAGCGACTGTTTGAATAGATATCCAACGGAAAGAATTTACGTTGCAGATCTGAAGCCAGGACCATCTCGGCATCGATACGCGCTTTTTCTTCGTGCACTGACATCAGCTGCTTGATATGAGTCACCATATCATTGAAAAGTCCCGCAAGCTGCCCGACTTCATCTTTTGAGCCCACTTCAAGATGCACATCCATTTGTCCTGCCCCGAAGTTCTGCATAGCATTTCTCAAGCGCACCACACTGCGGATCAAGGCGCCAGAAGCAAATAACGCTGCCATAATCGTGATCAACATCAAGGCTGCGGCGAAAATAACACCACGATATACAAAGAAATAGGCCGCACGCTCTGGCGCCGATCTCGCCGTCATCGAGATAATCAATAAAGATTCATTGGGAATGCGGTAGAAATTCAAAAGGTACGTTTCACCATCGCGCTTGTCTTTGATCTCGACCCGGCCTTTTTCAAAGCTGTTATCAAAGATCTCTTTAACACCATTACCGACAATAGATGTGAGTTCGCGCCCAATAGGGAATCCCGGAGGTCCTGCGATCACGTAGCCATCATACCCCACTAGGATGTTTTCGCTGATTCCACGCTCGGCAAAGTAGGTTTCAAGGCGACTGCGATCGAAGGCAAAGAGCTCATAGCTGTTTTTAAGTTTATGGCAATAAGTATAGACCATGCGGCCTTCAATTTCGATCCAAGTGATACTGCGAAGGCCTGAACACATCGCTGCAGCATAGGTTTTAATGATGCTGACGGCCTCGTCTTTTTGTACTCGACCAGCCACATCTAAGACATTATTCATTGACGTGTCCACGTGCGCGACGAACAACGCCTCTTGAGGATCGTTCTTCATACGCATTAGATTTAAATCAATCTGACTGGCAATGTATCGCGCCTGAAGCTGATTCCACTCATATACGAAAGCTTTTTTATCATCGACGAAGGTGACTACTGATAGACTTAAGAATACCAACAAACAGATTGTTGGTAAAAGGACCATCCCCAATAAAAGTTTAATTCTAAAGCTCATCGAAATTATTTTCTCAACATATTATGGGTTAGGCAATATCATCTGACCTGTGACCAATAAACGCTCAGAACTTATCCTCAAATTGTATGGTGTCTTTTCAGGATTTCTGATCCTTTATATTGCCTATTACTTTGCGACTCATACAAGTCCAATAAAACAAAAGAGCAACCCAGATAAAACCAAGAAGTATCCCGTCATTGGCAGAATCGTATTCCTAGACGGTGACGTTCGTGTGCGAATGGCTGGAGAGCTGCTTTGGTTACCTGGAAAAGAAAACGACCTCATTCACGATAACGACAACATTTTTACCGGCACAAACGGTAAAGTTCACGTTTATCTGATGCAACAGACGAACCTGTATATAACCAAGGACTCTCTGGTTCGCATCACCCGCCGAAATAATTTAAACACCATACATTTGGACGAGGGCCAGGTACAAATGTCCTCCGGCGCCGACGAGTCTGCGGTTCTTCAAGTGAACGATCGCTCCCGCCTCCTAAAACTGACCGGTGTCGAAGAAAAAATCTCTTATCAAGGCGAACGCAGCAGGCAGCGCCAGCAAAAAGCTAAACTGGCCGAAGCTCCCCAAGAATCTTTCTCGGCCGCGCAGAGTGAAGTTCCTCAGGACCAAGGCCCACTGGAACCTCCTCCAAGTGATGAGGTCGAGGAAATAGCTGCAACCGCAGAAAAAGCCGAAGAAAGAAAAGTTGATCTCGACGACGAGACGACGATGAGCTTTATTATTTGGCTTTCCATTGGCTACGGCGTCTTCTCGCTCCTTGCCGTGAAAGAATTTTTAGCTATGCGAAAAAACGAAAGTTAGATAGAGCCTCAATTCTACTCCCATAAACTCAAATTCATTTCAAAATACTTTGGAGTCAGTGATTGGTTCCATAGCTCACATTTGAAAGCAATCTCTCCTTTGGTCCACTGTGTAAAAGCTCGGTTAAGCCGATAGATCCTGAGAGGAATTTTACTTTTTCGGAGGAAACAATGGCATTGAACTGGAAGCTTCTTATTACAACTTTGTTGTTGAGCGCATGCTCATCAAAACTAGTTGTACAAAGCGAGCCATCCACTGCAGCCGTGTACATCTCCGCAACTGGCAAAGCCGATCGCGTAAAAGTTGGCGACACTCCCCTTGAGTTGACGGAAATGCAGATCGCTGAGACATTAAAACTAAGCCCTGAATCGTCGAACTGGGTTGAATTCTCCTTTGAGAAGAAAGATCACGAAGCAAAAACAATCATGCTTCCGTCCAATCGCTGGGGCGAAATGACTCGTATCGTGAAAGTAAAGTTGAAACCTTCAGATGAGGCTTCAACAACGGCGACGAAGATTCTGAAATACTTTTTTAATGCTAAGAAATTCGTAGAAACTCGACAGTTTGAAGCTGCTCATCAAGAAGTCGACAAAGTTTTGGCCATCGACAGCCAAAATTCTCAAGCGATGACCATGAAAGCAGGCATCTATTATTTGCAAAGTAATATCGACGAAGCTCGTAAGCTTTATAAAAAGGCTTTAGAGATCGATCCTGGCTCCAGTGACGCGATCAAAATGTTAGAGAAAATCCAGCGCGACCAGGGAGGAACCATCGAATGAGGTTGATTCTTCTCCTGCTCGTTTTGTTTACATCTCAATTCGCACTCGCCCAGGCCACAAACCTGGCTTCTGACGTTGTGACTAAGCGAAATAACATTGAAAATGAAGTTCGCCGCAATCTGGAAGACTTGATCTCTACTCGTCTGGAGAAAAAGACTTTCAATGTCGCTGTTCGTGCTCAATTGAGCCCTATTCAACCTCCTAAAAAAGAAAAAGAAGCAGAAGCAGACAAGCTTCCGGAAGGTATGGACATTGGCTCGATCGATGTTCGTAATGTCGTTGATTCCTATGAAAAGAAAATTGAAGAATTAAAGCTTAAAAAAGAACAACTTAAAGAAGAAAAGCAATTTCAGATTTCTTCGTTAGAAGTGTTCGTGGGCCTGGATACTCAAGCCTACCCTGAATCCTATGCCAAAGAACTTAATAAATGGTTGCAAGACCGTTTAACGAAAGACTATGGCAAAGTTGCAAAAGCAACGGTTGGCAAAATCAATCCGAAAATTGAGAAGCCCAAAGATCCAGTCACTGGTAAACCCGAAGCCGCGCCAGAAACTTGGGCACAAATGCTACGTAAATGGGCACCCGTCATCGCTGCGGGTCTTTTGGCGTTGGCATTATTCATCATGGGTCTTTTGCTAAGATCTGGTATGAATTCAATCGCTTCCGCACAAAAACCTCTGACGATTGAACAAAAAGGTGAATTGGCTCTTGAAGGTTCCGGTGCAGAAGCTTTGGGTGGTGGCGAAGAACAAGAACTTCTCCCTGCTCCCGTGAGTCGCTTGGCTAGTGAAGAACTTGATATGATGATCAAGAAAATTGCGTTCGTGTGCATGGAAATCGGTGCCAGAACCAATGAATTGATCAAAGTGTGGATCGATGCGAACGAAGAAGGCTTTGCAAAAACAGCCTTGCTTGTGGACTGCTTGATCACGGCACGCGAAAAAATCATGAAAGAAACTGGTGCAATGGCAGCTTTGCGCATTCCACTGGAACAAGACATGATTTCTAATTATGAAGAACATCTGGCTGAGGCCTATCGCAGTGTCGGTATGATGGATGACCCTGAAAAGCTGAAAATGCTTAAGGGAATCTATTGGGATTTGATCAGTGTTCGCACGTTGGGTATTCAATCCTTGCGTCGTCCATTCGACTTCCTAAACCAGGCATCCCCGTCTGACGTCAAAGACCTGTTGGATCACCAACCGGATGATACTCGCGCTTTGGCAATGATGTATCTTCCTAAAGAAACTCAATCAGATCTATTAACCAGTATGGATGAGTTCAATAAGTTGAACACGATCCGTAGCATGTTATTGAATGCTGAAGTGGAAGTTAAAAAACTTTGGGATCACGATACGAGTGTGAAAGTGGTTGTTGAGTCGCAACAATCCAAAGAACAAACTCGTCTGGTCAATTTGTTCCCAAGAACTTTGGAAGCGATCCAAACTCTTACTCCAGTCGACGAAATTACGACTTTGCGTAAAGTTTCACCGTCTCTTCCTATGGATGGCCGCAACTTGAAACACAATTATCTGACGTTAGCCTTTGTTGACGAATGGAAACCAGACTATATCCGTCGCTTGACGCAAATTGCGACGGCGGAAGAAGTTCTGAACTTGATCCGTGTGATCCCTCAAGCACAAGAGGCAATCCTGGCTCAGTGTCCTCCGATGATGAAAACCATCTTGTCAGACGATTTGAAATTGAGCGCGAAAATAGATTTGAACGTCCAAAACCAAAAAGTGAAAGCTTTGAAGGCGAAATGGGCGAAACTTATCCAATCAGAGAATATCACGATCGCGCGTCTGTATGTTGATCGTAACATGGGAGAAGCAAATGTCGCTTAGATCATTGCTCCTTTCTTTATTGATCACTTTCGCTATCGCACCAGCGGCTCATGCGGGATTCCGTGTGGCCGGCGGTCTGGGCTTAGGGTCGACAACAACCAGCAATGAGATCTCTGAGGATGAAGGTCCTTTGACGATGCTGATTTCTGTGGACTATGTCTATCACTCAAAGTTGCTCTTGGGTTTTGAACATTTACGTTCCCTGTCTATGAGCCCTCCCGCAACCTCGAATGCATTTTCTGGTTTGTATTTTCAGTGGTATTGGAATGCAGTTCCAACACCTTATTTGACCGCCGATAAAATGAATACGAATGAAATCGTGTTCCGGGACGTTGGATATTTCTGGGGGACCGGCGTGGGAATCGCCCAATCTGCGAATCTCCCAGATGCACAAGGAAAAACCTCGAATGCGGCAGGCTTTTACCTCTCCCCTCGCGTCGGTGCTGATTTGCAGCTGACTGGCAAGATGGGTGCTCGCGGCGAGTTTATCATGGCAACGACCGTAATCGGCACGGGCCAGATCATGTCGATGTCCCTGGTTGGTTCCCTGTATTTTAGCTTTAATTAATTAAGGAGTACGGCAATGAATTTATCAGCACTATTAGGTCTTTTGATGGCCTTTTCAGTTATGATCGGAGCGATGGTCACATCGACTGATAAAGCTAAGATCTTTTTGGATGCGCACGCCTTTGTCATCGTTATCGGTGGTACAATCGCAGCCAGTCTACTAAGCTTCTCTGCTAAAAAACTCCTGGCACTGGGCAAAGTGTTCTTTAAAAGAACTCTGGGTAAAAATGACGATATCAATGTCGCGATCGTGGAAATGGTCGATCTTGCAAAAGGTTACCGTGAAAATGACAACTATCTTCGCGATAAACATGCGAGCCTAAAAACTCCGTTTTTGAAAGAAGCGATCGGCATGTTAAATGAAGGTGCCATCGACACGGATCAAATGGATAAAATCCTGAACAAGCGTGCGCACAACATGGCTCACCGTCATGAAGAGGACGCAGAGATCTTTAAAGCCTTGGCAAAGTTCCCCCCTGCATTCGGTCTTTTGGGTGCAGTTATCGGTATCATCTCTTTGATGGCAAATATGGGTGGCGCTGATGCCGCTCAAAAGATGGGTCCTTCGTTTGCGATCGCCCTGGTGGCGACAATGTATGGTATCGCAGTAGCGAACTTTATCTTTTTGCCACTGGGTGAAAACTTAGCGAAGGCCAATCGTATGGATCAAGTCATCCGTCAAATGGTGATTGATGGCTTTAAACTGATCCGCGAAAAAAAGCATCCGATCGTAGTTGAAGAAAGCATTAAGAGCTACCTGCTTCCCAGTGAACGCGGTGAATCTGCCAATAAGAAAGCGGCTTAATTATGGGTTTGCGTAAGAATAACCTGAAAGCGGTACCAGCGAAGGAAGAGCCAAAATCTCTTCACGAGCGCTATCCGGAACTCAGCGATGATCATGAGTCCCAACCGCCGACTGTTATCAAAAAAGAAGAGGGCGAAGGTCCTTGGATTGTCAGTTACGCTGACTTGATGACGTTGCTTATGGGGTTCTTTGCGATGATGTACTCGATGTCAAAACCTGACGTCGCAAAGCTCGAGCAAGCTAAAAAAGCCAATACCGAAAGATTCGGCGGCCATTACGAAGAGCCCTACAAGGACTTGGAAAACGCCTTGAAGAAAACTTTGAAAGCCAACGGTCTGGAAAAACAAGTGCAAATTGAATCCGGTTACGATGGTGTGACTATGACTTTCACAGGGACACTTTTCTTTGAAAGTGGTGACTTCCACGTCAAGGAAGAGGCCGTGAACATCGTCAACAAATTGGCTGGAACGATTCAAAAAGATGCCAAGGGCTATAATATCAAAATCGAAGGTCATACTGACAGTGCACCGATCTCCCACCCTATTATCGCTAGTAACTGGGAACTTTCGGGACTTCGTGCCGCTCGTATCGCACAGCTGTTTGAAACCAATGGTTTTGCAAGAAAGCAGCTTTCGATGATTGGGATGGGTGATACCAAACCCATTGTTCCGAATGAAAATACGGACGGAACGCCAAATTTGGAAAACCGTTCGAAAAATCGCCGGGTTGTGATCAAGGTCTTTAAAGAAGTAACAGAATAAAAAAAGCCCGGTCACAAACCGGGCTTTTTTATTTTATCAATTAGTAAACTTCATTTTCCCAAACAAGATTTACGATGAAAGAAATTGCCGACAAATGGCAGTATGCAGTTGCTGAACGTGCCATTGTCCCACCCTCTGCATCGAAATGTGCTTGGCAGCGCGCTTCCATAGTGTTTAGCAAGTCTGTATCAGCTTTTGGCGGATTGAATTTAGCCAAGTTCGCTTCACATACAGCATAAGCATTTGCTGCCGTTCTGACATCAAGGCTCGATCCCCACGCGCAAGCTTCCGCTAATTCTTTTGCTTCATAGCAGTTTGCAGCCTTTGAAATCAATTCTTGAAATACAGCTGGTTGGCTCAGAATATCGTTACCTTGAGCATCCGTGCACTCACGTGCCATTGCCACTGGAGCTGCTGCCAAAACCATTGCTGCGATAAGAGCTTTCATAGAGTTCATGTATAATTCCCTTTTTAAAGTTAATTAGTTCGTTACATGAACGGATATGCCCCAGTCTTATTGCTCTGTATAATAGAACGATTCGAATCTATCCGTCTAAAATTTGGAATTCTCAGTTTTGGATGAATCCATGGTCTTTCAACATTTATCCCCTATTCTATTTAAAGTACGGAGGTACTCGTATGTGCGACAACGCACCAAAACTTAATGGAATGCAAAGACGTCAACTTCTTGTTGCCCTCTTGGGCACGGGAGCGACGATACTGCTTGCAGGATGCAGTCAAACTGGTTTTAGCCCTGTAACTTCTTTATCGGATGGAACAGATTCCAGTGATGGCAGTGGCGCCACGGGTGGTTCCTGTGTGCAAAGTGCGACGGAAACGAATGGCCCCTTTCCCGCTGACGGGAGCAATACCGCAGGCGATGGCACTTCTACTCGCTTGGATAAAGTCTACACGGGCTCCCCCATCATCCGTCGCGATATCGCGGAAAGCATTGCGGGAGTTCCGCTGACTTTAAATATTTCTTTACAGAACGTGCGCAATAGCTGCGCGACGATTCCAAACTATTATATTTATATTTGGCATTGCACGCCGACGGGTCAATATTCGGCCTATACTGCTTCCAATAATGGTGGCTCACATCCAAGTTCGGAATCTTAT
This sequence comes from Bdellovibrio sp. KM01, assembly GCF_013752535.1. Lineage (NCBI taxonomy): Bacteria > Pseudomonadati > Bdellovibrionota > Bdellovibrionia > Bdellovibrionales > Pseudobdellovibrionaceae > Bdellovibrio > Bdellovibrio sp. KM01. Next base: position 2,554,772 of record NZ_CP058348.1, read on the forward strand.
TTTCGCGGAATTCAACAAACCGACTCGAATGGTGAGGTGACCTTCACCACGATTTATCCGGGTTGGTACACAGGACGCGCGATTCATATTCACGCGGAAGTGTATGCGGGACTTGATGATGCCTCGCCGATTAAGATTACGCAGTTCGCGTTTCCGATGAACATAAATAAAGTCGTCGCCGCCCAAACAGCATACGGTTACAAAGGAACATCGGGAATGTTGGATAATTCATCGGATGGGATCTTTAGTGATGGCACCAGCACGGAAATGCTGACCGTCACCTCAAACTCGTCAACCGGCGGTTACACTGCCTCAATTGCAGTCAGAGTTTCCGTTTAACTCGCCATTTCCCTAACAAACGCATCGAAAATCCCACCTGCCACACTGCCTCCTCCCCTCCTCCTCTTGACCGAGGGGGAGGCAAGGTCTAGCCTCGAGCCATTACTTTACTTTAACTTAATGCGCTGCATTCCCAAAAGGTACGGCGTACCTTTTGGATTATCGGAGGAAAAATGGCTGAATATATCAATCCAGATTACGTTCCAGAACCAGAGAAAATGAACGTTAAAAAAGGTCTTGATGGCGTGGTAATGGATACGTCTTCTGTATCTAAAGTAAACCCACACACAAACTCTTTGATCTATCGCGGTTACCCAGTTCAAGACTTGGCTGAAAACTGCTCTTTCGAAGAAGTTGCGTACCTAATGTACAATGGCGAGTTGCCAAACAAAACTCAACTTGCTGACTTCACTAAAAAAGAACGCGCAAACCGCGACATCACTGCGACTTTGTTGAACGTGATCAAATCACTTCCACAAAAATGTCACCCGATGGATTCAATCCGTACGGCAGTATCTTTCATGGGTGCTGAAGACCCTCGTATCTGGGATTCATCTCCAGCGACGAACTTGGACAAAGCAATGATGTTGTTGGCGAAAATCCCAACGGCTGTTGCTGCTGACTACCGTTTCAAAAAAGGTTTGGACTTCATTCCTCCAAAAGCTGATTTGACGATGGCAGAAAACTTCTTCCACATGTGCTTTGGTAAAGTACCTCAAAAAGAAGTTGTTAAAGCATTCGATGTATCTTTGATCCTTTACGCTGAACACAGCTTCAACGCTTCTACATTCACAGCACGTGTTGTGACTTCTACTCAATCTGATATCTACTCTGCAACTGTTGCAGGTATCGGTGCATTGAAAGGTCCTTTGCACGGTGGTGCGAATGAAATGGTTATGCATATGATGAAAGAAATCGCTGATCCTGCAAAAGCAGAACAGTGGATGATCGATGCATTGGCACAAAAGAAAAAAGTAATGGGCTTCGGTCACCGCGTTTACCGCTCTGGCGATTCTCGCGTACCAACTATGAAAAAGTATGCTCAAGTTATGGCTGACGTAACTGGCGAACAAAAATGGATGCAAATGTACACTGCACTGGAAAAAGTTATGGTAGAGAAAAAGAAAATCTACCCGAACTTGGACTTCCCAGCAGGTCCTGCATACTACATGATGGGCTTCGAGATCGACTTCTTTACTCCGATCTTCGTTATGGCTCGTACAACGGGTTGGTCTGCACACATCATGGAGCAAACAGCTGACAACCGCATCATCCGTCCTCTTTCTGAGTACGTAGGTGCTGAACAACGTAAAGTTGTACCTTTGTCAGAAAGAAACTAATTGGTTCTTTAAAAGAGAAACGAAAAAGCCCACTTCAAAAAAGTGGGCTTTTTTTTTGAATCCGTTGAGCACATCTGCCTCGGCTCCGTCGGTCTTGGTACCCGCACTTCACGACACGCCATCCAGGCTCACCGTCGCCGCCTGCGGCGGTTCGCGCATCGTGCGCCGACGGAGGTCGTTGCGTGCAGGTACCAGGCCCGCCAAATCCGAGTCAGCTGCGCTCGTCGAATTCAAAAATAACGACTTTGTAGTAATTTGCCCCATCGTTTATGCCTATACTGCCCAAATTAGTTGTCTAAGATCGGTAAAGCCGTCTTAACGGCGGCACTTCAATTGCTCTTTTATAGAGTTGATTGGAGGCAATATGTTCCAACTGATTTTTCACGATACGTCAGCTTCCGACAACGAAGAAGGAACGGAGATAAAACTTCGTATCAACACCACAATCCCCTCGCACAACGTAAGCCACATCCTGAACACAAAAAAGCCATCTAACTGGTACGATGAATTAATCAAAGAAATGGAACTTCAATTCGGCGGGCATATACCTGCACGCAACGACCTCCGTGGGCGCCACGATGGCGCCCACCCGCCGAAGGCGAGCCACGGTTGAGCCCGGATGGCGTGTCGTGAAGTGCGGGTGTATGACCGACGGAGCCGAGGCAGATGTGCTCGGCAGATTCAGCTCCGTGACTCCAAATTTCTATAATGTTTGTAGAATAAAAAAATTTCGAATTATTTCAATGCTCGATGGCGAACATTCAGTCGGACGTATTTTACTTCTCGCAAGTTGTATAATTTCGGTAAGTTAGAGTGGTGATGTGAAATCGTGTGGAGCGTTTGAAGAAAATTTCACACCGAATTTGTTGCGATGTTTTTTAGATAGGTTCAGCATCACCTTCAGATAACTGATTTGAACTTTGTTTAATTTGTTTGGAGGTATTTAATGAAAGTATTGAAAGCAACTGTAGCACTAGCATCTGTATTGGCATTCTCTTCAGCTTACGCTGTTGAAGCAGCTCCTTCGCAACCATCTGTTGATGGTTCTTCTGTGAACAGCCAAACTGTTCAACAACACTCTGAAATTAAAAAAGATAGCAAAGGTGTTATCAAGAAAAAGAAATCTACAGTTGAAGAGCAAAACATGAATCAACAAGCTCTTCCTGAATCTCAACAACCTGCTGCAGGCAAATAGTTGAGTTGATTGGAGTCTCGTTTCGCAGTTATCGCGGGACTCCAACAGTTTTTATTGCTCAGTGTAGAATAGAATTTCGCCTTCGCGAATAATCTTACCCAGCTCTCCGGACTCATCGTTGCTGCGACAGCCTTGAACTTCATTCACCTGTCCGTTTTTTTCCATGCGGATATTGAACGGTGATTTGCACTCTTCCGTGCCCGCTTTGGTTTTCTTATAGCTCTCGGCAAAATCATAAATGCGATTGGCGATCGAGATGTATTTATCGCGGGCGATCTTACGGTCTTCGATCACTTTTTCGTTCACAGCACTTTTGGCGCTAAAGTCAGAGTCGTTCACCGACTGAAGCTGAAACAAATAGGCATTGTGGCGCAAAGAATAATTAATACTGATCGTGTTCTTTGGTACCACCTGAATCCCTGGGGGAATAAAGCTTTCTTCCTTGGCTGGTTTTGTTGCACAAGCGGCAAGCATCGCCACTGACAGACATAAGATCGAATTTGAAAGCCATTGTGATTTAATCATCGTTGTGGCCCTTTCAACTTAGGTGGTTCGAATCTGCAATAGGGTTTCACAGTTCCTGAGTTTACACACTGCAATTCTTTTCTTAACAAAGTATTTTTAGAGAAAATTGATTTCACACGAATGACATCTGTTGGGTAATATTCCAGATTCACCTTTTCAAACCCTGAGGAGTCATCGCACAAGTCTCGAACAGCGTTGATCGCGGCACGAGTTTTTTCTTCGATGCTGTACTTGGTTTGCGTGCGCAGGAATCTGGCTAATATCTCTGATCCTACCCAGTCCGCGAAAACTTCAGATGTTTTATCTTTATTGCCACATTGGGCTTCTTCTTTTTTGATCCACTGACTATCGACAAAGCATTGAACCAGTTCATTATATACGGCCTGATTCAAATTCTCGCCCTGGATACCGCAAGGATCGATGGAATGGGCCAACTCGTGGGCCATGGTAAAAATAATACTGAATTCAGAGGACGTATTTAAAACATACGCGCCGCCGACACGCACACGGTGAATCTCCCCATCGTGACTGCGCTCATAATAGATTTCACTCTTGGTATATAAGTCCGTCGCATCGGAATATGTGGTGCGATCGACAGGCAATTCCAAATTCACTTTGGAAATACGTTCGATCAATGTCGCTTTATCGACATCGGAAAAAGTTTTTGAACTTTGCTGTTTGATATATTCAATCATCTGAGCACGCACGAGTTCAAAAATGCGGTGCAATTTTTCTTTGCGCTCCGGGGTATAGATGCGCGTAACGAGCTCGTCTTCGATCTGCTCCGTCGTCCAACCAGGATTGGTACGAACGATACGGCGTAAAACACGAAGCGCTCGAATCTCGCCACGATAGTCCAATGACGTCTCCCCCGTAGGATCAGCTACGGCATTTCCTTTGCAGATGGAGTCATAACTTTTTTCACAGAAAAGATCGTTGGTTTTAATAACAGATTGAGATTCTGATGCGGGCCTTTTTTCGATAGGAGATGAGGACTTTTCAACTATCGGGGCTGCTGACAACATCGGGCCTTGCCTCAGGAAAAAACCGAAAGCGGCGGTGCCCAATACGATGCCAATAGGAAGGAGATACCGTCTCATCCTCATATAAAAATGGTAGCAAAAAGAGCCATTTCTGCATACGAGAAAGGGCTCTTTTTCATGGGACAGTGGTTAAACTGATATTAAGTCCCAATTAATTAATATGACTCATTATCTCTCTGAATACCTATGAAGCTTTTACCAGCAGCGGAGCTTTCACCCGCACAGGGTTTTTCGAACTCACATTGTCCTTCAGATCCAAATGAGGCGCTTTTCCCTCTAATATCTCTTCGAGTTCTTTCACAACATCTTGTAAACGAACCGCTTGACCGGAAAGCTCTTGGGCCGAAGCCGCGACTTCTTCCGACGCGGCCGAGTTCATTTGGGTCGAGGTGTCCAGGTGATTCATTGCTTTATTAATTTGCCCCACACCCTGAGCCTGCTCGTTACTTGCTTGGGCGACTTCGTGACTCATTTCTGCCACTTTATGAATAGTCTGGTTAATATTCGTGAAGACCTGACCACTGACTTCAGCAGATTTAGCACCCAATTGTATTTTCTCAGAACTCTGATGAATCAAATCCGCAATTTCTTTCGCAGCATTCACGCTGTCTTGGGAAAGCTTGCGAACCGCTTCGGCGACTGCGGAAAATCCACGCCCGTGCTCCCCTGCTCTGGCAGCCTCAATCGTCGCATTCAATGACAGGATATTGGTCTGAAAAGCGATATCGTCAATCATCGCAATGATATCTTCAATCTGTTTTGAAGAGGCCTCAATGTCCTTCATGGCTTTGATCAGGTTTTGAACTTCGGCATGACCTAGCTCTGCCTGGCGCACGGCTTCTTCGGCAAATTCCGCAGCTTTGTGACCACTTTCGGAATTGACCTGCACCATGGAATTCACTTCTTCCAAGGAGGCGACAGTTTCTTCGATGGAGGCAGCAGATTCTGTTGAGCCCTGTGCGACCTGCTCACTGGTTGCAAACAACTCTTTACTTGAGTGAAACATCTCCGAAGAATTCTCCGCCAAAGCTTTTACAGCGGTCGTCAGTTGTTGGTTTAATCCATAGCTTACCCAACCGGAAAATCCCAAGGAAAGTACCAAACCCACAAGCCCCACCCAGTCGATGATTTGTTCTTTATGATGAATCAATTCCGCATCGCTTTTTGAATCATTGAGCATCAACTGCAGACGTAAATTTGACAGGTCTTGGAGTTTTGCTGACATTTGAGATGCTACGGGACGATATTGATTCTCCAAAACCGCGTGGCTTTGCTCTGATTCACCCGACCTGATTTTCTCGATCGCTAATTGAGCCGCCGGCTTTGCCTGGTCCCAAAGTTTCGTGATCTCAACAAATATTTGCGCCGTCGCCCCACCGTGTGGAACTTTGTTATATTCAGCCATCGCATTATCAAATGCTTCGATCGCACCCAAGGCTTTGATCACTTCCGAATGAATTTCTTCGGGATTATTAGAAGCCACCGCATTCAGAACATATCTTTGCAAAGATTCAGATTCTTTCGCCATACGACCCGTGTAGGTGATCGAAGGACCGCGAACCAAGTTTGCCTGATTAAGACTTTTTTGAAGAGCCGCGATACCGCCGTCCGCCTGATAGTAAAGTATCGCGGTCACCACGAATGGGAAAGCTGCCAATAGAACCAATTTTCCTCTAATACCCTTGAACCAACGTACAGAAAACATAAAAACCTCCGCGTATGAAACTACTTTGCCCCTGAAATATGGAAGCCAAGTGGAATCGCTGAAGGTTCTCAGTTTGGGAACACGAATGTTTATTTCAGTGCCAATTGGATGCTTTTTGAGTCAAAACGCTGGCGGACTTTATTATACTCTGCCAAAACTGTTTTAAATTCTGAGGTGAACTTCGCTCCACCCATCGTTTCTTGGATGGCATTTTTTGAAACAGGCAAAGACAAGATATAGTCACTGCGACGAACTAAGTTTTGAAATTCAAATTCGCTGACACGATCGAATTTTTTATACTGCGTGTGTTTATCAAAAAGCATCGCCATGACTTGCAGATGATTTTTAAGATCTTTGGAGAAAGTCTTTTGCAATGAGGTCTCATCGATACCGCGCTTCCACTTTTGGATGTAGCTAAAGCCTGCAGCATTCATCAAAGGTTCCAGTTGTGAATCAAGATTTTCAGCGGATGCCGTGGCAGCGAACAAATCACTGATAACTTCACGTTGCCAGCTTTTGATAACAGGGGAGACTTTTTGCGGCTGTCTCATTCTGATAAGAGCCTTTTTATTTGCAGCCTGAGCTGTAGAAAGCCCCATAAAAAGCGTCAGAACCACCATTACAACAACTTTGAACTTGGACAACATCACAGCATACCCTTTCGTTCGTACTCACTGAGTAACTATTTCAAGGTCCGTGCCTAATCTCAGAATGAGACGCGAACTATTCCTCGATATGGTCCCAAAGTTTAAACTCGCGGGAGCCATAAGCCTGAGGCAATCTAAATAACGCCTCTGTCCAGGTGACGGCGTCTTGAGCCGTGGTTTCAATGTTGTGATTCGTAATCTGCGTTATGGGAACCTCGACCCGGCGATTAAAATCAGGGACTTCTTCTTTTTTGTCGTGGATCACGATAAAGCCCCGGCATAGATTCGTGAACTCCAATGCCTTTGCCATATACTCGGCACCAACACTGATTCCTAGGGCTACGATTTTTTCAGGATTCACGATACTGTGCGCTTTTAAAAAATGAAGTGCCGCTACAATATCAGCCACTCGTTTCGTCGGAGACTCCCAAGACATGGGAGCATTTTGATCATCATTGTAAAAGGCATGATCCAAGACCATGCATACCACGCCCTCGTCACTGATAGCGCGAGCAAGCTTTTCGGAGATTTGCGAAGCCCCACCTGTCATAGCACCTTCGATTAAAAAGGCGGCCAAGGGTTCTTCATGAGGATTGTTATCAGGGATAAAGAGACCGGCTTCCAGCAAACGGTCGTCGGCATTGAAGGTGACTGTGACTTTCATAAAAACCTCCTTCACTCCCCGATCTTAAACCCGCATCGTAAAGTGAGGTGTAAGTCCAATGTAGCTTTACAGGGATCATGACGGATTCTGGACTATCGTTTATTTAAACTCGGATTTTGCGCGGCGGTTTTCTAGCAGTCTTTTAACGATGAACTCGCGTAAAGTGTTAAGACTGTTCGTCATGCGATCTGTTTCATCAAAGAACAAACCATAACGATCTTGTTCGGCACGCATTTTTTGAAGCTCCACAAAGGCTGCACGCAAATCAGGATATTCGTTATTGGGAATCTCCTGACCATGCAATGCCCGCGTTAAATTATCCAAGGTGATTTCGATTTTCTCCGCAAAGCTTTTAAAAATCTTTTGCTGTTCAGAATCCAAGGCAAATGGCGAAGCCGATTCCAAAGCTACCAAGGCATGGGCAAAACGATTTCCCGCAGCCGTCACCCCAGCCAGGAATTCACGGTCCACGGGAGTAGAGCCCCGTTCACGCAGATATCGATCTTGCGATGTCATGTAATTGGCACGGGCCACTCGGGATTGTTGACGAAGTTGATCGCGTTCATTCGCACTCACGGCATTTTCACCCGTACTTAAAGTCGTAATGGCGTGAAACGAACGACGATAGGTCTCAAGCATTCTTGCCACCACATCCGAGAGCTGCGTTTTCTCCCACGTCGGCCACAGCATATAGGCGAACATCGCCAACGCTCCGCCCAGGCAAGTATTCACCCCGCGAGCCCAAATCACATCTTTCGGGGGCACTCCCGTCATCGCGACCAAGATCACCACCAAGGCACTCACAGAAACCGCAAAGATTCCGTAATTGGCCTGCCCCACCCAACGCATTAAGAATCCAAAGACCACCATCAGGGCAATTGCCCAATAAGGACCTTCCGGCATGATATGAAAAAGAGCTGTCGCCAGTAACAAACCTAAAATAGTTCCACCGATACGCAGTAAGCCCCGATTAAAGGTTGATGCATAATCCGATTTTAAAACGATCGCCACTGTCATGGGCACCCAATAGCTGCGATCCACCGAAATCATGTGGCTGATGACTTCTCCCACAGCGATACAGATTGCCAAACGAAGAGCATGACGAAATCCTGGTGACTGAAAAGTAAAATTCGCTCTTAAGGTCGCCCACACCCCACGGAATCGAAATCTCCATGGGCGTGCATTTTCGTTACGTTGCGATTCAACCATCCCCGCTTCTGTGGTTCGGGTCGCAAGTTCAATCACCGCACGAGATTGCCCGACAATAGATTCCATTTGGCGAAGGGCATCGCTTAATACCGCCCGCATGAACACCGACTGATTGCTGTAGTCATTATCGCGAACTTTTGCGGTATCCACCTCCAGCGACTTCAAGTTTTCACGCGCCTCTTGGATCTGTTCTTCATCCCGAATGATGACCGACACCTTTTGCAGCAAACTTTTCTCGATGGCCAAGAAATCCGCGATGATCTCGATCGAAGGATTTCCGGGGTTCTCCCTTTCAATACGATTTTTCAATCGCCCTAAAGACAAAATTCCTAAACGCAGACGCTCCCCTTGAGTTAAGAGGGAGCGATAGCGACGGCCTTCCGGTCTTGAATCTTGAGATATCGCACCCAAATTGATTTGCGTGTGAATACTCTGCGCACTGCCCCCGGGAACTTCTTCGGGTTTAAATTGCAAATCACACAACGAAGAAAGATCAACAAAGAATGTCGCCAAAGCACGACGCTCGGGACGATATCGTCGGAATGGCCACAACATCAACGCCAGCAGCGCTTGAATCCCCGCCCCCAAAAGTGCAAACAGACTTAAATGAAATGCTTGCGCCGGGTCCATCGGATGCGCACCAAAAACAACAAAAGTTGCGATGGCAACAGTTCCAAGTTCTGCAAGGACCGTATCTAAAACAATCAAATATCCAGAAGCAAATGCCAACAAGGTCACTAATGCTAATGAAACTAAAAAATTGCCCGCAGAAATCGACGCCAGGAAAACCAACAGCACGGTGACAAGGGCCGCTCTTGCCATGCGTTTCGCGCGGAAGGCATAAGCATCGGAGTTATCAGAAAAACACGCATTCAATGCACCAAGAACGACGATCATGCCGATAGTGTTGGAATTCAGCCACACTCCCACGAGCATAGAGAGACCAATTGCAATGGCGCCACGCGCCGCAACCCAGATATCTAAGCGTGAACGATCGAAACTAAAAAGAGGGCCCCAAAAAGAGGATTTGGAAGGAATGAGTGCCATAGTCCCATGCTACTCCGTTAAAAGAGCGAGACAAGCTTCGACTTGAGGGTTTTGAGATATTAAATGTGAATCCTATTTCTGACAAAGTTCGATAGAATGACCATCGGGATCCAAAATAATGGCCTTTTTCCCGTCGGGCATTTCAGTGGGATCTAAAATCAGCAAACTGCCTGGAACTTTTGCTAAATCGGCGACCGTATTTTCCAGCTCTGTAATTTGAAATCCCAATTGAAGACTGGGAACCTGAGCTTTCTGTGCGGTTGGCAAAGAATAAAGGGAGAACTCCACCCCATCATGCACAGCACGGTAAACTTCACTCCCTTTATCCACCCGCACCATTTGGAATTTAAAGCCGACACGGCTATAAAATTCCAGCATGTTCTGTAGCTGGCCAGTGTTAATTGTGATAGAAGAGATTACCAAACTCATTGTTCTATTATCAGAAGCGAGGACTCATGAAACAAGAGAAAATTTATCTTAAGGACTATAAAGCCCCAGCTTTTTCAGTGGAGTCCGTCCACCTCGACTTCATTTTAAATGAGGACTTTTGTCGAGTTATCGCAAAATCTAAAATCAAAACTCTGACAAGTGGTGTTCCCCTTCAGCTAAATGGTGAAGAGTTGAAACTTGTCAGCGTGAAAATCAACGACAAGATTCTTTCCGCAAGCGAATACCAACTGACGGATGAAGAGATGATCATCGCATCTGTACCTGCTGAGTTCACTTTAGAAATCGAAACTCAGCTGGAACCGCAAAACAATACATCCCTAGAAGGTCTTTATAAATCCAACGGAATCTTTTGTACTCAGTGTGAGGCACAAGGTTTCCGTAAGATCACTTGGTTCTTGGATCGTCCTGATGTGATGACGTCATACACAGTGACCATCGAAGCTGATAAAGCGAAATACCCAGTTCTTCTTTCTAACGGTGACCGAATGAAAGTGGAAGATGTGGGCAATGGTCGTCACAAAGCTTACTGGCGCGATCCACACAAGAAACCTTGCTACCTATTTGCCTTGGTTGCTGGTGACTTGGGAGTGATCCGCGATACCTTCACGACGTCTTCTGGTCGCAAAGTGAATTTGGAAGTTTATGCTGCTCACGGAAAACAAGAACGTTGCTGGCATGCACTTGAGTCTTTGCAAAAATCCATGAAATGGGACGAAGAAGTTTTCGGTCGTGAGTATGACCTTAACGAGTATATGATCGTGGCCATTGACGATTTCAATGCCGGCGCAATGGAGAATAAAGGTTTAAACATCTTTAACTCTCGCCTGGTATTAGCTGACACCAACTCTGCAACTGACTCTGACTTCCACGCAATTGAATCCGTTGTCGCCCACGAATACTTCCATAACTGGACAGGCAATCGCGTGACTTTGCGTGATTGGTTCCAACTTTCTTTAAAAGAAGGTCTGACAGTATTCCGTGATCAGGAATTTTCCGCTGATATGACAGACCGTGGGGTGCAACGTATCGAAGACGTGGATTCCTTGCGCGCCGGTCAGTTCGCTGAAGATGCGGGTCCGAATGCTCACCCTGTTCGTCCCGAATCCTGTATGGCAGTTGATAACTTCTTTACGATGACGATCTATGAAAAAGGCTCTGAGCTTATTCGCATGATGCAAACCATTGTGGGCCGTAAAGGTTTCCGCAAAGGTATGGATGAGTATTTCAAACGTCATGACGGTCAAGCCGTGACGACGGAGGATTTCGCAGCGGCGATTTCTGAACCAAACGGAAAAGACTTCACTCAGTTTAAACGTTGGTACAACCAATCGGGAACTCCTGTGGTCGCGATCCAAGAGCGCTTTGATGATAAGACTGGTGAATACCATTTAACTCTTGAACAGTCCTGCCCGCCAACACCAAATCAACCCACCAAGGAACCCTTCCATATCCCATTGATGATGGGTCTTTTGGATAAATCCGGTCAAGAGTTGGCATTGAACTGCGACAAGATCGAGAAAAACTCTGATGGTCAGCACGTGATCGAGCTTAAAAACCAAAAAGAAACTTATGTGTTCAAAGGTTTGAAAGAGCGTCCGGTTCTTTCCATCTTGCGTGAGTTTTCAGCTCCCGTGAATTTGAATTGGGAAGCGTCTGAAGAAGATCTTTATTTCTTGATGGAAAAAGACACGGACTCTTTCAACCGTCGTGAAATCACCCAAAAACTGGCGATGCGCTTGATGTCTGATTTGATCAAGCAGTCCCGCCAAGGCAAAGAATTGAAAGTCGATGCCCGCTTTATCAATGCGATGAAGACCGTGATGAATGATCCGAATATGGATTCAGCTTTCAAAGCTAAAATGCTTCAAATGCCAAGTCTGGCCGTATTGGCGCAAATGGAACCGGTATTGGATCCAGTGGCGTTTGATAAAGCGCGCACGACTTTGCGTAAAGAGATCGCGAAAGCCAACAAAGAAACGTTGTTCGCGACCTACAACAAATACCATGGTGTAGAGGCGAAAAGCCGCAGTACGAAAGTGTTCGGTCAGCGTTTATTGAAAAATCAGGCTTTGCATTATTTGGCTGATTTGTGTGAACCCGCCATTTACGAAATCGTCGCTAAACAGTACTGGGAAGCGCAAAACATGACCGACCGTATGACGGCTTTGATGATTTTGGCAGACTCCGAAAGCAATCATCGTGAAAAGGTACTGGCGGATTTCCACACCAACTGGAAAGACGATTCTGTTGTGATCAACAAGTGGTTCACAGTTCAAGCCCTGGCTCATCGTCCACAGATTTTGGATGAGATTAAAGCTTTGACTAAGAATCCAACGTTTAACATCAACAATCCAAACAACGTGTACTCGCTACTTCGCGCCTTCACGACGAATCTTGTAAGCTTCAACAACGAAAAAGCTTACGAGTTCATCGCGGATAAGATCATTGAAATTGATCCAAAGAATCCGCAAGTGGCAGCACGCCTGTGCTCGGCTTTCAATTTCGTGGCAAAACTAGAACCACAATTGAAAGACCTAGCTATGAAGCAGATCCGCCGCATGGTAGACGTCCCGGGACTTTCCAAAAACTCCCGCGAACTTCTACAATCCGCCCTGCAGTAAACTTCATGTTACCTGGCCTGAATATTGATCTCCCAAAGATCATATTCAGGAAGGGACTATGCCAACGACTTTAGCCAGGGCTCTGCTAACAAATGTGAAGATCATTTTGACAGCCATTGCCCTAATGGCGCCCCTCACGGTTTTCGCCCAGGGGCCTGCCTGCTCCAGTGTCTTTTCTGATTCTAAGCCCGCAGCCACCACACCTTTCGAAATTAACGGTTCCTTTAGAAAAACCAGCGGTGGCTCGTTTATGGCCTTCCGCTCGAATGCTCCCCATTATTGGAACTGGCTCCGTCAAAACAAGACGTCTTTAATGAGTCCTCGAGGTGTCGTGACTGGCGATCCTCACATTTTAAACTTCGGTGATGTGCAATTGAAAGATGGCGGCGGAAAGTTCGGCCTGATCGATATTGACGACGGCGGAGTGAATGCTCCCCTAGCGGGAGATTTCTTACGCTATTTTATCGGCAATCAAATTTCGCCCTATAAGGTTGTGCCCAAGGATTTATTCAAGTCCTACATCGACGGATTGAACGGCAAGAAAATGGACAAGCCCCGCTATCTGATAAAAATGAGAGACAAAACCGATCGTGATTTTTATTCCCTTCAAGAAAAACGCCTTTCCAAAATGACTATGAAAGATTCCTTTTCTTCCGAGGCGGGGCTTATTCGCCTAGAAGACGTATCCCCTGAAGTTCACACTTTATATGAACAGTCTCTGCCCGCATTTAAAAATGAAATGACGGGATACCGAATCCTCGATGTCGGCTATCGCCTGAAAGAAACCGGTGGCAGCCAATATTTACCGCGCTTCTATTTTTTAATTGAAAAGGACAACGAGAGACATATCTGGGAATTCAAACTAGAAATGGAACCCGCTATTTCGCTATTTACTCATCAGCCCGATGCACACACTCGATTTCAATATATCGTTAACACCTATCGTCCTGCCGACCCGATGGGCCCCTATCGCTTCGTTCAGGCCGGTGACCATGTGTTCTTGCTGCGCGAGAGATTGTATAGCTCAGTGAATTTGGATCCGGCGAAAATCGCCTCTGACAAAGACATCCAAAACGGCAAAGACATGTCTTTGTTCATCGCCAACCGCATGGGTCTGGCTCATGGCTCACAACCAAGCGGCCAAGACTTAAAGACTCGCCTGCAAGAGCCCGGGGCTTTGGAAAGCCTCAACACTCTCGCCAACGACTATATCTCGATGATTAAAAAATTAAATAATGATTAACCTCAGGCATACCTTTGCGTAAATCCTATTTGGAGTACGACTCGATCACTGCAAATGCCTGATCAAAACTAACGATGTTGCGTTCCTCATGAACCGAGATTATTTTGGTATCAATCATGAGCTTTGTGAGATGTCTAAGATTCACCTTGTTTGCTTGTGGAACCGGTTGGAAAAAATAGTAATCTGTATCAAAGATATAAACTTTGCCGTTGCTATCGATGAAAAACTGGAAGTCCCCGGCTACGACACCAAGATTTGCAAGCTCTTGTAAGCCTAAAGCTGCCTGCTTAACCGTGTCCGCTTTTCTTTTCATACCCCATCGTTTATACGGCCAATCACCCAAATTGTGATAAATCTCTCCCTTGATAACCTGAGATACGACGACTGGCTCACCTTTAACTTCGCTTACGCCAAAAAACTTTGGGCCAATACCTAAATCAGACAGCAGCTTCATGAAGTAAACTTCTTCGATGGGATAGCTGGGGCGGTTGAATCTTGGCGCTAGGCTTTTAGCAATGACCTCGACACCTGATATTTTACTTAAATATAAAAAATCAGGATGGTCCCCATAAGGCGTCAGGTTTTCTAATTTTACTGTCCCAAATTGTTTCAGTTCAGTGATCCAAGAAATCCCTTCAAGAACTTCCTGGGCCGATAAGGAGGAAAACACCTTTGAACACGACGGGCCAGCTTGGGCTATTGAGACGCTCCCCATAGCCACCACTACGACCGCAGCAAAACACTTTTTTAATGCCGATCGAAGACTATCGCCAGCAGCATGATCAAACTTCATATAGAACTCCTCACGTCATGAGAAAAAGTTGCGACGTTTTAGTCGAATACTTGGCGGCAAAGCTTGATCGTGCCGTTGGAGAAGCTCAACGCTAATGACTTCTTATATTCACTGCCTTTTTGAATATTTAATTGATGCCTCAAAATATCGGGATGCGTGGCTGAATACGCCGACTTCACGGATAACGCTTCAACTTCCTGACGAAGAAACGAATCCACCTGAGCCACTTGCTGAGAGTATTTTAACTGCAATTCCACGTGAGCCGGCAGGCTCTCGGCGTTCGCTTGTGTAACTAAAGGAAGTGCAATGACGATAAGAATACTAAGAAGCTTATTCACAGGAAAAACCCTCTCAAATGTTAATCAGTTCGAATATATTGCTTATAGAGCAAATGCCCGGCCAACGTTTGGAGGAATACTTTGGTCTTAGAACGAATAAGGGGTGTTTCTGTGAAACACCCCTGTCAAAGTTACGCTAATTGTCAGTACGCCAAAACTAAATAGGACTACTTAAGACGGCAGTGATGAAGGAATTCTTCACGAGTCTCAGGCAACGTTTTAAAGTGCCCACGGACGTCAGAAGTCGCTGTTGTGCTGTGAGTATCTTCAATACCTCTCATCATCACGCAGTAGTGTTTGGCGTTGATGTGAACCGCCACGTGATCCGTATCCAAAACATATTGCAAGCAATCGGCAATTTGTTTCGTCAAACGTTCTTGAACCTGAGGACGACGCGCAAAGTATTGTACGATGCGGTTGATTTTTGAAAGACCAATCACCTTTTTGTAAGGGATGTAAGCCACCGTCGCAAAACCATCGATTGGCAATAAGTGATGTTCGCAGAAAGACAGACATCCGATATTTTGCACCACGATCATTTGATCGTAGTTAATCTTGTTATCGATCACAGTCATCTTAGGGAATTTGTGAGGATCAAGACCACCGAAGACTTCGTTCACATACATCTTAGCCACACGCTTCGGCGTATCTGCCAAACTGTCGTCATTCAAATCCAAACCCAATACTTCCAGGATCTCGGTGAATTTCTCAGTGATTTTTTCGATTTTTTCTTCATTGCTAAGACCGTTATCGATCATTGGCGTTGGACGAACGTTTTCCAAAATATCTTTGGTGCTTAGGACATGTTCGATTTCAGAATCGACAACTTTTTTTAGACCCTTTTTGCCAGCACCCTGCTTAGTGATTTTTTTAGATTTTGCTTTACTCACGGTGGTTCCTATCTTGATGAAATTCTTATGCCCTAAAAGCGGTCCTCAAGGAAGGGAAAGGTTAGACACTTTGCAAATTTTGACTGATGAGCCACTGACGAATCTGCTCTTGCTCATGGTCAGAGGTATCGACGAAATGGACTCGGATTTCGCTATGGCTAACAGCGATGACTTTGGCCTGACAAAGGATGCCATCGATATCAGGAACCTCTACAGACAGCCTCTGGCCGGTTTTAAACTTCTCGCGAGCTTGGAATACAGCGATGCGCGCCCCGGTATATGACAAATCCAGGGTTTTGCACTGATCCTTACCCCCCAAAACAACGGGAATCCCTACGTAATAGCGATGCGCCGTTTGCCCCAGCCAATGCTGGCGACGATCCAAATCCGGGGCCCTGGCAAAATACAACCAGGCGATTCCGGCAACTACGATGGAGCTCACGATTTTAAAAGTAAAGGCCTCTGTCGCCAACGGTGGTTCCTGGAAAAACATCAGATGCGAAAGATTGATCGCGATAAAAAGAGCGCACAGAACCAGGCCCACTAACCACAGAAGCTTGTGACGAATCAAAAAGCTGATGCCCGCCGCAAACACGACAAGCCAACCGATGATTTCAAGGGGCACAGTGGAGCCCGCGTGCATCGTGGTAAAATCCATGACTGGAATCACCATCAAAATAAATGCTGCTGGCACAATCACCCATGGACCGTGTGTTATTCCCACTGTTTTTCTCATACAAAACTTATCGGCATCACGAATGTGAGAATACAGTTTTTTTGTTGCTTCCCCGCCTGTTCTAAATAGACTGTTTAACTGTGAGACATCTATTAAAAATACCATTTCTTATTGGCGCATTCTTAGTTTCAAAACAAGCCGTGGCCTATCCTGATTTTATCGGATACGGTTATTCCTCTTGCATTACCTGCCATTATAATGGCCTTGGTGGAGGAGCTTTGAATGATTACGGACGTGCGCTTTTTGCGACAGAAATCACCTCTCGCTCTGTGTTCCCAGCCTCTATGGATGAGGAAGCCATTGGTGAAAGCTCTGGTTTTTTAATCACGAAACCATTGCCTTGGTATTTCCGTCCCGGCATTAAATATCGTGGCCTTTATTTTCAACAAAATCCCAATGGTTCAAACGAAGTGAACAAATGGGTGAACATGCAGCGCGATTTCAATTTGAATTTCTTCTTTGATAAAAAGCAGAACCTGGCGCTGATCACAACCGCTTCCTATGCTGATTTCGATATTCCTGAAACGACCATCGACAAATGGACTATGTACGCAAAAGAATTCTATTTGCGCTACAAACAAAGCAACAACCTGTGGTGGTATGCCGGTCAAATGGATAAAGCCTATGGTATTCGCAACGTGGATCACACGGCTGTAAATCGTTTCCCGACGACGGATGTGGGCTTAAATCAATACGGTCAAACTTTGGGAGTGACGGCACACTTCACTTACCCCACTTGGGATATCGCTGTGAATCCGTTCTTTGGGAACGTATATACGGTGCCTGAGAAACGTCAAAAAGGTTTTTCCGTCGTGGGTGAATACCAAGTCTATGAAAAATTTAAAGTCGGTGGTTCCGTGTTAGCTTCAGAATCTGATGAAACTCGTTGGCGCTTAGCCGGTGCGACGGCTCGCTGGGGACTTTCCAAAGGAAGCTCCCTCTTGGCAGAGGCTGGTTTGAAAGAGCAAACTCGCAAAGGATCAAATTCAGATCCCGTGCTGGGCTCATATGCCTGGGTGCAATCGATGGTCGCTATCGCCCGCGGGTACAATATCCTAACGACGATTGAACAATCCCGCGATGACATTCAAAAGTCTTCGGCGGAAAACTTGAAATACAGTTTTGGCCTTTTGGCTTTTCCACTTCCCCGCACTGAATTCCGCCTGGGTCTTTCCAATGGAAAAACGAATTTGGATGGAACTGGTGTGGATGATTCCTGGGCTTTGCAAACGCAAGTGCATTTATCTTATTAGGAGCGCAAATGGGTAAAATGAAATTTTCAATCTTGCTATGCCTGTTAATGACAAGTTCCTTTGCCAGCGCCCAACCACGTAAGGCAAATGCTAAAACTCGTGTTCCCGCGCAAACGACTCCCTCAGAAACACCTGCCGTGACTGAAGGCACGACGTCTTTTGAAGACAGCACTGAAGCGCCACCCGAAGAACAGACTGCTATCAACCCCGACGCGGAAGCAGATCCCAATCAAGTTGGTGTAACCACGGCTCGTCCTCGGGGCATGCGCTTGCCGGCACAATCTGTCTCGTCCTGGGCTGCCGGCGTGACAACACTACAGTGGAACGAAATCCTTACGCTCTCTCAGCTGGGCACGACGACGAAATCCAATATGAACTTTAATGGCGTAGGTTTGGTTTTACAGAAAGAAACTTATTACCTGCAATGGGGTTGGAATGTCGGCGGGATGCTGGCTGCGGGACGAGCTAACAGCGGTCCTTTTGCTAACGATGTGAAAATTGAACGCCAAGGCTTTACAATGATCGCCCTGACGCCGCGTATATTCTGGCGCCTGACGAACAGTGTGAATATTGGTGGGACTGCGATGATTTACATCCGAAATATCGATCTTCCGACTGGCAATGGAGTCGAAATGACTGCGGGGCGAAAGAACAATGCGGGCTTTTTAGCTGATATGAATTTACGAATTTTTAAAACGTGGGATTTCTATCAAGCAATAGGCCCCATCAATGACGGAGCCTATCTTTGGAAAGTCGGCGTTAATTACCGCTTTTAGAACTATTTTTTAGCTGCTGCTTTGGGTGCTGCCGCTGCGGCACCTACTGGCACTTCAACGTGAACTTTCACATCGTCTTCTGTTCCTACGCCCATGTAGTTAACATCTTTGATTCCGATTTCAGAAGCCTTCACAACGAATTCAGCTTTCAACAAGCCACCTTCAACTTTGTAAGTTCCTTCAACATTAACTGGCTTGTTTTTGATATTGATTGTGGCTTTACCTTTGCCACCTTTACCAGTCGCAGTCACCAAAGTTGCAGTTGGGTATTTATCTGTCTCAAGATATTTTTGAGTGTGCTTGTCACGAAGATCAACGCCCGTTTTCAAACTCTTCATGTTAACAACGATATTCTGAGCTGACACTTGATCGCCTTTAACTTGGGCTGTTCCTTTGATTTGATTTGTTTTTGCCTTGAAATCCCCCATCGGATTCAAAGTCACATCAAACACGACAGACTGTGCAAACGCACTAGAAACACCCAAAGTCACCACTGCTGCTGCAATAACCAATTTCATTAATTTCTCCCATGGTTTTATTTACTGAATGTTGGATATCCAATCATACACAGCTTGCAACTGAGTTGCACTCACTGTTGTACCATTGTCTGGCATATTTTTTGTGCCACCACCCTGCGAGCCTTTCATTCTAAAATAAAGCGACGAACTTAAAGGTTGGCCTGCCTTAACAAAACCCCGGGTGATCATACTGGCTGCGGTCATATTTGAGAAATCTCCACGAGTCGAACCCGCCCCATGGCAACTTAAACAGGAGGAATCAATAACAGCTTTTGCAGCTGCCAATTTTGTATCCACAGTCGAACCCGTCGAACCGCTGGAGTCGGCAAAAATAGCCGGGTCAAAGATCACCTGACTTACGGAATTTGTCGTACCAATTAAACGAGACAGAGAATTGAGTTGAGCATTATTGAGACGGTCATTAAAAAACATGTACTCATAAACCATCCCGCCAGTTGTACCAGCCACCAAAGTCTTGGTTACAAACGAAAACTCCTGCGGACTTCCCGTCTTAGTGATCGTCATCGTCTGCACAATCCCATTCACTAACAAAGAAAAGTCATCGGGCTGTGCACCAGCCCGCAAGGCAATGACCATGCGAGTACCTGTTGACGGAAGATTCACTGTGGCTTGGGCACTGTTGCCCGCTGAAAAAATACGACTGACCGTGATCTTGCCACTCGCAACAGTGACCGAAGTTTCTTCAGCATTCGCACTTCCGGAATAAGCCGTAAAAATCTTACCCGTCATCGCGCGATCTGCAGCGAACACATAACTAAGCTTATCAGCACCCGTATAGGCTTTATCGACTTTGCTGGGCTGACCTTGTTGATACCAACGCACCAAAGAACCACGAGATGGATCCGTCAGAATAGGAAGTTCCTGTGCATCCAGGTAACTTTGACCACTGGCTAACGAAGCCGATTCAAGAATCGCCTGCTGCACCGTAAAGTCACTGCAATTTTGAAACGAAAAAACCATCAGCGGAAGTCCCAGAAGAGTCACCCATTTTAGTTTCCCGGTAATCATAACTGCTCCCATCCGCTGGACTCACAAATCGCCAGAATCAAATACCTCCAGCGATCAACACCTGCAATCGAAGGATTCTTTTCGTACATCATGCGATCTGAAGCCACAAGACCTTGAATCAATCCCGGGTCCGCATCATCGCCGCGATAAAACTGTCCGAATGCCAATTCAATGGATGTTGCCGTCGGAGCCGAGCCCACGACACTGACTTTGCTGACGAAATTATTCACGAATGTATTATTCGACAGAACACTCTGACAGGCTTGGGACTTAAATGCTGCGCGGAGAGTGTTTGTGCCCGTATTCATCGGCGCGAGAATCGTTCCATTGCAATCATTAACGCCGGTTTTGATATCACACGGATATCCAAATGCCGAAGTCTTGTTGGTAAACCATTGATTGGTGATGTTGGTTAAAGTTGTTTTCTCAGTCGCCGAGGAAGCAGACGTTAAAAATATATCGTTAAATAAATTCGTCATATACACCCGGTTTACCAACAGCGGAGACTGCGTCGAGGCAGCTGCGACGGCATTACCCGGATGCTCAGAACCCATGCTGTAATCCAGGTCCCCTGACAAAGAGGAAAGCTCAAAGGGTTGAGCACAGTTTTGAAATGCCTGGGTGAGTACCAAACCGATCGTCAAACCTGCAACTGTAAGTGTGATACGTTTATTCATCATGGCCACCTAGACAACCTTCGGCATCCCCACCAGGGATGTGATAATCCCCGTGGATTCGTTAAAGGAAATCATGGCAGGCGCTGTATTCTCCCACGGATTGGATTCAACCCGCATCAAGCGTGACAAAGTCGAAGTCGCAGAGGCCGTTGAGGGAACACCGCTTAAGTAGCCGCTGATCGCAGCGCCATAACCATTGGTGCCATTCCCCGCGTTTTGACGTAAATTACCAATCACATAGGGACCATTTTTAATAGCTCCAGAAAATGCACTCGTCACCATGCAGGGATAGCCATGTCCTGAAGACTGACCACTCATTGCTGCATTTCGCGCAAATTCTGCAGAAACCTGAATCACGGATTCAGACCACATATTTGCACCCGTAGAAGCTCTGCGCACAGTTTGCAAGCGATCGCGCATTTCCAAAATGCCCGCTAAAATTCCCGAATAGAAATTATGAGTCAGCAACAACGCCGTATAGGCACCTGTGTTGCCGTCCATATCGGTATGGGAGAACGCCAGATTGCCCCCATTTACGAAAAGATTATTTACGTCATCGCCCGCGATATAACTTGTGCGAATGCGAACGTTATTAAAGTTACTGGTTCCAACCGAAACCGAAGCCGTAAGTTCTTTCGTCAAGCAATACTCTGCCAATGCTAATTGCTGATAGAAATCGTTATAAGTAAGTGCCGCCGTCATTTCACGCATATCAAAATCTGGTGCCAGCGTGAAATTTCTTTGCAAATTAAAACCACCACTGTTTACGAAACCGAAAATACCAAACTGTCCAGCCGGACCTGCCAGTGATGACGGAGTGACAGGCGCTTCAGAGATACCATTGATCCCTGTCATACGAGCCGTCCCCTCCACCGCATTTTTATAACGATTCACAGCTGCATCCCAGAAACCATCGATATCGCTGATACCTTGTTTCATTTTCACAGATGCATTTTCAAGATTTTTGTTCAGTGTCTCCGCACCCAAACGGTTTGAACGAGCGTAGGCCTTTAAATAAGACATCGCATTTTCATAGGCATTTTTGTAAGCTTCTTTGCCTGCCGTGGTCGTTGCAATCGCTGAAGACTGCGCAAAGCCCGCCATCAACTCGCGCACATAGCCGGAGCCGACTTGAGTTCCTGCTTTATTATGCGAAGACGTAAATCCGACATTGTTATTGCCCGTCATCACGCCAGCAAACAAGCGTTCAGAAGAGTCTGCCAATAAACCATTCAAACTTGGCAATCCCGACACCGGAACTTGCACCAGCAAGGCGTTGGTGTCATGACCATCAAAGGCCGAACCAAAACCACGCATCACCATCATATTATTTAAAGCATCCGAAGCATTGCGATTCCCACCCTGGCCATTTTTAATCGGCAAAGAAAAGATATGCGGCACATTCAGACCATTGTATTTAAAAGTTTTGTAGGCAAGACCTGCGACTTTGCCGCCACTGAAATTAAAAGCCGTCGAAACATAGGGATTCGTAACAATGTTATCGCCGTCATAAATTTTAACCCACTGGTCAAAGGAGTAACGCATCGGTCCTCCATTGATCCAGATGTTCAACAAAAATCTTGGATCTGATTCACCCGTCAAGGCTTCAGCGCGGGCTTGTTGAATAAAGCCAGCACCAATTTTCATTGCTAGCGTTTCCAGAATAGAAGCTGATAAAACAGTTCCTCCCAGAATCATCCCCTGCTTTAAGAAATCACGACGATTTGAACTCATTCGTTCCCCCGAGGATCGAAGGCGGCTTTATTATAGTAGTTCGAGCGTAAAATCGATTCGACTAACTTTGTTAACGACTGCGTTTGGGAAAGTTCTTTTCCTAAAGTCTCCACAAACTTGCGGTCTTCAACATCCCGTTCAGTTAAGGCTTTGTTGAGCGGTGCATTTGCCGGGTCCGTTCTGTCATACAAAGACACATCGATACCGGTGAAATAGCGGAAGTATTTTTTAGCTGCGCACTGATAATATTCCGGAAGCTCGGTTAGGCGTGCGCCCATCTCTTCAACATTCGCCACATCGCGATTGATCAAGGTTCCGTTGTAATAGGAACGAACCATCAGCTTACCTGTGGGATTTTGGCGGTGATAACCGGCCACGGCCGTCGCCGACCATGAATTTGCAACGGTTGCACCCACAGTGAAATTACCCACCATGATAGATTTTTGCACATTACCCCTGGCAGTTTCCGCAACCACCCAGTTGCGTGCCGTGGAAGCAAACTGATCCATCGTCGCGTGACAAGTAATGCAACTTCCAGCACGACGGAAGGGAACGTCAGAGCTGCTGCTGATGTAAGCCTGAATATCGCTTTCACGCAATGCCGGCAAAGAGAAGCAAAGCATGTTTTCCAAAGTCGTCTTAGCCCATTTACGTGGAAGCTTTAAAGCTCCGTCAAACACTTGCCCTTTGCTGTGTCCTACGTTCAATAAGAAATAAGCCTGCTGACCTAAAATACCGCCACCCAAAGCGCGGTGAAGATCGATACCTGTTTGTCCATCCACTTGTGTTGCTAACCCCAAGTTCGGCACAGAGTAATTTGCCAAAATCAAAGAGGAAGAGCCCGGGACAATTCCAGAAATAAGTCCAGTTCCCGAATAAGGAGCTGGGACCACTGACGTCGACGAAACGTTTCCTGCCGCATCTGTTTGCGCCAAAGCAAATGTTCCCGTTGTTCCGCGGATCGGTGCATACTTAACTGTTCCGCGAAGGACGTTGGAATAAAGCAAATCCGAAAACAGCGCACGGGTCAGAGTCAAAGCTGGCGTCGTCATTTCGATAAAGTCATTGGTATTGCTGTCGAATTCATTCTGGTAACCAGATATTTGGTCCTGATTGGCCGCGGGAAACCATGTACGGTGAAATTGATAGAAGTTGTTGAGAACTCTCACGCTCTCTGTATCATTGACGGCCAAGGCTCCACTGCTCGCAAGCTTTCCTTTATTTAAAAGTGCGATGCAGGCTTCAACTGCTTTGGTCTTACCGGCTTTAATACTCGCCATAACAGAGCTATTCGTTGGGACAGGGAGTCCTGTGAGCTGAGCGTAGCAACGGGAATAAATTGCTTTCTCTGAAAGCGCATGTGCTGAATGAGAATATGCAACGACAGCAATAAGCGCCATTGAACCCAGGAATGACTTCATTTTTCCCCCGTTTTTAGTTTCGGTCACTTTGAGATTTTTTGTAAATATATTTGCAAGATTCTCAATCTGAGACGCACAAATGATGTTAGGCCAGCTGATTAAGATTTTCCCAAATTGTGTCGATAGATTGCGTATGAAAACACTGATTGCAACTTTGATATTACTAAGCCTGTCTATCAACGCGAACGCAGCCAAGGTTACAAAAGTATCTGGCGGTAAAGCGCTTATCGATCTTGAAGGCGACACAGCTCTGGTTGGCGACCAATTCTTCGTCATCGACAGCAGCGGAAAAAAACGCGGCCTTATTCAAGTTTCAAAAGTTCAAGGCGGCCGAGCTATCGCAACGATTTCAAAAGGAAATGTTACTCCAGGTACGACACTTCAGCGTTATCAAGGGCGCATGAGTGCAGCGCCAAATGAAGTGAACTCTTCCAGCGGCGGCTCCACGACAGGTGGTGGTAAAAAAGCTTGGGGCTTGATGGCCGGTATGGTGAACAGCTCAATGAATGTGAAGTCTTCAACGGCTTCCATGACGATGAGTGGTTCAAGCTTCAATCTTGTTGGTTACTACCAAACTTATCTTGATAAAAACATCAGCGTCAAAGCTCTTGCCGGCTATGAGACTTTGAATGTGACTGGCACAGCTCCCGCGGGTTGGTCTGGTGGTACTTGCGCTGCAGGTTCAAGTTGTACAGCTGACATCGGTTACCTGGGTATGAATGTTTTGATCCGCTATTCTTTTGCAAGAACTAGAACAATGGAATTCACTGCTGGTGGCGGTTTGGGTTTCTTGTTCGCGATGCAAAAGTCTTCAAACGTTCTGGATACTGCTAAAATCTCTACGAACCAAACTATCGTAGGTACTTTGGGTCTGGACTGGCACTTGGATAAACGCACCTACGTTCCTATCCAATTCGACTATGCGATGTTCCCGGACAACAACACTTCCAGCGCAACACAAATGATCTTGCGCGCGGGTTACGGTTGGAAATTCTAAGACATTCTTGAACAGAATAGCTTAAGCAAAAAGCCTCGCACTCGCGAGGTTTTTTTTCTAAAGTTCGAGGTCCGAGGCATATAAAAAACTGCCGCCCTGCTTTTAATCCCTTGTGCAATATATTAGAACGTATCTATATCCGTATCCATATCCGTATCCTGCTCCCCATTCCTATACCATACTCGGCACCCCTTTCGCGATTTGCTTCCGACCAATGTACACGCCCACATATTCCGTGAGAACTTTATCACTCAACTCCAAAGTTCCTGCAGTTGCTCTAAACTGAGCCCTCGCAAACGAGTTTTCGAATAAGGACGACCCAAGGCTTCCATCTCATTCAACTGAACGTAATCCCGAACGATTCGATAAGCCTTATACCCTTTTACGACACGCGAAAATGGACGATACTTCCACACCTTAGCACCTTCATGTTTCCGGCTGAAGGTATCGGTCAACACCTGCGCAAACTGCCCCGCCACCACTCGAAAGAAACTTTGCAACAGAATCCTTTTCCCTCGCACCAGCAAATGCACATGATCGGTTTGAACAGTAAACTGTTCGATTTTCACACCGAACTTCCGCGAATATTTTTTTAATAACGAACCCATAAGGGAAAAATTTCGGGGTTGACGAAGTCCATTTTTAACCACCGTCTTATTAACTTTGAAAACGACGTGCAATGGATCTTTACTTGAAAGGGGTCGCGCGCCCCGCCCTTTCGAAGACTTTCGTAAAACACCCCCATGACAATGACGATGTTTCCAGTGAGTGTTTAGCCCGGAAAACGCCTGTTGTTTTGCTCGCTTCATTGCTACTCCCTTGGTTTTTTTGAGGAGGATCGTGACCGATACCCCCAACAACCCGTTTAGAGTGCAAATCCAAGACGTGCGTGAGTTGAACCGTATCGATTGTCAGCAATAACAAAGTCGAAGACCGGATCTTCTGATTCATCCAACCGGATGTTTTCATTAGGGAGACAGCTTTACAATGATGGATTCAGCGGGGCCAGTCAGAGCCTGTGGCATATCCCCGTGTGAACTCCGCCGGGGGTATCGGTCATTGGGGTATTCACAGACTCATGACCGATACCCCCAAAAGCCTTGGATTACGTGAGACGCAAGAGAGAGTGTGTGTGCGCCTGGGTGTGCTTGACCGATACCCAGATTCGGGATGTTGAGGGCCGACGGTGGCCAGTTCTGGCTTTGTAGCAAATACCTGGAGTGTCAGGAGCGTAGACAATAACCTCCCCGCTGTTTCCTTAGGGACACTCTCTATTCGATCTCAGTTGGACCTCCTCTTGCAGTGGCACAGGCATCTCTTTAGCAATGAGGTTTCCTGTGCTTCGAAAGACTCCTAAATTAATTCTGCCCATAATCCTTGGGCTTTCCGGTCTCCAGGCTCATGCCATGGATGCGGATCCTTACATGACCGAAGAGCATTTGCTGAACAAAGCGGTGCAAGTTCATGTCACCACACGTGGGATGAAATACTTTGATTCGGAACTCGCAAAAATCCTGGGCAACCTGGGCGTGAACATTGACGAAGGGTACTTCCCTGCCTTGTCGTACACTTTCGAAAAACCAATCAATCCGGATGACTTTGCTAAAGACAATCCTGAAGAAGTGAAAATGTATAAACAGGTGCGCGAGCTTTTGACGAAATGGCTTGTGGGCTTTTCACTCAACGATCACCGCCCGACGATCGAAATCGGCGAATCAGGATACATTGCTAAATTCTCGCGTTTCTCTTTGGTGACGGACCAAAAGTTAATGGAAAAACTGGGTAAGCGCGAAGGCGCGATCCTGGCGATTGAACTTGAAATCAAACATCTGACACTGGGAACGAACTCCGTCAAAGTTTGGGATATTAACAACGAATTCCTGGGTAAAGTGGGCGCTGAAGAAGTGAGCCTTTCCGCAGGTGATGCTAAAAACCCACTTAAAGTGCGTTTGCCCTTTTACCTCCGCATGAATGCATACGGCGCGTTGGAGTTTGAAGCTCTGGATGTTGAAAACAATTTGGACTCTATCCCCGTTAGCCTTCAATACAAAAAACTTTTGGTTCCGCAGTTTGCTATTGAGATCAACGGCAAAAAGTTTTTGTTAAATAATAAAGAAATCGACAAGCTTTTCACCGAGCAAGCTCCCGCAATTCTAGAGTCTGTACGTAAGAATTTGGGCGACTTTGCGCGCAACCAGTTGCCCGCAATGCTGAATGAAAAGGCCAAAGAGTTCCTAAAAGGTAATTTGGACCAGGTTCAAAACATGGTGCCCCCGGGTAAAGAACCGAATGACACTCGCCCTGATTTCAAATGGGGTTTGCGCCTACAAAACATTGGCTTGAAAGAGTCTTTGAATATTGAATTGGGCGCTTACGCCGAAGACCCGGTGAATCCCCGCAGCTTGCCTCGCCCTGAGGACAAATCTCGTGGTGCCGTGACTTGGGGACTGATCCCACAAGCAAAGTATGACATCGGTTTGAGCCTGGATCGTGGCCTGATCAACCGTATTTTGCAGTTATCCTTTGAACGCCGTAATTTCGAAAAGATCGCCATGTCAGATGGTTCCACTTTGAGAATGATGGCGTCTCCTTTGATTGACTATGTAAAAGCACCAGTTGCGATGCCAATTAAGGACAGCGAGACCTGGGTTAAATTGCGTGTCGCGGTGGAAAACAAGCCAGACTCCATTTTCCTTAAAGAGAAGATCGTTGTTGAGTTCGATATTATTGCAAAATTGCGCCAAATGGCGGATAAGACCGGCATGCAGCTTGTGCTGTATTCCATCGATCCAGACAGTATGGCGATGGACGATAAGTACTTCTCAATTGCTGGCAAGCTTTTGAAAGGAAAAGTTCGCGACGGTATCAAAGATAAACTTCGCGAACAGTGCGCAGGATGGAAATCAAAAGAGGAAGCAATTCCTGGAGCTTTCCCACTGCCACCGGAAATTTTGGGAATTAAATTAGATATCAATCGCGTACTCATGGACCCTAAAGGTCATTTAGTAATGTATCTGAATTACGCGAATGCAGGAGCGAAGTAATATGAAATCATTTAAACTAGTCATCATCAATGCACTGACTTTGATCGTAGGCTTGGGAATAATGAGCGGATCTTTTTCCACGAAATCTGCTAAAGCAGCAAAGTTGGAATCAGTTCCTTCCATTCAAGTGAACAAGCTTGGAAACTATAAAGGACAATACCTGACAGTACTTTACGCTGTGGGTTCTCGTCCGTTTATTTCCACAGACGCTTCACAATTGAACATCTCTCAAGTCAAAGAATCCCGCACCGTTTATATTACAGGTGATTCCGTGACGTTGCCACAGGTGCAAGTTGAAAAAGAGGGTTTCCGCCCTTCTTACAACATCGTGGTGTTCGTGGTTTCTCCACAGCAGAATTATTCTTGGGTGAATGCCGACGGCTCGTCTCCACAAGGGATGCCAGCGACTAGCAACCGTCTTTCAAACAAGTTTAATGCTGTGAACAAATCTGACGTTGATAGCTTTGTCGCTTCTAAAGGCGAACAAGCCGTGATGCCAGTTAATCTTTAAATAGAGATTGAATTGGCCGCTTGAATTCCCGTCTCAAGGGCACCGTTCAAGGTGCCCGGGAATTTCAAGCTTGTATGCTCTCCTGCAAATTGGAAACGCCCACTGTATTCGGGCTCCCCGGCAGCTCCCCTGAATTTCATGTACTGACCTTTTTTATAAACCGCCATGGAGCCACCAGCCCAAGGACGCTGTTGCCAATTCACCATCTGATGGGACGTTGGAGATTGCGGCAATTCTTTATAGAACAATTCCAGATCAAACACGGCTTCTTGCTCTGCACCGGCTCCCGCACCCGCTCCGGATTTACCGGCGCGCGAATAAGTCATTAAAGCCTTCGTACCTTTTTGTTCGCGACTGCTGTCCCAGAATTTTTGCGACAAGAAATCACCCGTGAAGTTTCCAAGATTCGCGGCCAGACCATTTTTCTTATTCCAGAATGCAGTATTAAAGCCCAACACACCTTTGCTGTGAGTCGCGTATGTCAAATTTGTCAGAGCTTCCTTTTTCGCATCAGAAAAACGCAAAGAATCAATGTTGCTGACTTCGCGCAGTTTTGAAAACGGCAAAGTGCAGATGATGTTACGAGTCTTGTACTGCTCACGCCCATGGGGAGTTTGGAAATTCAATGTAAAGAGACCTTCTTTTTCGGAAATTTCCACCAAAGCGTGATTCATCTTTAAACTGTAGTCGGGAATTACACCCGCAACTCTTGATGCCAAGGTTTGCATCAAGTTCGTCAACCCGCCTTCCATGCGGTACGTGTTTCTGCCGGCAAGCAGGCTGCTGCCCTCAGAATCAATAGTGCTTAGAAAATGCAGCGATGATTGTTCAGAGGCATCCACCCCAAAACGCGAAACCGCCTGGCTTTCGATCAATTCCAAAACCAAAGGATCGACTTCGCCCTTCCAGGAATTCAACAAATCTGCCAAGGAAAGAGTGTCGTAATACGTGGAGCGGTCATATACCAAAGAATTGCGATATGTGAGAATCGCTTCCTGATCTCTGAAGAGATCCGAGCGCACGCGGCGCAGAGGTGCCGCTAAAGTTTTAAACTTAGGTGCGAGGTCTTGCACGCGATAGTTTTTCCCATTAAAGCGAAAATAGTGAGCCTCAAAGCCTTTGCGGGCTTTTAATTCAACAGGATTCAGACTGAATTCTTTAGCAAGCGCGAAAACCGTACGATGAGATTCTTCGAAAAACTCGGCCCCTAGCTCGGCCACTGGTTCTTCGCCTGAAAAAACAGAGACTGTTTGCACACGTCCACCGATACGCGAGGACGCTTCGAATAGGCGAAAGGGAATTTTATTCTTTTTCAGAGTGTGAGCCGCTGCTAAACCAGCAGCACCCGCTCCAAGAATGACGACTTCTCCGTCAAGATTTCGTTTGTCACCCGTAAAAAGTCGATCGAGACCTGCGCAGCCCCCCAAAGCAAGAGAGGTTGAACTCAGTGCAGAAATTTTTAAAAACTCGCGACGACTTAAAGAACTTTTTGCCATCAATCCCTCACCTGCATAGAATGGCAACACTTTGGAACAGAAGCAAATCAATCTCTCAGCATTAAGACAATCCTTCGAGAAA
This sequence comes from Bdellovibrio sp. KM01, assembly GCF_013752535.1. NCBI lineage: Bacteria > Pseudomonadati > Bdellovibrionota > Bdellovibrionia > Bdellovibrionales > Pseudobdellovibrionaceae > Bdellovibrio > Bdellovibrio sp. KM01. Next base: position 2,585,095 of record NZ_CP058348.1, read on the forward strand.
TTGGCGGAAAATAACTGGGCTCTCTCGGCAGAGATCTTTGCTCCAGATTTTTGTGCAAAACTCGCCCAAGAGTGTCAAAAGCTTTACTCTGAAGGTGAACTCAAAAAAGCCTCCATTGGTCCCATTGGGAACAAGCTGACAGCTGCTGAAATTCGCGGCGATTTTACCCTGTGGTTGGATGAGGGGAACTCCCCACTCCAACAAGAATTCCTGCAATGCCTTGATGTGATCCGTGAGGAATTGAATCAGTTTTTCTTTATGGGTTTAAAGCGTGTGGAAAGTCATTTTGCTTTTTACCCACCCGAAGCGGGTTACGATAAACATATCGACAATCCGCGGGGGGCAAGTCACCGCAAAATCACTTTCGTGCTGTATCTCAATGAGAACTGGCAAAAAGACCACGGCGGTGAATTGAGCCTATATGATCCTGAGAAGCCTGATGATTTATTGGCTCGCGTAGAGCCCCATTTGGGTCAATTGATATTTTTTCGAAGCGACCTTTTCCCCCACCAAGTGGAAAAGAGCTTCAATCCCCGCCTGAGTCTAACTGGGTGGTTTAGGGACGATGCATTATGAGATCTTTGTTTTCGGAAGTAGTCTTCACCCGCCTTCATGCCCGTTTTATTATTCTGGGCTGTTCCTTATTGGCGGCACTGTTTGGTATCTTGGGACCGTTCTTCCAAAAAGAATTCATCGATCAACTGACGCACACGCCATCAAAGCTTCATCTGTTTCAAGTGAGCTCCCCTTTATGGTTTATCCTGGGAGCTTTCTTGTGCGTGCTTTCCTCCCAAGCTTTCAGTCAACTGACGAATTACTTAAGCTCTAAAGAAGCTTTGTTCATGCAAAGAGTCTTTGCGGAACGTCTGTATTCCAAAACTTTAAATCTGCGAGTCGATACGATGAGCCACCGCCCCGTGGGTGAGATCGTATCCCTGTATGCAACAGACGTTCAAGGTGCGACGGTGTTTTTGGATCAAACGTTGCCGGCGGGGGCATCCACACTGTTTCCGCTGATACTGTCACCCTTTGCGATTTCAATTCTGTTTGATATTCCCCTATGGCCGACGATCTGGGTGATGATTGGGATCACTTGCGTGAATTCCTTTATGGCATTTCGTCAGTCCCGATTTTTTTTCCGCTTTAAGCAATTAGCCGCGGAACGTATTGGTTTGGTAAATGAATGGATTCAAAATATTCGCACGATTCGCATCTTGGGATGGATTCGCCATTTCGAAGACGGCATATTTTCCAAACGTGAAGTGGAAACCCGCAATCGCGTGATGATGGTGACGAATGGTCAGATCATGAATGCCATATCGTCTTCAGTGACTTTCATTTTGAATGTTGTGACGTTGGGTTCATTGGTCCTTTATACCAAACAGACTTTAACCAGCGGCGAGCTTTTGGCGCTGTTGTGGATTGTTGCCATCTTTTTGACTCGTCCGTTCCGTCAGATGCCGTGGTTCTTTACTTTCGCATTTGACTCTTGGACCTCTTTAAAACGCCTGGAGGAATTCTTTTCCACAAAAAATAATCAGACAGATGGTACAGACGTCGAAACCGCAGAACAAGCGGCTCTCGATGAAAAGTACGCTTTGCAGGTTCGTGGTCTGAATCTACGTATTGGCAGCCGCCATATTCTTAAAAATATGACTTTTGATATCAAAGAGGGCGAATTCGTTGCCGTCGTGGGTGAAGTCGGCTCTGGCAAGTCGATGTTACTTTTGTCTTTGCTACGTGAAACCGGAGCCCGCTTCCAAAGCTACCGCATTGGAGCGATGGATGCCCTTAAAGAGAAAAACAATTCCGTGCGCAGTAACTTTGCTTACGTTCCGCAAGAGGGCTTTATCATGAGCGCCACTTTGCGTGAAAACGTGGCCTTCCTTTACGATATCGATCCCGAGCGTGACTCCTTGGTCGAAGAGTCTTTGAAGCTTGCTCAGTTTGAACTGAACACCGAGCGCGTGGAAAAGGGACTTAGCACCGAAATCGGTGAACGTGGTGTGAACCTGTCTGGTGGTCAACGCCAACGCGTAAGTTTAGCGCGCGTTCACTATCACGATGCGCCGATTTTACTTTTGGATGACTGCTTAAGTGCTGTCGATGTCGACACAGAACAAAAGCTATTCGATACACTTTTGATGGGCGCGTGGGAAAATCGCACGCGCATCCTGGTCACTCACCGCCTGTCCGCTTTGAACCGTGTGGATCGTATCTTGTTCTTGGAAGAGGGTCGAATTATTGACCAAGGTACTTTCGAGGAGCTTTTAGCTCATAATGAAAAGTTCAGAGAGTACACAACATCGGTTGCTAAAGAAGCTGCCGGCCCAAAAGAGGGTGAGGTGACCCGTGGCTAAAAGCAACCAGCGGACTCAAGTGATCAAACCAAAATATCTGTCCGATGGCGAAGTTCGCAAAGAAGGTGGTTATAACAAAACCATTTATGAAACTTTGCTTTTTGCCTACAAGCCCTTTCTGGTTCGCATCACAGCATGTATCGCCTTGGGTATCCTGGGTCGCGGTTTGTTACTGGCAAACACCAATGTCATTGGATATTGGGTGGATAGCCTGGTTGGCAAACACTCCCCGCTGGATACTTTTTCTTCAGTGCAAATCATCACCCTGCTTTTTGTGATGGCCCTCTGTGGCTTTTTTATGACTTTAGTCTTCCGCGTGGGATTTTCTCGTCTGTCAGCAAAAGCTATTTCAAGCTTTTACGATGAAGTCACTTTACGCACTTCGCGTTTGCCGATGGGATTTTTTGATAGTACTCCTGCCGGCCGAATCATCACACGCTTTTCCAGTGACTATGGCAACGTGTTTCGCCTGTTCGGCGGCCCCCTGGCGGAGTTCCTAAGCATCATCTTTGATTTGATCATGATGACCATCCTGATCACTGTCGCAAACCCGGTGTTTCTGGTTCTGGTGGCCTTTATCGGTGTTTTGAATTTCTTTGTTTATAAACTAAATCAGGAAAGACTGCGCAAAGCCCGCCGTGAACTTTCGGCGAGCCGCTCCCCTAGCATTGCACACTTTGCAGAGACAACTCAAGGAGCCAGCACCATTCGCTCCTTCCGTCGTCAAGAGTCCTTTAGCGAAAGGTTTGAAAGCTTAGATCGCTATTTCCTAAGCCAAAAACTTTTCACGACCAAACAACTGATCAGCTTCTCGTTCCAAATGAACAGCATGACAGCCGTTTTGCTTTTGATCACCGGTGTTTCCTCCTATTTCATGATTGAAAAGGGCTGGGCAAGTGTCGGTTCCGTCGGGGTCGCTTTCACCTTTATATCTTTGTCAGGGAATACTGTGCAGATGTTCTTTGAGTGGTTGACTCAATTCGAAGAGGCCATGATTGGTGTGGAGCGCTTGGATCAATACATGCGCATGGACATTGAAAAAGGCAATCGCCTGCCATCGACTGCGAAATTTGCGACGGGTCACCCCGTTTATGCTCCAGAAACTGAAAAGTACCTTGCGCACCGTCGCCTGACGGATGATCGCAGCGCTTCGGTGGAAGTTAAAAACCTTTCCTTCCGGTACCGCGAGGATCTCCCTTGGGTTCTAAAAAATTTGAATTTTGAGGTGAAGGCCGGAGAGCGTTTAGGAATCGTTGGCCGCACAGGCTCTGGGAAATCCAGTTTGATCCAAGCTCTTTTCCATTTGTACCCGATTGATCAGGGCCAAATTACCATCAACCACCATGCTCCAAAAATCAAAGACACGGATCAGGGAATGGATTTGAATTTGTACCGCCAATCCATGGCTTTTATTTCCCAGGAACCGATTTTGTTCCAAGGAACGTTGCGCTTTAACCTAGATATCGAAGGCAATCACAAGGATGATGCCCTGTTTGAAGTCCTACAAAAAGTGGGTTTACTGGAATGGGTCCAGGGTCAGGTCCAGGGTCTTGAGATGAGAATTGAAGAGCGCGGCAAAAGCCTATCCTTGGGTGAACGCCAGCTTTTATGTATGGCTCGCTGCCTTTTACAGCAATCCCCGATTGTGATTATGGATGAGGCAACCAGCTCTGTGGATCCGCAATCTGAAGAGATCCTGGTCCGTGCGACTGAAGAGTTTTTTGCTGACCGTACACAGATCATCATCGCTCACCGTTTATCGACCCTGGCAAAGTGCGATCGGATTTTATGGTTACAGAATGGTGAAATTGTCGAGATGGGACCGACGGAGGAGATTTTGCCTCGGTTTAAAAAAACGGAATTGGTATAAATAATTCTTCCTCCCCCTCAATTTAAAGTTTGCCGCGTCCGATTAAAAGAGGTACTCCTCGAGACACGACAAATAAACTACTCCGACAAAGTCGGAGTGCAGACCTTCTGAACGACGATGAGGTGGGCATGGACAACAACCAAACCCTCGACGAAACACTAGACGAAAACTCCGTGATCAGTCTGACGGATCAGTGGTCTTCATTGACCCCTGATGAGCGTCGTGAAAAGTTCAAAGAGCTGCCCCGTACCGATGCCGAGGAGCTTTTCCTCAATCTACCGACCCATGACCAGGCCGAACTTATTTCTGAAGCGTCTCACCTTGAGAAGCGCTCTTGGGTGCGCCTGCTTGCACCCGATGACGTGGCCGATTTAATTCAGGAAATGGGTCCTGATCACAAAGACGATTTATTGTCGTTGCTAGATCCTCAAACGAAACGCGAAGTGATTGCCCTGCTGGCTTATGCCGAGGACGCAGCCGGGGGCTTGATGAGCACTCGCTTTGTGCGTCTGCGTGCCGAAATGACCGTTGACGAAGCCATCAGCTATTTGCGTATTCAAGCCAAAACCCACGTAGAGTCGATCTATTACGCTTATGTTTTGGATTCGGAACAGCATTTGGCGGGAGTCATCTCTTTCCGTGAGATTTTCTCTGCGGCAGCTGGTACGAGAATTTCCGAAATCATGCAAACCGAAGTTCTGAAGGTTCCACCTGATATGGACCAAGAGGAAATCGGGCGTATCTTTTCGCAACATGATTTGATGGCCCTCCCCGTTGTTGATGAACACAACGTGATGAAGGGTATTGTTACGTTCGACGACGTGGCGACAGCCGTCCAAGAAGAAACCACAGAGGACATCCACAAACTGGGTGGTGTGGAATCCTTGGATGCTCCGTATATGAAAATCTCCATGTTCGACATGATTAAAAAACGTGCGGGCTGGTTGTTGGTTCTTTTCTTGGGTGAGATGTTCACCGCAACCGCGATGGGTTATTTCCAAACGGAAATCGAGCGTGCCGTTGTCTTGGCTCTTTTCATTCCATTGATTATTAGCTCTGGTGGTAACTCGGGCTCTCAAGCCTCGACATTGATCATTCGTGCGATGGCCTTGGGTGAGGTTCGTATCCGTGACTGGTGGCGCGTTCTGGGCCGCGAGTTGATGGCGGGCCTGGCTCTGGGTGTGACACTGGGATTGGTCGGCCTTTGCCGTATCCTGATCTGGCCTACCCGGGAAGCCTTGTATGGTCCGCACTATGTGCTGGTGGCCGTGACGGTGATGCTGAGCTTGATTGGTATTGTTTTGTGGGGAACGATCTCTGGATCGATGCTTCCATTCTTACTTAAAAAGATTGGCTTTGACCCGGCATCCGCTTCCGCTCCTGCCGTTGCCACGCTGGTGGACGTTACGGGCCTGATTATTTACTTCTCGGTGGCTTCTGTTGTGTTGCACGGAGTGCTTCTGTAAAGATCAAACTTCTTAATAACAACTCAAAAGAAAAAGGCGTCTTGGAAACAAGACGCCTTTTTTATTTTAAATTTATAGATGTATTTACTCTTTATCCGCGTCTGCGTCAGAGTTACTCTCAGCAGAAGCTTGAGCGCTCACTTTCATTTGAGCTTCTTCATTCTTGTCATGGATACGTTGCAATTTTTCAGCAGAAGTATCTTTTGATTTTGCGGCGTCTTCCACCGCAGAGATCACGTTACCACCTTGGCTTGTTAGCATTAAAGTGCCATCGCCAGTTACGTCTTTGATCACATTCACATTAAGAACTGGAGCGTCTACAACTTCACCCGCTGCATCTGCACCCATTGTACCGATACGGTTTTGACCTTTTAGAACCAGGCTGTTGGCAGCAACGTCCACGGCGCCAGCAGCTACCATGTTCACAAGATTCACGCTGTCCAAGATAAGTTTATCAGCTTTAATTGCAAGACTGATCGTTCTAAGCCCTACATTACCGCAGATGAAAACAACTTTCGCCGTCATTCTTACTGAAGTGGCGTCTTTAACGTCGCCTAATTCTTTTGCGGTTAAACCGTTCGTATAAGTTTTATCGATTTGGTCTTCAGAACAACCGACATTTAAGTATGAAGATTCTTTCGCAGCGATCTCAACATCTGAATCCAATTGATTTTGACCAAGGCTGTCTTGTGGTTTCGCTGTGACTTCAGCAACTTTGCCGTCCAAAGCCTTACCACCCAGCAAATTCAAAGAGATACCTGATTTAAGAGTCTTCCCGCCTTTTTCAGCGTCGTCCACGACAAGGACACCCATGATATTGACTTTACCGGGTTGACCACCTGGAAGAACTTTTGACGAAACTTCGCCAGTCGGTGCGCCATCGTTGTTCGCATGCAGAGCCACTTTACTCGCTTTATCATCTTTAACCGCACAAGCAGCAAGACACATCAAAACAGCAGTTGCCAAAAGTTTAGAAATCTTCATGAGTGGCCTCCTTAACAAGGCGAAATAATACTTCCACCCCTTATTCAGCAAGATCCAATCCAGCGAACTCAGCGACTCAACTGGAACTGTTTTGATTTGAGAAAAAAAGACGCCCCTCAAACGTCACCGGTGACATTTATGGGCGCCCCAATTTGAGGACCTACAAAGAAGGCGTTCGGCCGCCATCGATCGGTAAATTGATACCATTAATATAAGAGGCCGCCGGGCTGACTAAAAAGGCAATGCCTTCTGCCGCTTCCAGTGGGTCACCGATTCGGCCCGCAGGAATAGTCTTAATCCACTGCTCTTCGATCTCATCAACGGAGTTTCCTGATTTCTGAGCCGCCGCCCCCATCAATGATTCAATCCGCCCCGTGCGAATATAGCCCGGAAGCATATTGTTGACCGTGATACCGTAGGGCCCGAGCTCTCCCGCCAAAGTTTTTGACCAATTCGCCATAGCCCCGCGAATGGTGTTGGAAACTCCCAAACCTGGGATGGGATTTTTGACGGAGGTGGAGATGATATTCACGATTCTTCCGTATTTAGAAGAACGCATTGCCGGCACCACCGTCTGCACCATTAAGTGCGCGGCTTTAAGATGGGCCCTGATCGGCGCTTCAAATTCTTCGATGGAGGCTTCCAGAAGCGGACCGCCCTTAGGGCCGCCTGAATTGTTAATCAGAATCTGCACATTTTCTTTCGCTATTTCGGGAAGGATCTTTTTAAGGGCTTCGGTATCGGCAAGATCAAGCACATAGTATTTGTGCCCGGTCCCACCCTTTAGTGATTTCATCAGATCTTTTAATTTATCTTCATTTCTTGCCAAGGCGATGACTCGAGCTCCGCGCTCTGCCAGAAGTTTGGCAGTGGCTTCGCCAACTCCCTGTGAAGCTCCGCAAACGACCGCTGTTTTTCCCTGAAGATCCCATGAACTCATAAACGCCTCCGTGACGGAAACATTTCATCAAGGATTCAAGTTCTCGGCAAAACAAAAAAGGACTCTTATGCAAGAGTCCTTTTTTTTCCTGTTCTACACTCCGGCTTCGCCGGAGTAATGGTGGTTTCTAATTTATTTAGCAGGACTATGATTTCACAAGATTAGCAGTCCATTGTTGGATCATTGCCAAAGTTCCCTGCTTCGCGTTGGCGAATTGGACACCGTACGCTTGGTTTGCTTCGCTCCACACGACTTGACCCTGCACTTCGATGACCTCGTGGCCATCTGGGCTTTGGATACGCATCGTGATAATGCCACCTTTTTCCAGAGCCTGATCGGTGTTGAATGACAGACCACCTTGAGAGATGGAGTTCATCGAACCAACCAACTCGCGATCGCCGACCATTACTTTGATCGATGATTGCATTTTGAAGCGATCGTGACGGCGTTTGTTTCTTGGATCGTTAGCCATCGCACGTTGACGAAGGACGAACCACACAGCCATCGGAATCATCATCAAACCAAAGACCACACCCGCAGTTGGATTTGCACCACCCGCACCTGGGCCGCCATTAATAGCTGTCGTGACCAAGCCACAACCTGTCGCGCCACCTGCTGAATCAGCTGATGCCGGATAACGACTTGCAGAGTATACGTAACTTGGCTGAGAAGCTGTTTCCCCGTGACTTGCTTGAACAGCCGTAATCAGCTTAGCAGAGTCAATACGTCCACTTGTTGAAACATAGTTTGCAAGACCTGCAATCACGTCAACATTGGCAAAAAGTTTTTGCTTAATTTGGTAACCCGTCAATTGCGGTTCTTCACGAAGCGCCAATGCTGCCACACCGGCAACGAATGGAGACGCCATAGAAGTACCCGACATATAGTTATAACCGCCACCTGGAACTGTACTTAGAATACTTTCGCCAGGGCTTGCGATATGAACTGTGTTTTTACCATAATTCGAAAATGAAGAGCGGACATCAGAAGAACCCACAGATGCAACCGAGATCACACTTGGAAGATCATAATTCGCTGGGTACATCGGCAAGCTGTCATTGTTACTGTTATAGTTACCTGCCGCATTGACGATCAAAATACCATTGTTATAAGCCGCCGTCAGAGAATCCAACAATGCTTTAGAGAAGTTTGATCCCCCCCAAGAGTTATTGATAACCTGCGCGCCATTATTCACAGCATAGTCGATCGCTTTGATCGCTGTCGCCGTTGTGCCCGTCCCGTCAGCAGCCAATGACTTGACTGGCATGATCACGATTTTGGATTCAGGTAAAGGACGTTGGAAGATATTAAGACCCGCACCCACCACGATACCCGAAACGTGAGTGCCGTGGTTGTTGTCGTCATTTACGTTGGGTGAGTTCGCTACGAAGTTCCAACCATTGATATCATCGACGAAACCATTTCCGTCATCGTCATAACCTGGTGTTCCGTTAGCTTCAGCAGTATTCACCCACAAAGCACCCGAACCACCCGTACCATCTGATTTATACGCTTTAAATACCGGATGCGTGCGATCCAGACCGGAGTCGACAACCGCCACGATGACTTTATTACTATTAGTAGAGAGTGATGTTGAAAGACTCCAGGCACCTGTCACGGCCGTGTTATTTACAACGGTATTTGAAAACTGTGAATAAGACGTCGAATTCGTAGAAACCCAATTGTTAGTTACCAAAGTTTGCAAAGCATAACCTTGGGATGCGTATTCAGAATACGAAGTCTGACCAGCTGACCATATATAGTTAGGCTCTACATATTCGATATCTGGATCTTGTTTAAGATCTTCAACCTCTTGAGAAGCCGTCGACAAAGAACGTACAGAAACGTGATACATACCTAAGCGGCTGTATGCACCTTTCATAGTGACTCTTTGCGCAAGTCTTGAACGAACGCCTTGTTGGTTTACACCCGTTGAACTGTTACGCACTTTCACGATGTATTCGCCCGGAACAACAGTCGACATCTGTGCGAATGCTGCTCCACTGAATGCTACGAACGGGACAATGAAACCTAATATAATGCGTTTCACGGTTTCTCCTTAAGAAATTGACCCTTAACTATTCGGTAAATGGTCTAGGAAAGATGAGTAGAAATGCGCATTATTTAGAGCCCCATTTTGAGACAAGCGTAAGGCCTTGAAGCAACTGGCCTTCCCTGATATTAATTTTTTACCGATACAAAGAGAGACAGAAGGACCATCCAGCTATGAAACAGCTTCAGAAAATATTCTTGCAAGGGCTCGTAACTTTCCTGCCCATCGCCCTTACGATTTACATCATCTATGCTGGTGTCTCTATCGTGGATAGCATCCTTGGGGATGCCCTTCGCCAAGTGATGCCGGTGTATATCCCCGGCTTGGGCTTCTTGCTGACGATCGTTTTGATCTTCTTTTTGGGCTTCCTTTTGAATAACCTTTTGGCTGCGGGTCTCTTTCACAAACTTGAACAAAAGATGACTCAGGTTCCATTGTTCAAAGCAGTTTACAGTCCCCTGCGCGATTTAATGAATATGTTCTCAAAAAGTGGTGGCCCCGGTGGCGCTATGCAAACCGTGGTTTTGGTCGATATCGCTGAATCAGGTATCCGTGCCATGGGTTTGGTCACTCGCGAAAGCTTTTCTGATATTCCTGCGATCCAAGCTCAAGCCAATGATCACGTATCTGTGTATATTCCGATGAGTTATGGTTTGGGTGGATTCACTTTGCTAGTTCCTCGCAACCGCATCACTCCAATCGACATCCCGATTGAAAGAGCGATGAGCCTGGCCATCACGGGCTGGGTCAAAGCGGATAAGCACGAGGGAGACAAGTAATGAGCGATGCATCTTGCGCAACCACTGTCAGCAAAGCTCTTAAAATCAATAACGATCTGACTCGCTATGGAGCCTTTGCCGAGATCGGTGCTGGCCAAGAAGTGGCCCGTCACTTTTTCCAAGCCGGTATGGCTTCGCAAACAATTGCTAAAACCATCTCTGCTTACGACATGATCGTCAGTGATGAAATCTATGGCCGTGAAGCCAATGGCCGTTATGTTTGCGAATCCCGCTTGGAAAAAATGTTGGATCACGAATACAAGCTTTTGATTGAACGTCTGAGCGGTCCGCGTGGTGGCAAAACTTGCTTCTTCTCTTTCGCATCCACTGTGGCGACAGCCTCTGTAGGTTCTAATAAGCAATCCCATGGTTGGATTGGTGTTCGTTTTCAAGCGACTCCCGGTGGCCCCGCAAATGAGATTATTCTGCATGTGCGTATGCTGGATCGTCACCGCCTGCAACAACAAGAATCGCTGGGAATCTTGGGTGTGAATCTGATTTTCAGTGCTTTCTATGATTTGGCTGACACCGACAACTTCATTCCACAATTGGTGGAAAACCTTAAAGAAGGCCAAGTTGTTATCGACGTGATTAAATTCCAAGGCCCGGCAGTTGCTCACTTTGACAATCGCCTGATGAACCTGGAACTGGTTCACCGTGGCTTGGCTGAAGCGATCATGTTCTCTCCTAAAAACGAGATCCTGAATGTTTCAGATGCCATCTATGGCAAAGCTCTGCTTATTCAGCGGGGAACCTTCCGCCCTGTTACGACAACTCATATTGATGTGATCCAAAAAGGCATGGTGCAAATGCGTGCGGACGTCAAAGCAATGGAAGGCAAAGAGATAGAAGTTCTGCCTGTCATGGAAATGACGATGCACAATCTGCTGACTGACGGCGACGTCAACGAAACAGATTTCCTGCATCGAGTGGAAACTTTGACCAGTCTGGGTTACCACGTGATGATTTCTAATTTCCGTTTATTCTATACTCTGAAAAGATTCATTCGTCGCTATAACCAAAACATGCTGGCTTTGATCATTGGTGCAAGTCACCTGGAAAAACTATTTCAGGAATCTCATTATCAAAATCTGGAAGGCGGCTTGCTGGAAGGTTTGGGCAAACTGATGGAGCAAAAGACCAAAGTTTACGTCTACCCTCACAAGACGGCCCAAGTGTGCATGACGACGAAAAGTTTCTTCCCACCGAACAACCTACGCCACATCTATGCTTACTTCGTGGAAAGTAAGCAGATTGTGGACGTATCCGGTTGTGATGAGACAGCGGATTACCTGCATTCGGGCGACGTCATGAAAATGATCGAAGCCAAGGATTCCCGCTGGGAGCAGTTCGTTCCGGAAAAAGTGGTTGCGGCGATTAAATCGCAAAAACTTTTCGGTTATAAATAATCTTAATAAATAGACACCCGGTTTTATTCGTCGTGAGAGATGGTTTATTTCGGGTGTTCGTTTGCGCGAGTTTACGTGCGCTTTAAAGAAGAGTGTCTAGTGCAGACTTGCACTGAAAATATCTAGTGCAGATTTGCAAGACAAGATAGCAATACAGAGTTCTCTTTATCATTCAGATCCAAAGTCATCTTTGCTTTGATCATTTCTAGTAGCTTAACCATTAATTAGCGCCTCCTTTCATTGCACCAATATACGGTAAAACCGCCCAACATCTCCAACGCATATTAAGAATCCGAATATGCACATAATGCATAAATCCAAAAGGTACGGACACACTTTCTCCCATAGGCCTTACGTCGAGTTCGCAGCAGGCTTTTTTGGAGGCAAAAGGTACGGACACACTTTCTCCCTTAAGCCCTACGTCGAGTTCACAGCAGGCTTTTTCGGGAGAAAGTGTGTCCGTACCTTTTGATTCTCAGTGAGTTGTCGTTTAATTCTCATTCGGCTTTCATAAACGAGAATGACTTTCAAAATCTTGGTTTTCTGCCGAAAGGCTTTTTAACCTATAACAGTTGGAGGTCCCTGTGAGCCTAGTGCAACTTATCTCTGGAACCGAATGCAAAATCTCCGTCGTTACGATGGACGCTCTGAATCTCATCAATGGGATTCTATCCCCGTCTACTTCTCGCCAAGAAGTTTACCGCTTATGCTGCAAAGCCGGCATTTGCCCCGTCACTCTTCTCCGTCCTAAAAGATAGTCTCGGCCGGCTGTCTCAGATTGAAACACCTCCTGGGCACATGGGTTGCAATTTCGAACCTATAACAGACTTCGGTTGATCGAAGTCTGTTTAGGAGCAACCAATGCGTACACCAAAGAAATATCTGTCGACACTTTTGACGACCACATTCCTTTTTGCGCTACCATCATTTAGTTACGCACAGAAAGTGGGATTCGAAAGCGAATTCGCAACAGCCGGTTTCATGGAAGCCCAATGGGGCGAAAAGCAAAGGGAGCTCTCTAAAACCATGCTGGAAATTGTAAAAGCCAATTTCGCCGGCCAAGGTGAAATCGTCACAATTCCATGGGCAAAGTATCCTGAAAAAAATCTGACAATGTTAGCCTATAAAGATCCACGAGGTCGCATGTGGAGTGTGGATCCTGAATCCGTCAATACCACGGGTCTCGATGGTGTCGAGTTCGTGACGCCGGCCTTGGATTCACAGGAAGATATCGAACGCTACTCCAAGATTATGAAAGCCTTCCGTAAAACCGGCTTGCTTACACGTGGATTGAGAAGTTCAAACCATGTCACCGTTGATGTGAGTCACTTAACTAAAGACCCCAATAACATCAGCAAATTGGTGGATTTAATCCTGACGATCGAAAATCACTGGATAGAAATCTATCGTTTCTTCGATCCAATTCGCTATGGGACAATTATCAACCGCTTCTCGGTTCCACTGGCGTTGGACCAACAAGATTTGCTGAAAGAACTGGCTGCCCTGCCGGAAAATCAGCGTACTTATAGCAACGTACGCAATCTATTTTTAAAGTATGACCAACTGGAAGATCAGCTTCGCAACGGCGATGGTAAAAATGCCGTACGAAAATGGAAATATCGCGCGGCAAATTATGGTAAGCTTTTTCGTTTGGCACCTGACTCAAAAGCAATTTCAGCAATCGAGTTTCGTATCGGCGATTTAGACTTTGGATCGCGAATTGAAGAAAAAGCTGAGTTTGTCAAAAAACTTGTCTCTTTAGAAACACTCGATAAGACCTTCAAATCCCCTTTTGGCGATAAAGTTTTGGATTGGAAACAAGGCACTGAAGCTTTAACAAAATCGCAGCTAAATACTGACTTTCTAAAAAACCTAGTGAGCGCGGAATCCCTTGCTCTTATTGAAAAGAAAGAAGTTAGAAAAGCAAACCAAAATACCGCTGACGTGGACCTTCTGGACATGAATAGACCCGTTGAAAAAAATGGCAAATTTGTGACCTACGGCTTTGAGGCAGAATTTGAAAATGGCGCACGAGCAAAGAGCATAATCAAGGACAATTCCGCCGTAAAAATCAATACCTTTCCATACTTGGAAGGGAACTTCAGCATGGAAGACACTGGAAACCTGGAAGTTCGCTCCATTGGTGGCGAAAGAAATTTAGGTGAAGTTCTTGAACAAATGGACAATGTTAAAACAACTCTCCGCGAAGACTTGCGCGGATTTCATATGCATATGCGAATTCCCGCTGAAATCATCAGTCAACATGATCCCGAAATTCTAAAAGCCTGGCTGAGTAACATCTCAGACGCCGTGTTTGCATGGAGACTTCAAAATCGCCAACATTTCTTTGCGTTAAAAGCAAAAACGCAACAGCGTCTGACTTACGCCGACGGACTCGAAATGCGCGGGCCTATTCGTCTGATTCCACTTGATAAGGGCGGCTGGGATATCGAAATTCGCGGCTACATGTCGGACTCAGAAAGAATTGGAATGATGGCTCAGAAAATTGTGACTGGACTTATGAATCCATCTCTCATTTCAACGTCTCTAAGCGAGCAACGACTCATTTCCAGTAAAAAAATGACGCTCGAGGAATCTCTAAAAAAATTCAACAAAGTTATTCTTAACAGAAACATGTCAGATAGAGAGATAGAAATAGCCCAGCAACTTTCGAAAGAGGTCTACGGAGAGGGAGTTTTGCCTCTTTATGATTTCGCAACGCTATTTGACAATCAACCTATTAAAAAACGTAAAATTCAAGACGCAACAATGACTTTTTTTAAAGAAGTCACCACAGTGATTAGAAACGATCTGAGTGGCAAGTACACCGAACAAGAGAGAAGCAAGCAATTCCGTTGGCGCATCAAAAGATGGGCCCAGGCCATTGATCTACAAACGTTGATGGAACAACGAATTCTAAGATCTCCAACTGATTCGAAAGGAAAAGAAGTCATTCCGTATGCCTACGATCGGGAAGCCAGCCTACAAGCCAAAATGGCGAAAGGCGCATCTACAAAATGGACACAATTAATGGATGAACTCAGCCAGGAAAGGCATGCCTGGAATGTTTCAAGAACTATTACAGACATAAAAAATCAACCTGGGTTTTATGACTTATTGGAGACACTCTTCTCACAAAAGAAGGGTTATGTAGCTATGATAGATGGTGCTGCCTTATCGCTATCAAAAGACACCAGCGCCAGAGCATCTGAAATTCTTCTCAAAAACTGGGATTCAATTTCGAATGGTACGCGCACAACACTGCTTATGAACTTCACAGGTCGAACAGATAATTTTTCATTGGACCTTCTTGAGAAGGTTATTGCCAGTGAATATTCTTATGGGAAGATGTTAGCTCTAGCGATCCTAAAAGAAAGAACCGAGGAACGGGCCGTAAAAATAATCGGCAAAGCTATGCGAGAAAATGATTTGGAGATTCGCTCTGCCGCAGTCTCAGCATTAGCGAGACGCACCGACCCAGCCTCATTTGCATTACTAAAGAAAGCGCTTCAAGATCCATCTTCTGAAGTTTCCGACCTCGCTATAAGAGGTTTCAATGGAAGAAACGAAGCCGAAATCCCGCTGTTGCTTAAAAAAATCACGCCTGCGAGAAATGAACGGCTCACAATCATCCTGGAAGCGCTCCAAGGAAAAAGTGATCCCATCACGCAAGAGCTTGCAATGCAAAGCATGTCAATTGCATTGAAGAAGAGAAATATAGATCTTCAAGTTGCATCCTTAAGAACAATCCGTGGTGAACTGACTTCTGATTTGTCTGAAATGGTCCAAAAAGCATTTGGATTCAATAATCGCAAAGTCACACTTGCTGCAGCGATGATGCTTGCGCAAAACTCTGATCCCAAGGCGCATCTTATGCTATTCTCTCATTTAGATAAAGTTGAGACAAATTATCTAAATGAGATTCTCGACGTTTCTCGATCGGAAATCACTGAAAAATTATTTAATGCCGCTCTCGCCTCAAAAGGACTCTATGAAAGCGATCGTGCCTCAATAAAACGAAGCTATATTTTACGATTTGGATCTTTGAATGCGAAACCCACTGCAATCGTAAATTCCTGCCAGGCGGTATTTCAATAACCGCCTGATCATAGTAGAACCAAACGGAGAATCATGGCAGCGGTCTTCTGGCAGGCCGCTGCTCCCAACTCTCTTTCAAAGTGATTTTGAATCTGGTCATACACTTTAATTAGCGTCAGCGCTTTCTTTTTCCCTTCAGGCTTAAGTTCAATAAAAAACTTTCGCGCATCTTTGGGATCCAGCACTCTCTTCACCCAACCTTTGTACTCCAAATGCGAAAGTATATGGCTCATATTTCCGCGAGACGTATTGAACTGCTCTGCCAAAGCTGACGGCGACAAATCAGACCGGCCTTCAAAGAACAACGCAGTCAGCACCAGGCCCTGCAACAAGTTGACGTCTTCTTTTTTTAGTCTTTTGTTTAATTGAGGAATTATGGCCTCATAAGCCGAATTAATGGCGAATACAGGGCTGTGTTCCAGGTATTTTGAAATCTTCATAGGATGATAATAGTTTAACTGTTCAACTATTGATAACAAAAATTGTATCTTTGAGGTTTTTAAAAATCTCACTCCCCTTTATTCTGACGAAAAAAAAGGGAGATCTATGACTGCCGAAAAATCTTTTATTCCATCGCTCATTCTCAGGTTTGGTAATAAAATCAGTCACCATATTGCCGCCACCTTAATGGGTGCTGTGATCATTACAGCAGTCGCGCAAATCAAGATTTCCCTGCCTTTTACTCCGGTGCCAATCACAGGACAAACTTTTGGTGTGGCTTTAATCTCCCTGTTGTGGGGTAAAACTCGCGGTTTTGCAGCCGTGGTGATTTACCTGCTCTTTGCTGTAACAAGCATGAGCTTTGGACCCACCAGCGGTTATCTCATCGGCATGCTAGTCGCATCCTATTTAATGGGCTACTTAGCGGACCGAGGATGGACGGAAAAATATTGGAGTACTTGGCTTGCTGCATTTCTTGGGAGCTGTATCATTTTATCCTGTGGCGTTTTGATTCTATCACTATATATGCCCCACGATACGTTGCTACTGACTGGAGTTTTGCCGTTTCTTCCCGGGGATTTTCTTAAAACTCTTCTCGCCTGCTTTATCGTAAGGCAGGTCAAACGATGACTTTCACAGCGAATGTTTGGAAACATAAACACTATGTAAACCAAAGCCGCGCCGGGCTCTCACCAGACGATATTTATCGTAAACTTCAGACACCACTTTACGATGGAAAGATTGTCACTCCCCGCTGCGAAATGATATTTACCGACAGAGTGTCAAAGTGACTCTGAAATTATTGGCACTGCCTTTGCTTTAACAATTTTAACTTCGCTAATGAAGTTCAACACCACAGGGGGAATTTTTATGATGATGATGAGAACAACTTTTGCCGCTTTTATTTCTTTGGCGACATTGTTTATAAATGCCCCCGCCCACGCACAGTCTCGCGGATCCGAAGATTTACAGCGTCGGGTTTATCAATTGGAGTCGACTGTCTATAGACTTTCACAACGCTTAGATCGTCTGGAATGGGGCGGCCCTGATCACGGCAACGGAATGTGGGTTTGCTCCGTGCGAGATATGAATCTCGGTGGCGTCTATCAAGGCAAAGCTAAATCACGTGTTGAAGCAGCCGCGAACGCCAATAATCTATGCGTCAGTTCCTCAAGTGTAGCAAGATGCGAAACACAAGCCGATTGCGAGCGTCTTTAAAAAGTTCTGCACGGCATCTGCAAAAAATATTTCTCAGAACAAAGCTGAAACCCTTATCGAAATAAAAAACCACGACTTTTAAGGCCGTGGTTTTTTCGTTTAACAGAATAAGCTTCGCTCTTTATCTCAGCTAGCTGCTGGAGAAAGTGTGTCCGTACCTAAACGCGGGATTGCAGGAATTCGATCAGGCATTGCACCGGTTGCCCCGAGCCCCCGCTGCTGCCGATGGCGCCGTTTGCGCGATCGGCCCAAGCGTATACATCCAAGTGAGCCCATTTTTTGCCGCCGACGAATTTTTGCAGGAAGAGCGCTGCTGTGATCGCTCCGCCGAAACCGCCACCGGAGTTTTTGCAATCCGCAAACGGTGACGATAGATCGCCCCAGTATTTATCGAACAATGGCATGCGCCAGTTCAAATCACCTGCGCGTTGGCCGGCTTTAGTCAGCTCGTTTGCCAAATCGTCATCGTTTGCAAATAGACCAGCGATCTCTGCACCCAAACCGACTTTGATAGCACCCGTTAGAGTTGCCACATCGATCACAAATTCAGGATCATCGGAACCTTTTTGTTTGCAAGCCACGTCTAAAACGTCTGCCAAAACCAAACGGCCTTCAGCATCAGTATTGTCAATTTCAACTTTCATCCCGTTACGAGCGGTGACGATATCACCAGGACGGAAGGCATTTGCATCCACTGCATTTTCAGCCAAAGCCAGATAGAAATCCAAAGGACCTGGGTATTGAGATTCAGAAGCCCACAAAGCCAAAGCGATCACACTTGCCGCTCCACCCATGTCTTTTTTCATCAAGCGCATCGCCGATGACGGCTTGATATCCAAACCACCTGTATCGAAAGTGATTCCCTTGCCAACAAAAGCCACAGGTTTCAAACCGGATTTCTTTGTTGGACGGTATTTCATATGCACCATGCGCGGACCATGGGTCGCACCCATACCCACCGATAAATGCAAACCCATTTTTTCAGAAGCAAGTTTCTTGTCGTCCCAAACGGTCACTTTCAAGTTTTTACCGAAAGGCAGTTTTTTTGTCGCCATTTCAGCGAATGTTTTCGGATTCAAATCGTTCGGGGGCATGTTCACCAAGTGGCGAGCCAACGTCACCGCACGGGCGCGAACCGAGGCTTCTTTAATCAGGGCTTTATCGAAATCTTCAGAAGATTTGATCAAAGACACTTTTGGCATATCCGCCAAGTGTTTGCCGTCAACGAATTGGCGATAATTGTAAGGAGCCATATCCAAACCAACCAAGGCACCCAACTCTTGAGCTTTTTCAGTTCCAAAGAACTCAATACGCAACGCCTTTAATTGGTGAGATTTAAAATGAGGCACCAAGGAACCGAATTGATCACGGGCCCAAGTATAAGTCGCCTCATCCAAAAGACCATCGTGACCAACCGAGTTTTTGCCCTTAGGACGCACGATCCAAACCGGTCCTTGCAGCCCTACGAAATGGTTAAGCTCTTTGTCATTCTTTTTGATGGATTCCATTTGCCAGGCCAGCGCATGTTCTTCCACTAAACCTTGAAGCTTATTAGAGTCATCGGCAGCCAAGAAATAGACGAAGCCCGTCATTTCATTTTTGGCTTTAAGTTCCTTGCCAATATCAAATGTTTCAATCCACGAACGGATTTGCAGCTTTGCGGATGCTTTTGACGCCGCTACCTTCTTTTTTGCCACGGTTGCCTCACTTTTTCTTTGTGATTAAGACAGAAAAATCCATAAAATAGTAATATGACGTGGACCGAGACCACAAACCTTAAATTTTGCTTACTCAATGCAGAGAATCTGTTTCTGCTTTTTGACGAGCCGCCAACTGCTGAGGTCCTCAAGTACAATGAGCGTCAATGGCAAGGTCAGTCCATTTCCATTTATGAGAACAAGTCCTTAAAGAAGTGCGAGGACATCGCAAAAAGCCTGATCGAGATCAACGCCGATATCATTATGCTGTGCGAAGTTGGCGGTTTTGAATCCCTTAAAAACTTCAACCATCTCTTTATGAACGACGCCTACTCGCCATGTTTGATTGAGGGAAACTCCGATCGCAATATCGATGTGGGCTTTTTGATCCGCAAAGGGCTGCCTTTCTATTTTGATCTTTTGTCGAACAAGGCGCGCCTGATCAATTACCTTTACCCCCACGAACGCCAAAGCTTGAACAGCGGTTATCAGGTCAAAGGCGGCAAAGTGACGACCAGTCATAAATTCTCCCGGGACGTGGTGGAATTACGCCTATTTAAACAAGACAAAGACAAACCTTTTATGATCTTGCTTTTAACTCATTTAAAATCGCGTTTGGATCCGGAACGCATAGATCCCAATGGCTTTGAACGTCGTCAGGCAGAGCTTCGCACGCTTTTGGAAATCTATCGCGAGCTCGAAGAAAAGCATCCGCAAACCCCCATTATGGTGGCGGGTGATTTCAATGGAAATGCCGGTATCTTAAATACCGACGAGGAATTTAAGGACATTTATACCTCCACGGGACTTAAAGATGTTTTTGAAGTTGCGAACTTAAGCGCTGAACAGCGCGCGACTTTTTATCAGGTTAAAAGCAGTGCTCGTACCGAGGGGCGCCAAATCGACTTTGCGTTTTTGTCACCACTGATGCAGACATTATTAAAGCCGAACTCCGCCAAAGCATTTCGTTACCGAGACGAGTTCGGTAGCGAACGCGGAATTCCACAAAATATGGAAGCCAAAATGCGCATCCCATCAGATCATTATCCCATCGTGTTCGAAATCGAGAATATCGTTTTGCGCTAATTGCTCACTCACAGTTTTCGTTGCCCCTAATCCCGGAATTCGCTATTCTTGAATTATGGGTATGCAGAAAACAGTTGTTCCAGATTTCAAAATTTCAGCCAAAGTCGTTTACGTCCCTTCCGAGTCAAATACGGAAAAGGGCTATCACTTCTTTGCCTATAAAATTGCGATCACGAACCAAGGTTCTGCCCCTGCTCAATTGATGAGCCGTCACTGGGTCATCACTGACGCTTTGGGTAAAAAAGAAGAAGTTCGCGGTCCCGGGGTTATTGGCATGCAGCCGAAAATCCAACCCGGTCAAACATTTGAATATGACAGCGCGTGCCCTTTGAATACGACAACGGGAAGCATGCAAGGTCGCTATCACTTTGTTACCGAAGACGGCCAAAGCTTCACCGTGGACATCCCAGAATTTTATCTGGTAGCGCCTACGTCTTTGCACTAGTTCGTTTTTATTGGCGCATTTCTTCCGGCGCTATTCTTTCACAAATTTTGTCGCTGAGATTTTTAAGGTCTGCAAGTTCATCTTTGCGTGGAAAATATTCTCTTAAAATAATCGTCCCTTGATCATGGGGCAGCCATGGCAGTCTAAGCTCCACGAACCCTCCACGGGCCACACGATAAGTTTTCTTTACTTCAAGTTCTAACTTTGTCCCCCAAGGGACACAGGTGTTGCCCTCATATTCAAAGCCACTGAAATCTTCACCGCGGTATGCGATAAAATCAATGTCCACCGCCCCCGAGTCTTCAGTGCCGGCCATCATGGAACAAAAGGCGCGATTCAAGCCCTGATCTTTCATGCTGCTCCAATAGGAGTTCACGATGCGGGCCTCACCAGGATTCAAGGCAAATGAGTTCATGTAGTGGTAATTCCAGGTATTCACTTTGCCTTCGGTCTTCAGATACATACAGCTCACATGATTAACGTCATCGATGGCATACGAAACATGTGCTGATAACATCAATAGCGAACTCAAAATCATCGCGCGCATACACTCCCCTGTTCCTTAAGAACTTAAATTCATTATTATTTTCTATCCCTGTCAACGCCTGCCACGATTTACCAAGGGCAGCGAATGGTTGCGGACTTTCTCCGTGAGTGATGACAAAAAGGTCTAGTTTTCAAAAGCCGCTCTGGTAAATGCAAAGCGGCCTGTGTTAGACCCTAGCCACCCAAACGAGGAGGCCCCGATGGCGGTATTCAAAACTCTTAGAGATCTGCTGAAAGCTCCCAAAAAAGAACTTTGCCTATGTATGATCGTATCTGAACAAGAGGGCGCCGAAATTTGGGTCAACGGCGAACAGACAGCCTTTGTCACTCCCCGCATGGTGGCTATTCCCCAAAATGAAGATGTGGAAATTGAAGTTCGCCTAACAGGTCACGAAACCCGCCGCGCAACTGTGCGCTCCCCGCAAAAGCTGAGTTATTACTATTGCAACCTGGATCGCGTTCCTCTTAGACTGGTACGCGATGAAATCGACAACCGTGCCACTTTATAAAGAAACCAAACGCCTGATCCTGCGTCACCTTGAACCCTACGACTATGAAAATTGGTCGCAAGCTTTCAGCAGCATGCGCCCACCACAAAGCGAGTGGGATGAAACCAGCTGGACACTTTCCGAACTGACGAAAGCCAAATTCAAAGAGAAATTGAGAAAAGAACTAAAGCGCCGCGCTGCTGATTCAGCTTATGAGCTCAGCGTTTTTCGCAAAGACGATGGCATGCTGATTGGTCATGTGGCCATCGATGGCATCATCCGCGGAAACTTTCAAAATGGCGTTTTAGGATATCGCATCTTCAATAATTTTTGGGGAGAAGGATATGCCACGGAAGCTTGCGCAGCCGCGATGCAATTGGCATTTAAAGAATTAAAACTTCACCGCGTTGAAGCCTTTATCGAGCCCGACAACAAGCCCTCATTGAAGGTCGCAAAGAAAATTAAACTTCGCAAAGAAGGTCTTAGTATTCGTCGCGTGTTCTTTAAGAAAAAATGGATCGATCTTTCCGTCTTTGCAGCAACCAGCGAAGACTACGGAATTAAGTATAAATTTCCACTAAAATAGAAATAAATAGCACCCTTCGTCTATGTCATAGATCAAACCAAAGATTGCGAACTGACACTTTACCTAAAGTTCACTGGCAGACACTCCTTCGCGGGGTCAGAATCATATACAGGATCTGATCCTCATAACAAAGGAGTTAGTTATGGCCCAACCAGCAACATACTCTCAGGCGAAATCGACTGCTTCAAATGCAGCTTCAAAACTGCAAAGCGGTTACAAAGAAATTCAAGGAAGAGCTCGGGAAGCACTCGATACTTCTTCCGATTTCGTATCTGATCATCCTGTCAGCTCAGTTCTCGGCGCCTGCGCCGTAGGCTTTGTAGCGGGCATGTTGATCCGTTCACGCCGCTGGTAAAACAGCAACGAGGGCTTTTCCAAGGCACCCCATGGGAAAGCCCTGCGTTCATTTTCACTTCATCCAGATTTTTTTGAAAACTTACAATCTCAATTCACAGCTTTGGAGGCGTTTTTCATGTTCAAAATTATTTCCAGCTTAATCGGACTTTTCATGGGCTCAGGATCTCCTTTTGGTAAAAGTATGGGTATCGACTTTAAAGGCATTCAAGCCAGTGTCTTCGATGAACTCGCCGTCAGAGCCCGCAAACCCGTACTCCTTCTGTTGCTGGGAATAGGTTCGATCGTATTCTTTTGCTTTGGTTCTTTTATGGCGATCCTGGATGCCACTCGTCAATATGATCGCAGCGGTCACATCTATGCGACATCAACTCTTTGGACCGGCATCATTCTGGCTGCCGTAACGGCTGGTGGATATGCCTGGATCTTTATGCGTGAGTGGCCTGGACTTAAAAAAGTTCATGCTCAAAAAAGAGCGGAAGAAGAAGCCCTGGAGCGCGAACGCGAGCAGCAAGCCAACTCCCATCCGTCCGATATCGAGGGCGCGATTGCTGCGATCCTTATGGATTTTGTGGAAAGTCGTCGAAGCAAACGTGAAACTCGCTATGCCGAGCGCGAACAACGTCGCGCGGAACGCCAAGCGCGCCGAGAGGCCCGCTTTGAGCAACGCGAAGCCTGGAGAAACGAACAAAGTTCATCCTCTCAAGAACCGCCACGTCATTAATAGTTTTTATATAAGCGCCAGCCCTTCACCACAGCTGTGAAGCTGGCGCCACTGGATGAGTTCAACAAAGAACCCGAAAAGACGTAATTAACAGGATCCACAGTCGTCACATTGGACGTCTCAACAGGCACATCGAACTGAAATTGTTGACGCTGCTTCTGCGAAATACCGATCAATGGATAGTACGTGAAAATATCAAAGCCGTTTCTGTGAGTTCTGAAACTTAAAGAACTTCCCGGTGGCAAATCTGAATCCGCAAAGAAAACAATTTCTAAAGTCGCTTTCGAAGCCTTGGTTGGAACCAACGGATCCATTTGCAAATAAGTGGAGCTGCGATCGTTCTTATTAAAGCGGTAATCTTTTTCCGTCAGTGGCGCGTTCAAATAAATGCATTCGCCATTACCGACGTCACGAAAGCGCATGATCTCACCGCTAAAAACTGCGATAAACCACAACATCTCACTTTTTTGCGTATAGCCTGCCGGTAAAACCGGAGTGCCGCCCGAAGGTGTTCCTAATAGCGCCATCCCCGTGCCGTCGGCTTTCGCGATGACATAAATATCAAGGCCTTTGGTAAAACTACGCCCCAGATTTCTGTCAATGCCACCAGCACCAACAGTTCCTAATTGCAAACGTAATGACCCTGTAATGGGGAGTGTGTTGAGACTTTGCGGACCTTGCATAATTACTGAAGGCGCAAGACCAAAGCCTTTTAAACGTAAAGTCGATTTGTCATAACGATCGAACGTCAAACCCCACTGACTGTAGGCATTAGAGTTGATGACGGTGATTTGATCACCACCTTGGGCAGACTTGCCAGCAGTGGAGGGGCCCAAGCTATCGACGAGGGCCTTTTTTTCTTGAGGTGTAAGACTAACAGGTGCGGGAGCTTCCTTTTTTGTACACGCAGCGAAGCACAACACAGTTGCCAATACTAAGATTATTCGATTCATTGAACTCCCCACCTACGCTCAAGTATAATTCTTATTTACTGCAAGAGCCACCGGCTCCGCCGCCATCGCCACCGCCGTCTTTACCTTGACCGCCGCCGCCACCATCTCCGTCACGACCGTTACCATCGGAACCGCCGCCCGTACCGCCGTTGCTTGCGACCTTCATACAGATCACTTTTCCGGCAGTGTCGACGCCCGTCATATAAGAACCCGTTTCGCAGATAAGATCTGCCGAGGCCTCAGTGACCGTGCCAGTGACAATCGTTGAGTTATTATTCTGATTTATAACGTTGTTCGTTACTTGGGTGTTGTAGTAACTTGCCAACGCAACCGTCACAGTGTCTGTGATCGGACGAAGCTCAACACCTCTCGCTTTGGATAAATCCGTGTGATAGTCGATTTGCACGAAGACATTCATCGCCTGCGCTTTTGGACAAGATGCCACAGCGGTAGCACCACCACAGATCAACTGCATTTGCGAAGAGATTTTGAGTGGGCAGGATACATTCCACTCTTTACAAGGTTTCCCCTGGAGATCGTAATAAACATTCTTACCTGAAAGAGGCACACCCAAGGCATCGACTAATTTAAAGTCTGACTTGGTCGTCGAGCAGTTGTTCGTGTTTAAGCAAGTGCTTAGGACCGGATTTTCCGTCAGCATCGCGCTTTTCAGAATTGCCGCACCATTGATGGCGTTCATGCGCACTTGATTACGCATGGACTCAACACCACTTTTGGCTGAATACACAGAAACATCTTTCTGCATTTTCACCATCAGCGTTGTCATGACGATGGAAAGGAGTGCTACCAATCCCGTCGCAACCAAAACCTCTACCAATGTAAAACCCTTACTTGATAACTGGTTTCTCATAACTCACCTCGCGGAATAATTTCGCGTTGTTTTAAGTTCTAAAATTCTAAATTTAAAATCAGTCATAGGAACATCGGCATTCACGACATTCAGGGTATTTTCATCCACCGCCAGATTCGGAACATCTTTCACCACGGAAATCACCTGTCCCGATTTCGCAGCCATCGGGACATAAAAGCGAACCACTTCTTGTCCGTCTGCGGAATTAAGGGCAATCCAGCCTGGTTTGCTTAAGCTTGATGTCAGCATCAAACGGAATTCCACTTTGATCGAGCCCATATTCTGCGGAACTCTGTCTTTTATTGAAAACTGCTTGGAGATTGCTTTGAAGCCATCATAGCCCTGTTGGAACAGGTACATGAACTCGCCATCACCCATGTCTTTAAAGGGTTGAATGGCGCCGTTTTTAACTTCGAAAGCACCCAGAGATTCACTTCTTAAAACGTAGAATTCCGGCAATATAACCTGCGACCCCATCGGCGCCATGATCAACTTGGCATTCTTGCCGAACTCTTGAGAAATCACGTACAACTCAACTCCACCCGAATAGTTAGAAGGAGCAGAACGCAATACACCTGAAGTTAAGAAATGATCTGAAAGCTGGGCACGCAGTGGGCGCTGAAGCAAAATCGAAAGAATTTGCTTTTTGCCTAAGACAGCCACTTCAGATAATTTACCCGTTGGCAGCAAATCCACGGTATTGCCCGTTTGCTGAAAGCGGAAGCCTCGCTGTTGAAAGCCTTTGCCATTAACAATTAATGCGTGGCTCACGGACGTGAACATCGCAAAAACAGTCAGAATGGATAAAACTTTAAAACACTTCATAAGCTTTCTCTAAGCGCAAATCGCTTTGTTATTCACTAGATCCACACCACGCATCAATTGGCCACCAGGACAAGTCAGGTTTTTAATACTTTTATTTCCTTCTTGGGATCCAGACAAAGGCAACAAAGAGGTTTCAATCACTTCACGAAGTCCATAGGCTGCTACCTTGTTCGCGATGCCTGGGAAAATTTCGATCTTGGTCACCAAGTAGACCCCACCCGCATAAATGCATTGAGGGGCGCCACGGTTGCATACAGCTTTTGCAACCGCAGAAACTTTGAATGGACATTGCGCACTCCAGGGAGCACAGGCAGTTCCTTTATAAGTATAAAAAGAATTTGGCGAAGCGACAGGCTTGCTGTTCGGTAGCGCCAGAGAAAAATCCACCGTCGTGCCGTTCACACATTTTGCAGTTCCTAAAATACAATCTTTGATTCCGGCATTTTCAGGAAGAGTGGCGCTGTAGTTCACCGCCACACGGTTCAGGGCCAGCATTCGCACATTGCCTTTAAGCTCTTCCAGCTCGGCGCGGTTTTTTACCACTTCTAATTGCTGAGTCATTTGGTACATCTGAGTCGCAAACAAATAGCCGCCAACGCTTACGAGGCCGATCACCACCATAAGCTCAACAAGAGTCATCCCCTTGTTATTCAACTTTTTAGTTTGCACGTTCTTGAACACAATCCCCCCGGATTGATTTCCAATTAATTCGCTGACAGACGGATCACGCTTCCGTACTCCATGTTTATAAAAATATTATTTTTATAAACCGTCGGAGCGCCCGTCATAAAACCTTTAACTGTCCATGTTTTTATAACTTTGCCGTCCTGGGCACGCATCAAACACAACTGATTCATTTCGCACATTTGCAAAAATGCCCATTCGTTTTCGGAAACACGAACAGCCGTTGCGCTCTGAAGATTGAGAGCTTTGGAGTCGAAAATCTCGTGTGACCACAAGACTTTACCCGTGCCCATATTGTAAACAACAAAGCCCGATTTTTCACCATGATAGTTAATCCCAATGAGAGAACTACCAGGAACGATTGCAGGCGAAGACTGACTCACTCCGGGAATTTTCACCTGCCAAACAGGCTTTAATGTTGTCAAGTCCACCGCCTCAAATCGAGAACCCCACGAAGAGAAGAATAATTTCCCGTCGGCAATAGTCGCAGTTCCCTTCATCGCGCCACCCGCATCACCCGTCCATAGCAAGGCACCGGTATCCATGTGAAAAGCAAACATCCGACCGTTGTTGGCTCCAACAAAAACACGACGATGTTCGGGATCCAAAGTCACGCTCGAATGAATTTGCTCCCCCACCCACGGACTTTGCCATTTGATTTCACCCGTCGTTCCGTTAAGGCGCGCGATATATCCATTCACATCAGAAGTTTCGATAGAAACGAAGAAATCGTTTTCAAAAAATGTCGGTGAAGATCCCATGGCCTCGGCCAAACGAATAATCCAAATCGGCTCACCGCTTGATTTCTTCAGACAATAAAAGAAACCGTTGTAAGAACCAAAGCACACGCGGTCCTTGATCAGGATCGCAGATCCGTGAATTCCGTTGTCAGTTCGTGAAGTGAAGAACTTCCAGCGCACTCTTCCGTCCAGCTCAAACGCATAAAACCAACCGTCATCACCACCAACATAAATACCGGAATCATCCACCGCTGGCGTTGCTTTGCTGGCACGATGGACGGAATAGTTAATTTCCTCGGAGGACCATTGAACTTTCATGTTTTGAAAGTTTTTTAAAATCTCGTTCGAATATCCCTGGCGATAGACATTACCCCGATACATCCAGGTCACGTCTTGATCGGTCAGAATCTCACTGCTGATTCCCGATGTTAATTGCGGAACCATGCGATAAGTGCGTGACGGGCTGCCATCGTGATAGATCGAAGAACTTTGTTTGGCCAGAGTCGGCAGATTCAATAGCACGAAGCCGCCAAAGCAGATCGTGAAAGCCGCGAATAGAGTCCACTGCATAAGGGCGCGTCGTGATTTTACCATTGGATCCACTCGTTTCGCCCGAAAGAATTGAACTGATAATTTCCGGTGCAGAAATCTTTGATATTTACAATTTCTTTAAACTCCGCATCGGTCTGACGTCGCACCATCAAACTTAGACGGACATTTTTAAAATCCGGCTGGTCTTTTAAGGACTCGCAGGCCGCTTTCGCTCTAGAGAAATATAAATACGGTTCGCAGCGAATGCGCATGGCTGAAGGCTGAAGGCCCGAGGCAAATTCCTCATAGCGATCTTTGTATTCGGCGATCATGATGTGATCACACTCCACACGAGCGTCGTACATGTTCAAAGAAAGTACACGCCCCTCGCCAGTGACGGCAGCGTCTTTACTTAAAAGCAGCGGATAAAACTGGGCCGCCCAGAAAAGCAGAACCACAGTGACCAGGGCCCAGTGCGTGTCTTGATTTTTAACTTCAGCCTTACTGGAAGCTTCTCCCCAAATCCAGCTCAAAGGAAAGATCGGAAGCAAGCATGACATTGTCGTCGGATAATAATATCCGACCCAATACCAGGACGAGGCATGGAATAAAATAAAAAAACCAAAAACTGTCCAGGCCATCCAGGAGCGACGCCCCAGCAAGAACCAGCTTAAGCCAACTTCCAGATAAATTACCGCCGAGCAGGCAATGACCACCAACCATGAAGGCCAAGTACCAACATCATAAATTGCTCCACCGGTCATCCATTCCAAATTGCGCAGCTTCAGCAAACCGGCCGCGCAATAGAAGGTCACTATCAGAACTTTGATGAAAATTTCTTTTCGAGGAAAAAATAGATAAACGATGCCGATGATGAACGGCATGTAGTGATAGTTCCCCATCAATCGATAGTCGATCAGCAAGAATCCATACTTCACCAGGAACAGTGCGATCAGTCCAAAATAAGCGAGCCGCACTCGTCCCTTCAACATCAGGATGAAAATAGCAATGGCCAAACCCAAGTAAGCCCACAAAGACACCATCGCAGCGGTTCTATTAGGAAATCTCCAGAAGGAGCAATCCTCCATAAAAGACCAGCACAACGGTGACGGCGCATTGTTCATGTAAAAATCAAATGCAACGTTGTGGTTCCAAAAATAGAAAGTTAGGAAATGAACGACCACCAGGAAAAATCCATAGATGCGCAACACACGGCTGTGCTGAATTTCTTCGATTTGGCGGTTTAGGTAGTTCAAAATCATTTACTTGCCTGATAGGTCCCAGAGTGTTGTTTCACTGGTGCGCCGGTGCAGTTTTCGAAGGTAGTGCCAACCAGAACAACTTTGTTCCAATCGATATTTTCAAACTTACAATTTTTAAACTTGGAGAAAATAATGCTCGCACCTTTCAGCTTCACCCCGTCCCAATGCACATTTTCTAAGGAGACGCTATCCATTTGCATGGCGCGGGCATCGACATCGGTAAAGCGCACGTCTTTTAAAACGGATTGCCTGAAGTGCGCCCCGCGCAAGTCGACGTGGGAAAGTTTCACGTCACTAAAGCGATAGTCCGTGAAATAGGCGCGGGTGAATTCACTGTGCTTGATATTCAAACGATCCCAACTGCCATGCAGGAAATTTACATTCCCCGTTTTTAAAGTTTCGATATTTTGATCTTTGAAGTTTTCTTCGAACAAAGTGACTCGGCCGAATTCGCCGCCACTGCGAAATTTCGCAACGATTTCATGAGGTGCTTTCAGGCGATCTTCGGGAGCACAAAAGGCGTCGGCCAACACCACTTGCGATGTGAAATTCAAAACACAGACGGCTAGCAATGAAAGCGACCGGATCATGTATTCCCCCGCAGATATTTTATGCCATTTCACAGAGCGAAAGAATGACTTTTCCAAATATCGGGGGTGGAGTCCAGTTGGGATCTCGAACTGAGACACTGAGATAAACAAAGGTTAATCGGGAGTAATAATTTGTGCAGCTAAACCACGACTTTAATCGCGATAAATACAGCCACCCCTGCCAGGATCAGAAGTCCTGCCATAAAGGCAAGGTCTGCGATTTTTTCCAGTGCGCGATATTTTCCTGATCGCAGACTCGCATAGGAACAAACACTCGAAATCAAGAAAATCACAATCGTCACGGCCGTGCACTCATCCAGGATCGTTGCTTCTGTTTTATCCATAAAATGCGCCATGGAAAAAATAAGAAAACAGATCCCCAGCAGATTCGCCGAGGTGGGTAAGATGTGATTGGCTACGGATTCTTTGGTATTATTTAAGTCACTCATGGAGAGCGCATGAAGGTCTTCCACGTGCCTTCTTCAGTTCGTTGATATACAAATCGTTCATGCAGACGTCCATTGTGGCCGAACCAGAATTCGATTTCAGTTGGAACCACCAACCACCCGCCCCAATGAGGTGGACGAGGCACCGGTTGACCCTCAAACTGTTTTTCATACTCTTGCACGCGACGGGCAAGATGATTGTAATCTGGGATTTCTTCGCTTTGATTGGACGCCCAAGCACCGATTTGACTTAAGCGAGCGCGGGTTTTCCAGTACGCATCGCTTTCTTCGGGATTCACTTTTACAGCCATTCCCGTCACGCGCACTTGTTGCCAGATTGCTGGCCAATAGAAATTCAAGCACACATTCGGGTTGTCCTCGATATCGAGGCCCTTGTGGCTATGGTAGTTCCCAAAAAAAACAAAACCCTCTGGAGTTCTGTCTTTCATATAGACAATTCTCACAGAGGGAATGCCCCTATCATCCACAGTCGCAACTGACATTGCATTTGCCTCTGGGATTTGTTTTTCGATCGCCTCTTTAAGAAGGCGATCGAAATGAAGATAAGGGTCAATAGTTAGATCAAACATCGTTACTATTTTTTAGCTTTTGCAGCTGGTTTTTCAGCTTTAACGATATCCATCAATTCAACTTCGAAAACTAGAACTGAATTTGGTGGGATACCTGGGCGGCCTGAAGGACCGTAAGCAAGTTCTGGTGGGATGAAAAGTTTAGCTTTAGAGCCAACTTTCATCAATTGAAGAGCTTCTGTCCAACCTGGGATAACGCCACCAACTGGGAATTCAGCTGGTTGACCACGGTCGTATGAAGAGTCGAATTGCTCACCGTTCGTCAAAGTACCTTTGTAGTGTACTTTTACTACGTCTTCTTTTTTAGGTTGAGCGCCAGTGCCTTCTTTTTCGATGATGTATTGAAGACCAGAAGCCGTTGTTTTTACACCAGCTGCAGATTTGTTTTTCTCAAGGTAGTCTTTACCAGCTTTAGCGTTTGTTTCAGCAGCTTCCTGCTGTTTTTTCATCGCCATTTCTTGAAGTTTCATCATCGCTGCTTGCATGTCTTCTTTAGTCATTTCGTTTTTGCCAGCAGAAGCATCTTTCAAAGCCTGCGCCAAAGCGTCAGAATCGAAATCGATGTTTTGTTGTTTCAAGTTGCCACCGATTTGTTGACCAATAGCGTATGACGCTTTTTTGATATCAGTGTCCAACTTTACTTTTCTAGTGCAGGCAGTAGATGCAGCAAGTGCAACAACAAGGCCTCCAAGTACTAACTTATTCATTCTATCTCCCCATTCAAGGTTGTTAATTTTCACAGACCACATATCTTGCGCTGATTTATGGGAATTTCAAACAGATGATGCGTGCTGACACGCGCGTTCTTTCAACGATGTAAGTTTGGCAGCACACCAAGCGCGCTATTAGAGGGGATTTAGGAAGTCTTCAGATATTGCGCCGTACAGGGTTTTGAAATTTACGGGCTTAGCGATGAAACGCAGTGATCCCTGATCTTCGTTCCCTTTGCGGGAATACGGTGCACTCATCTCGGTACAGATATAGATTTTTACGCGGGGAAACTTTTTTTGAACGACTTTGAGTAATGCAAGCTCGTCCATGTCGGGAGCTGTGACTTTAGAGATCACCAACAGCACCGGCGAGTTGCCGAAACCTTGTAGCTGCTTGATACATTCTTGGGCATTTGCTGCGAGATGAAAATTGAAGTTCAGCGCAGAGTTATTCTGCGACATCTCCTGTTTAAACAAATCCAGGAGTGCTGGTTCGTCATCTACGAACAACACATGAACCATCTAATCTACACTCCGACTTTCCAATGAAATTATGGCCTTACGCGACCCACTACAAAAGTGTGCTCTGCGTTGCATAAATCAGCAAGCGTTTCTTACTATTTATGATTCTTAACTTCGAAAAAACTCGGGAAAATACAGATATTTGACTCCCCTGAGCAGATTTCAAAGAGGGTCTGTCAAGCACCCGTCCCAACCTGAGATATTCATCGTGTCTGATTGCCTCAAAAGGACAAATTCCTGCACAATAAGACTAAAGGAACTCATATTATGCTCAGCCTGCTTTTACTGTTCAGTTTAGTGAATCCATCGTATGCGCAGTCCAAAATCAAGAAACCCAACACCAATATCTATGAAGCGGAACCCTCTGAGGAAAAGCCCAAATCCTTCTCGGCGAAAGTGCGTGTGGTGCGGGATATTTCAGACGAAGTGGAAGTATTCTTTGATTCCGATGAAGCACGCGGAGCTTACACTTTACCACGCAAAATTTCGGGTTACGCAACGGTGTTAAAGACCTTGCAGGATTCTGAAAAACCAGGTGGCCCCCCAGTGGCGGTAACAGCGGACTCAGAGAAAAGAATTCTGAGTGTGGAAAAAGGCGCTTCCAGTTCCGGTTCCGGCTATAAAAAGAAGAGCCCGTACGATCCCGGCGAGATTCCTGACATCTAGCATTACCCATACTTGCCATCCCAGAGGACAAGTGAGACTTTTTCTGTCATGCGAATTCTTGTCGTTGAAGATCAAGTTAAAATGGCTAACTTCCTGAAAAAGGGATTGAACGAAGTTGGATATGCTGTCGACATCGCGGAAAGCGGAACGTCGGCGGAGTCCTACATGGCTCAAGGCGATTATGACTTGGTGATTTTGGATGTCATGCTGCCCGATCAAAACGGTATCGATACTGCCAGACATCTTCGTCGCGACGGATACGCGGGTCCCATTCTGATGGTCACCGCTCTTTCGACAACAAAAGACAAAGTAAACGGCCTGGATGCTGGCGCCGATGACTATCTGACCAAACCCTACTCCTTTGATGAACTTCATGCCCGCGTTCGCGCCTTGCTTCGTCGCAAAGGCTCCGCGAATGGTGGAACTGCCATCACTAATATTTTAAAATATGCCGACCTGGAGTTGGATCTTTTGCAACGTAAAGTGCGCAGATCCGGCCAGGAAATTTCCCTGACCACGAAAGAGTTTGCGCTGCTGGAATACTTCATGCGCAATCCCGAACGTCCTTTGGGCCGTGTCTCGATAGCGGAGCATGTCTGGGATATTCACTTTGATTCCGAATCCAACGTAATCGACGTGTATATCAATCTTTTGCGTAAAAAAGTCGATGCTCCCTTCAACAAAAGACTCATTCACACCGTGGTAGGGACTGGCTATGTTCTTAAAGAGTCTCCGTAAGTTTTTTGCAAATTTAAGTCTGCGGGTGCGCCTTTCATTGATTTTCGTGGTGTTCTTTGGAGCCACGACAATCCTTTTCAATATGTTTATCTTTAAAATGTCGATCGATAATCTGCAGCAGGATTTCGACGATGCTCTTTTCAACTATTCCGTCGACGTTTCAGAAGGTGTGGAAATTGGGGTTAAGGGTGACTTGAACTTTCCTCCTTTGCGCTTGGATCACGGTAAAATCCTGCCCTTCCCCTTGGGCACGGCGTTGATTCAAGTTCGTCACAGCTCGGGAGCAGTTCTTGCCCGCGTGGGAAATTTCGGCGAGTTTAATCCTCCTTATAAAAAAGATTTTGAACGCATTTGGGCTGGTGAAGAGGCAACCTATCGTACGATTGAACACATTCACAACATCCCTTCCGCCGAAGCCGATTCTTATCGTCTTATTTCTTTTCCGTTGGATAACGTCGCAAAACCGCAACTGTTACTGCAAATCGCCGTTCCGATGACCTTGCTTGAAACGCAGATCAGCAAACGGCTGACTCTTTTAGAAGTTGGTATTCCCATCGTCCTGTTGTTTGCGACTTTGGGTGGTTTGTTCTTGTCGGCCCGCGCGTTGGCGCCAGTGAATCACATGATCGACATCGCTAAAAAAATCAAAGCCAGCGAACTTTCCAGTCGTGTTCCGATTCCGGCTGCGAATGATGAAATTAAAAAGCTCGCTTTAACATTAAATGAAATGCTTGATCGCATCGAGCAGGCATTTCAATCCCAGGAACGGTTCGTTGCCGACGCATCCCATCAGCTTCTGACACCTCTAACGATCATGCGCCAGGAAATTGAACTTTTAAAGTCGGAAAAGCAAATTGACGTGGATCAATACACCCGCAGCGCTTTGCAGGAGGTCGATAACCTTGCCAACATCGTTCAAGAAATGTTGCTTTTGGCTCGTGCGGATGCGGGTTTGGGTGCGCTGAGTCTGCAAGAAATTTCACTGGAAGAATTGGTCTTTGAAGCCCTCACTCGCTGCGAAAAACTGGCAAACTCCAAAGGCATCAAACTTAAATTCAACATCAACAATGAATCAAAAGCCGATCGCAAATCCGTGCGTGGCGATAAAGATCTGCTGGAAAATTTAGTTTTTAATATCATTGAAAATGCGATCAAATACTCTCCGAACAACGAAGTGGTTACTATCACGCTAGTTTGGAAAGATGATGTCAGCCAACTCTTTGTCCAAGATAATGGTCCAGGAATTCCTGATGACAAATTACCTTTCATCTTCGAACGCTTTTCTCGGGGAGCGGCCGTTGAAAATCGCGTCAAAGGATTCGGCTTAGGTCTAGCTATTGCACAAAAGATCGCGAATCTTCACGAAGCTAAGCTCAGTGCTGGCAATAACGAGAGAAACGGCGCGATATTTTCTTTCGAAATTAAAAACATTTAATCTGTTTTTAATCATGGTTTTAACTCCCTTTGCTACGCTGATCATGTTTCCGATTAAGGAAAACATTAAGAACCACTTGGAGGTTTTATGAAATTGGTATCTCTAGTATTGTCTGTTGTATTCGCTGGTGTTGTTGCTCAAGCTAACGAAGCTGCTCCAGCTGCTGCTACTACAGCTCCTGCTGCTGCAACTACAACTGAAGCTGCTCCAGCTGCTAAAACTGAAGCTAAAGCTGACAAAAAAGCTGCTAAAAAACACGGCAAAAAAGCTGCTAAAGAAGAAGTAAAAAAAGAAGAAGCTGCTCACTAGTTTGAGTACTTCGAGCTTTTTTGCTCTTAGTTAAAAGGGAACCCTCGGGTTCCCTTTTTTTATGCCAAAAAAAGGTACGGACTTACTTTCTCCCAAAGACACAGGTTTACTTGATGTAGTTCCTGATTTTTCGGGAGAAAGTAAGTCCGTACCTTTTTCCTTCGGGTTCCCCCTTTTTTTTTACAGAACCCATAGGCAAAAAATTGCCACGGCTGTTGGCGCAAGTGCTGCAACCAACAAATTCAACGGCTTAATTCCGCCCGGAAATTTATGACTTAACACCGAATAGCCTGCAGCATTCGGAGCGTTCGCGATAATTGTTAATCCCCCGCCCGCCAAAGCTCCTGCCACCAAGGCATATTTACTGGAATCAGAAAGATCGACTTGAGACCCCAAGTACGTCAAAGCTGCGTTGTCAGTAATCGCTGTTAACAGTGCCGCTCCTTTAAATAAAACAGCATCATTCATTTTACTCAACAAAGGTGCGAGCCACCATTTTTGGAAGGAACCAAACTGTATGATCCCACCCAGAAATAAAGAGACCAACAGACTTTCTTTTAATCGTAAAGAATCTTGATAACGAATCGTCACAGAGGCTACCCCAAGGAATAACAGGAAAATTCCCAGGAAGGCATTGCGATGATGTCCGGTGATGACGATTCCAGCAAGAAACAAAAGATGAATCACGATCACTTGCCAAGGAATAGTTGCATGAGAATGCGCCAGACGTGTCTCAACCTCTTTCAAAGTGATGCATCCTTCTTTGAATTCTTTGCGGAAAATCAAAACCAGACCGATCGAATTGATGATGACGGCGATGGCCGACTTCCAACCGAAATGTGTGGCGACGAAAGAAAAATCCCATCCCCATTTGGATGCAACCATCAAAATAGGTGGAGCTGCGAAAGGTGTGAGTGCTCCCCCAATAGAAACATTGACGAATAAAACCGCAATCAAGGCATAGATCAATTTATTCGATTCTTTTTGCAGCATTGCATTTAGCATGAATGCTGTCACAGTCATCGCTGCTGGCTCCGTAATAAAGCTTCCAGTCAACGGACCTAAAATCAAAACAACGGCAAGATCCGTTGATACAGCTGGAGTTTTAAAAACACGCTGAACTCCCGAACTGATGGCCAAAATCGTCTGGCGAGCCACAGTCAATACCGGGCGAGTTGAACACACCACCATGATCGCAAAGATAAAGAACGGCTCCGTAAAATCCAAAGAGTTCTGATATGTGATAGCGGGAGTCCAACCTTCCAGGGCAATGTAAACCGCCATGAAAAGACTGGCCCAGATCGCAAATACGACTTCGATTTCACCCAAAAGATGCAATACTCCACGCATAAGGGAGTCTTTCGGAAAATGATGAGACCAGTGCAGAATTTTCCCGACAAGGAATGTGTGAATAACTGCAAGGGCAAAAAATGCGGTACCAATAAGCTCAAGTGTTGTGTACGTCATGAGTAGATTCTACTCACAGAATGCTATACGTGTCTAAAAAAACTGCTCACGAGTTGCTGGATTTCATTTTTGAATTCCAACTTTTCCAACCAACGAGCAGGAATGGCTTGCGAACCATAGAAGGCTCCACACAAAACACCCGCCACAGCTCCGCAGGAATCAGAATCATCCCCGCGATTTACCACAGACACCAAAGCATCTTCCAAATTGTCGTACTTCATGAATGCCCACAGCCCCGCACAAAGTGTGTCGACGCAGAAACCAGATGTGGCAAGATTTTCCCAAGAAATATCAGGAATCGCTTTTAACTTTTGATAAACAAATGGACTGATTTTTTCCGCTTCCGTTAAGGCGATGGCGAATACTTCTTGCTTGGATATTCCCGCCAGAGCCGCCTTCACAGTGGGAATGAAAATCAAATCCGTATCCACACAGTGTTGATGACCATGAGTCATTTTAGTTTGCGTGATCATGATTTCATGAAGGCCGTGAGTTTTTTCACTGCCGTAAACCCCCACCGCATTTTCAGCAAGCAATGCCAGAGGCGCCACGCGCATGATCGAACCATTGCCTTGAAATTCGTTATTCACAAATCCACATTCACGCAAAGCTTTGCCGGCTTTCAGATTCTGCAAACCTTTGATCGTCGTTGTGCCAATGTCAGGTGGATTGCTGGCAAACCAAGTCAGCATTTCTGATTTTAAAATGTCGAAGGAAATTTCTTGGCTGTTTTGAAGTGCGCGCAAAACCCCCAACATCAAGTCGGTGTCATCGGTTGCTTCACCAGGAGCCCAGTTAAACTTGCCGCCTCCAACAATTTCCGTTTTGGTATTCCAGGCTGGCTGTGGCGGCAAAAATTCCCAAGGAGCCCCAAGAGAGTCTCCCGCATGAAGGCCCCACAACATCCCTAAAACTCTATCTTGATAAAACATCAAAACCCCTAGTGTGCCGATAAATAAGTTTTATCAAGGCGCAAGAAGGAAGCTGTACAAGCGTACAGCGACGACGCAGCAACGCAGAGAAAACTTATTTAGCGGAACACTAGTGGCAAAGATTTGCGTTGTCAGCCATAAACTGGCGCTGTGCCTGCAACTCTCCAACAGAGTATTGAAACATATTCAGATCACAGCCATTTTGTTGGATTAATGATTCCACGGCCAATTTTTCTGGCGGAGTCAGTCCCAAATCCCAGATCAATTTTACTTTCAACCATTGTTGCAAGTACTGACAGCGGTAAGCTTGGTTTGGCGGCATGTACCCCTGAGGAGTGCTATCACTCTTAGACATGTTTTCATGACCGTCTGTGGAAACCAGATGGAAATTGTTTCCTAAGAAGTTCGCGTAAAGACAACGTTTGGAATAGTTCCACTTGTGCGCACCGCTGACATAGGCATTTTTCAAAGGAACAAAATGGTCGATTTGAATATCCGCGGCATCGTGAACAGTCGCACCTGTATACGGTTCGTCCCATTCTCCGCTGCGAACAGTGCAACCTGCTGTATTGTAAGTGACGGGAACTTTGGAATCGCGAACTAAAACCAGGCCACGAGTGTTCAAGCAGGTGTGATCTTCACTAGGACGTATCCACGTTCCAAAATGCTGCTTGCGGTTATAAGCCTGTCCCACATTTCCGAAGTCTTCGTTGTGATGATCGAAATGCAAAAGTGAAATAACGGCGGCCTTAATCTCAACCGATGGAGCAGCAGCGTCAAATATTTCCTGGATGGTTTGCAGAGGGTCAACAGAGGTATTTGTGGGAGTAGCCGAGAAAGAAGGCAACGTCGTGACAGTATAATACTCACTGAATTGCTGGTTGTTTCCACTCACATCAGAGAGCAGATCTTCCCTAGCATGCACACTCACCGCACAGATCGATACAAGCGCTCCGACTAGAAGCTTCTTCATCTCATGCCCCTCTTATTCACAAGACGTCCTTGTCTTGTATTATTTGGCGTATATAACCATTAAAGAAGGACCAAAGTACTAAAGCAACATTATTATTGTTAGAGTTCTGTCAGATCCCTTGCAGCCTAGAAAGAGGCATTATGTTACGCGCTGGACGCTTCCGCCATCGTTTGCTTGACGAAACATTTTTGGAAAATCACTCTGCTCAAGCGGTGCGCTCCTTAACGCCTTTCGTGCAAATGTGGACGTCGCAAAAAATCAGCGACGAGGAAATGGTAGGCGCCTATTTATTGACCTTCACTTTTCTGCGCAGACCCACGGATTTCCTGGGAGGCTTGCACAATCTTCCCCTCCCTCGGAATCATTCTCGTGGAGTAAGTGGAAACCTGATTGTTTCAACGCTGCGCCAAACTTTACCGGAAGAATTAAACGCAGCAAAAAGCTTACGCCCCCTGGAAACCGACGGCGACTTTGTGATGACCTTTACGGGCCACAGCTGGCGTTCGATTCCATTTTCAGTTCAAAAAAGCTTGAGTGCCTGGAAAGCAGGACTCTACCCCCTGAATCTTTTGACTCACCTGCCGACCGCCGACGATGTGTTACTGATGCAAGCTCAAGGACAACGTTGTGTGAGCATGCTGCTAAAGCCCGACGAGATTCATTCCTTTGTCGAAGAGGGCCGCGATGTTTTGGGCTTTATCGTGCATGACTTAATCCATGCCGATCACTTCTTTAACGATCCGTTACGCGCTCAGGCTCAGGTTCATTTTTGCCAGAAGTTACTTGAAGTATTGAAGCTACCTGCGATTCAACACATGCTTTTTGTCGACGAGGTCTTTCGCAAGGAATTCCACTATCTGATGTCGGATATGAACTCCGTTCCGCTGCATTTACTTAAGACCTTGAAGGCTGTTTTGTTAGGATACTTCAAACGCCAGCACAATACTGATATGAAGCAGGCTCTGCCGGTCACTTCAGAAAAACACTTTGCCGAATGTTACCGTCAGGTTTTAGCGGCCTGGAATTTTTCCGCGCTGGAATTTGCTGCCGCCCAACGCCTGAACACCCCCCACTTTCAATATCCAACCGACAGTGTGCTTTTGGATCAGGCCCTTGGTAAAAATCATTCGCCAACTGAAAACTATTTGGTAATCTCTTAAGTATGCAACTTAAGGAACTTCTCGATAAAGCCCAGACCCTACGACGCTTCAAAGCAGGCCAAGTCATATTCGAAGCCGGCGGCGAACCTCAGGGACTCTACAAAGTTCACGAAGGTTTGATCAAACTCGATTCAACCTCAGCCAGTGGTGCCGCTCACACATTAAGACTGATCGGCCCCGAAGGCTTGGTCGGCTACCGCGCTTTATTCGCGGGAGAAAACTATTACGCCACCGCGATTGCCGTCGAAGAATCCGTCCTTTCTTTCGTCTCAAAAAACGAAATCTTAGTCCTTTTCCGCGATCACCCCGAAGCCGCCATGCAATTCTTGGAATTCCTATCGCGCGACCTGCGTTTAGCAGAATCCAAATGGACCGGCCAAATGGACAAAGACGCCGCTGCCAGAATCGCGGACGCCTTGTTGTTCCTCCAACAAAACTTCCCTCAACAAAACTGGACACGAAAAGAAATTGCCCAATGGGCCGGAACAACGCCAGAGACAGTCATTAGAACCCTAGCCACTTTCGAAAAAGAAGGCATCATTGACCAATCCTCTGGCAGAACAATCCAAATAAAAAACCGCGAACTTCTTCTCTCCAAGTCCGCCGAAGAATAAAACTAAATCTCGATCCGTTCGCACGGCACCGTGAGCTAAATTTCTAATACGCAAGGAATGTGATCTGACTTAGTGTTGGGTCCATTGTGTATCGTCAGCACTTAAAAAAAGAATTCTCGTTTTCCTTGTTCCACCTGAAAACTAGGGTTTAGCCTAAGATCAGTTTTCAAAAGGCTCAAACTGACAGGAGGATTTATGCTGTCCCGATTTAACAAGGTGATTCTGGCATCGACTTTTGCTGCAGGCTTTATTGGCTGCGCAAGCACTCCGCCCAATGTGGTTTCAATTCCTACAACTGCGAATCCGACGACGGAAATTGCCCGTACGGAAGAAATGTTGAACGACGCTCGAGCAAAACAAATGAATGTTCTTTCTCCTGATAACTTCAAAGACGCGGAAAAAACATTAAACAAGGCCAAAGAATATCAGGCCAAGAAAAAACCGACTGAAAAAATTCTGGAACAAGTCGCCTACTCTCGTGCATGGTTGCAACAAGGCGAAAACAAATCTGATATCTCTAAAAAATCTTTAGGCGAAATCACCGACGCCCGTACCGGCGCACTTAAAGCCAATGCCCCTCAGATGTATCCTAAAGAATGGAAGAAACTGGAAAGCAAACTGCAAAACATCACCAAAGATGTGGAAAACGGCAGTTTGACGGCGGCGGATAAAAAAGGAGCAGACCTGGTGGCTTCTTACCGTACGATCGAACGTGATTCTGTGGCCAAGCAATACTTGGGTCGCGCTAAAATGACTATTGATGAGGCTGAAAAAGATAAAGCCGCTGAAAAAGCGCCGAAGTCTTTGGCTTTAGCTCAGGCGAAATACAACCAGTCCCTGAACTTCATTGGCCAAGATCCACGCAACACGGCTGCTATTTCGAAAATCGCCGAAGATGCAAATCGCGAAGCTGAACATTTAGCCGAAGTGATGAGCAAAGTAAATGCGGGTAACTCGGAAGCTTTGGTTTTGCAAAACGAACGACAACAAAAAATGATCACCAGCCTGAATAAAGAAACCAAAGCCCAAGCCCGCGAATTGACAGCGGCTGAAAAACAATTGGAAGCAGCGAAACAACAGGAAGCTGAACTCGCTCGACAGCAAGCTTTGGCGGACACAGCAGATAAACTTCGTAAAGAACTTCGCCCCAACGAAGCTGAAGTCTTCACCCAAGATGGTAAAGTCATGGTACGCCTTAAAGGCCTGAATTTTGCCAGCGGCAAAGCCAACCTGACTCCGAAAAACAAAGCATTGCTGCAAAAAGTGGAAACAGCTTTGAATGACGTGCCGACGGCAAAAATCGAAGTACAAGGTCATACAGACTCTACGGGTGCGACAGAAGCGAACATGAGAATCTCTGAAGCCCGTGCAAAAACAGTGCAAAAACAACTGATCGCGAATGGTGCGTCTTCCAGTCAAGTAGACGCCGTTGGCTTGGGTGAAGAGCGCCCTATCAGCAACAACAACACGGCTGCGGGACGCGCACAAAACAGACGTATTGACCTTGTGATTGAGCCT
The DNA here is from genome assembly GCF_013752535.1 of Bdellovibrio sp. KM01. Lineage (NCBI taxonomy): Bacteria > Pseudomonadati > Bdellovibrionota > Bdellovibrionia > Bdellovibrionales > Pseudobdellovibrionaceae > Bdellovibrio > Bdellovibrio sp. KM01. Next base: position 2,627,175 of record NZ_CP058348.1, read on the forward strand.
AAAATCCAGGAGTAGTTTATGACACATCTACCGGGCCATGCTTGGCAGGACTTGAAAAAAGAGCTTATGGAAAAATGGCATGAGCTGACGGAGAACGATCTAGACAGTACTCGGGGAAACACTCACTCCATCGTGGATTTATTGGAAAGAAAGGTGGGTATGAGAATCGAAGAAGCCAGCGAACGATTTGCGGAAATCGCCTCACACTATCATCTTTATGATGAACCAGAGGAGGAAGAACAAACTCCGAAGGCAGCCACGGAAGAACGTACGATGGAACTTTCGCCTAAAAAGCCAAGTCCCCGTCCCGATGTACTGCCAAAACCATAACTTAAGGGGTCCCGTCTTGCAGGCGGGACTCTGACTCGCGATTTACGGTCACAAAGGAACAAGGAATTGAATTTAGAATCTGCTGCTCTCCATGGGACTTTTTTATCAGCTGAAGCAGGTCGGCTTTCTTGTCCTGTTTTTTCACGAACACCATCAAGCCGTCTTCTTTTAATTGCGCAAAGATCTTGTGAGGCATTTCAGAAGAACCGGCCGTAAAAATGATACGATCATAAGGAGCTTCCGGCTCATAGCCCTCAAAACCATCGCCCGTGAATATTTTGGCATTGGTAATACGCATTTGATCCAGAATCCCACGCGCGCGATCCGCGACTTCCGGGATGATTTCAGAGCTCACGACTTTTCCCTGAGGACCCACGATATATGACATCAAAGCTGTGTTCCAACCTGAGCCGGCGCCCAGTTCAAAAACTTTGTGTCCAGGTGCGAGCTGCAACATATCCAAAATTCGCATAACGAAACTTGGTTGCGAAATGGTCGAAACAAAGGCGCCCTTTTTGTAGAGCAACAGAGGTGCATCTTCGTAGGCTTCCTGAAGGGTGTATTCCGGCACAAACAAGTGACGTGGATAACGGTAGTAAGCCTCCACAACTTGTTCTGACAGCGGGAGAGATTTTTTCAGAAGTAAATCCTGATATTGTTCCATCTTGAAATCCTTATTTCCCTTGCGCCAAAAATCCCCAGAGGCACGATGAATTCATGACACTCACTCAACTGGAATACATTCTGGCGGTTGGAGACACGGGAAGTTTTAGCCAAGCTGCTTCTCAGTGTCACGTTACACAACCTACACCTAACATGCAGATTCTTCCGATCCTCCGTCGCTGACTTTTCGCCTGAACATTCTTTGTTACAGAAAAAACATGTCGATGAATCAGATCTGTCATTAAATGAAATGTTATTCCTCAGCGAAGGCCACTGTTTCCGGGAGCAAAGTTCAGGTCCGTACAAGAACAAAAAACTTAAATAGCAGAAGTTAATCCGTGCTTTATAACATATAGATATAGCCTATACATTTCATAACAAAAGAAGATTATTCATTTCCTTCAAGTGGGCCTATCCTGTGTTTGTGATTGATTACTTGCCCTAGGAGGACACTATGAAATACGCAGCTCAAAAAGAATCAACAGCCAACTCAACCGTGCATACTTTCAATAAAGCTTCTGCGAAAAGCACTCAGACTGCAGCTCAGTCTGGCACTATTGAAGAAATGAAAAAAACCTTGGCTGATGAATACTTCTTGCAACTTAAAACCCAAAACTTCCACTGGAATGTGGAAGGACCGCTGTTCTTCTCTTTGCATAAATTGTTTGAAGAACAATACGAAGACATCTCGGAGTTTGTGGATCGCTCCGCAGAAATTCTGCGCGCGTTAAAATCCCCTGCTCCCGGAAGCTTTCAGGCCTTTAAAAAATTAGCAGATGTGGAAGAGTGCACTGATGAAAAACTCAGTTCGACAAAAATGATCGATATTTTAACAGCCGACCACACCACTCTTGCAGAACTCTACAAAGCCCGTCTGGAAACAGCGGAGCAAGAAGAGGAGACGAGTGCTGTGACACTGTATGAGGACTTGATCACCTTCCACGAAAAAGCAGCCTGGATGATTCGCAGTCATCTCTCCTAGTGGCGCTGCTTTTTAAAAAAGCAAAAGGCACCAAGCGATGGTGCCTTTTGTCTTTTTCAATCTAATTTGGTTGGTGGAATTTAAACAACAAGTTCGATGATCGCACGGAATCCGTGATTTCCTGCCATGGCACCCAGAATGTTTCTAAGGGATGAGATATTCTTACCTTGCGCGCCGATCAGTTTACCTCTGTATTCCTGAGGGAGATCAACTTTATAAATCGTGGTTTTTTCTCCGCAGGAAAAAGTGACTTCCACTTTATCCGTACACGAAGTCATTTCTTTCACCACCGTCGCCATAATTGATCCGATTCGTTGACGTGCTTCATTCAATTGTTGTTCGACTGTCACAAAAACTCCTACATACTACACAAGAAATTGTTGCTTCAAAATCGTTTGTCCGCAACAACAGAATATTTTCTGGTCCTACTGTTCCCCACCGCAAATGTGAAAAGTATTCGGTGATACTCCACGAAATGTTCATATACATGATAACTCGGTTGGCTATTATTCAATTCGACAAAGTGAACGAGTTCAACTTTTCTTTTTCCACGAACTTTATTTGAATCGAGACTCCAACAACCATAGGAGGATTCAAATTATGAAAAGATTTACTCAACTAGCTGTTATCGCGGCCTTCGTGACTCCAGTCATTGCTCAAGCAGATCAGGCAGAATTAACAGTGGCGATGGCTGACTCCATCGTATATGCGAAAGCCGATGCACCTGATTCTTGTAAACAAGTTGATCTAACGGCGGAACAACAAACTGCTTTGAAAAATGCTTTCCTTGATTTCACGACTGCGAAAAGACCGCTACGTCGCGACGTTAAAATGGCATTCCGTGATATGAAACGAGTGTTCTCAAGCTCGACTTCAACTCGTGAAGACGCCATTGCTTCACAAGCAAATGTAGGCGCTAAGGTAACGGCTATGGGAAAACTGATGGGTGATTTCCACCTGAAAGTATTCTTCGATATCCTAACTCCAGAACAACGTGATCCAGCGATGCGTTGTATGGAAGACTTGAAATAAGTCGGCATCAATTACATGAATTGAACGAGGGCTCTCCTATCGGAAAGCCCTTTGCTTTACGGCTTTGTCCGTCCCATCCTGAGACTTTCGTCCAGCTCCATATTCCCTCCACATTTATGTTTGAAAATGAAACTTAAGGATAAGGATCTATTTTGATACCTTAAGGGTTATGGCGACACAAATATTCCTCCTCGAAGACGATCCGATTTTAGGCAAAGCAATCCAGATGCAACTGGAGTTGGAACAATTCCAAGTTCATTGGGCTAAAACTTTGGCCGCCGGGCGGGAAATATTTAAAACACAAACCGGGATCGATTTATTTTTGCTGGACGTGAATCTTCCTGACGGAAATGGTTACGAATTCTGCGAATGGCTGCGCAACGAGGGCATCAACACTCCCATCATGTTTCTGACGGCCCGTACGGACGAGGAAAGTGTGGTGCGAGGATTCGAACATGGCGCCAACGATTACATTCGTAAACCCTTTGGACAAAAAGAAATTTTGGCCCGTATCAAAAACCAATTGAATGATCGTAAACCGACCTTAGATCTTTTGCGTTTTGCCGGTTTGACGTTGATTAAAAATCAACAGGTTCTGAAAACCGAAACGTCCATGGTCACTTTGAACCGTCGTGAATTTGAAATCTTAAGAGTGTTTTTTGAAAATCCGGAAACGATCATTTCCCGTGAAAAACTCATTTCAAGTCTTTCTTCCGGGGAAGAGCTGTTTGATAGAACAGTCGATTCGCATATCAGTCACGTCCGTTCAAAACTTACTAAAAATGGTGTTACCACAGTCAAAATTAACTCCGTCTATGGTCAGGGTTACCGACTGGAGAAATCGTCATGATCGTACGTTCTTTATTTCGTCGAAACTATTTTATCTTTGTTTCGATCATCATCGTTTTTATCTTCATGGCGTTTGGCTCGGCCTGGTTGGTTTCCTATTTGGACCGTCCGGCCCAGGTTCGCTATGTGAAACCACCGAACTATCTGTTTAGAAATTTGTATGAACAACTCGATAGCGATCCGATTGTGGCTTTCCAAAAATTCCAGGCCAGCAACACGTCTGATAACTTTCTTCGCTTTGAATTGATCGACTCTGCCGGCAAAAGCTTGATTGACGGAGAACCTGTTTTACCGCGCGCATTGAGTGACGCGGAAGTAAGCTCTTTGGCCCAAGACAAGGCCGTTCGCTTTGGCGAAATGGAATTTGGCCCACCAAAAATTGAAGTTTCAAAAACCAAATTTGCTGGAGTGTATTTCGTCCACAGATTCAATCCCCCACAATTTGGTGGTGGACCTGGTATGCCTCCTCCGCCGGGCGGAGCCATGTGTGGACCGCGCCCTTGTGGCGGCCCCGGAGGTCCTCCGGGTCAAATGGGTCCTCCCCCTGGAGGCCCTGGAGGCCCTGGTGGTCCTGGTGGTCCCGGCCGTTCATTCGTTGATCGTCGCAATCCACTTTTTATCACAGTTGGCTTTTTGATTATCTTTACATTGGTGTCCGTGGGTATCGCCTTGGTTTATCAATTTTCGCGCTATCGTGAACGTGCGCAAGAAGCCTTCAATGTTTTAGGTGAACTTCGTCATGGTAATTTAGCAGCGCGTTTGCCTGCGAAAAAATTCGAAGAGCTGGCGCCATTGGTCAATGCCTTTAATCAGATGGCGGGCGATATTGAGAGCATGGTTGAAAGTTTGCGTAAAGCCGACCAAGCTCGTCGTCAGCTCTTGCAGGACCTTGCACATGACCTACGCACTCCCCTGGCTTCTTTGCAAACCTTCTTAGAGACCTTGCAGGTTGGGGAAACTCGTTTGTCGCCGGAAAAGCGCCAAGAAATCGTATCACTTTGTTTTTCTGAAGTGGAATACTTTGGGAAATTAGTTGAGGACCTTTTGTTCTTGGCACAGATCACCGAGCCCAAATATTCAGCTGGCACTGAGGAGATCAATCTGTTAGAGCGCGTGCAGGATCAGGTCACGGTGTTTAAGAACCGCTATCCTAATTTGACGTTTAATATCGACTGCACGATTGATGCTTCCAAGGCGCAGTTCATGGGTTCCTCGAAATTGATTGATCGCTTGCTTAGAAATGCCTTTGAAAACTCATCGTCCTTTGCAAAGTCCAAGATTCAAGTCAGTATTTCTAACGGTGGACCGAAGTTACAACTTTCCATCAGTGATGACGGCCCGGGTTTTAGCGATACTTCGTTAAAAGAATTCGGTCATAAAAAAGCGAGTCGCAGCCTGACAGATGGTTCGTCTGGCAAACGTATCTCCGTTGGGATCGGCTCTGTGATTATGAGAGAAATCCTCCAGCTTCATGGAGGCGAACTTAAAGCCGAGAACATTATCACTGACAGTTCTAACCACTCGGTTCTTGGTGGACGTGTCTCATTTTGGTTCCCCAAAGCCTAGTCCACAATCATTAAACACTTGCCCGTTACCTTTTATATATAGAAAAGGCGGGCATTATGTTTTCAAGGTTAATAATCGCAGCAGCAATAACTCTTATAGCTCTACCATCATGGGCGCAGATGATGAATACTTCCCTGATGGGCACAGGCTATTGGGGCGGCAATCAAAACTGCGCCTACCAACAACGTCCCGCTCAGGCAGCTGTTGAATCCGATGAGGTTCAAGAAGCCAAAGAACAAATCAGCGAGCTCAAACAAGAAATCTCCGAAAAGAAAAGCGAAAAGAAAAAATACGATCGCGAAGCCGAGCGATCTAAGTCAGATATTAAAAAGAATATCTCTGAGGACTATGCCGACTTTATGATTGCGCATATGGAAAGTGCCCGTCGCTGTTCTGAATATGTGAATTTTAATTCCTCTGATGACGGGTCTGAAATATCGGACGAAGACAGTTCTGTGCGCGCTCCGCAAAGTACTGCATCTTCCCGTAAACGCCCGGCTCCACCAGATGGTGCTGATTTCCCGAGTGGTCCTCCACCGGAGGGTTTTGAGGGTTCCGAACCATCGGGCGATATGAAAAGCACTGGCGAATTTACGGGGGGATCACGCAAATCTGCATCATCCCACGGTGGAAATTCGAACATGATTGAGGTGCAAGCATTCTCTTTACAAGAATGGCAGAGTTATTGCGATGCTCGCTCGAATGGTGCGGTCTTCACAGCGGTTTGCGATAATTCAAAATTCCGCGCAGACAGCTCACGTGGTGCTGCCTCTTCGTGTAAATCTGCGATCAGCTCCCTTCGTACGAATGCGCAAAAGTCTGCGCGACTTCAGGGTGACATTGAAAGCTTGACCCGCAAATTGGAAATGGCTCAGGAAGATTTGAAAGAGGCCCGCCAAAATTCCAACGCAGAGGGTTCGGTTTGTATTGAGTGTATGGCTAAGAGCAACTCTTACAACTATCAGGACACGTCTTCTAATACAGCGAACTTGGTATCCAATGTGGTTTTGGGTGCTGGTGCGATGTATGCCGGTTACAAAACCAATCAAATGGTGACTGAAAATAATGCGAACTTGGGCTATCCGACTCAAACGCCTTCGGTGATGAGTTATGGTTATCCGTACATTGCCCAAGGTGTGTACGGTTTGATGAATAATACTTCTTCGGGCCAAGGTGGCTTTGGTTGCGGCGGCCAAATGACTGGCGGCATGACGGGTATGAACGGCATGTACGGCATGATGGGTTCTTCCGGCAGCAATGTATTTGGTTATCCATCGAGCATGAATGGAATGACCGGCATGAGCGGCGGAATTTACATGGGCATGGGTTCACCATTTGGGAATTCTGGATATGGTAACTCCATGTATGGCATGGGTATGAACGGAATGATGGGCATGAATGGAATGAACTCCATGTACGGGATGAACGGCATGGGCATGAATGGAATGTACGGTGCAGGAAATTCGATGTACGGGAACAGCATGAATCCCTACTCGATGTATGGAATGTCTGGTTACGGAGCGAATGGATTAAACACAATGTACGGAGCCAACGCTTACGGTATGAACTCGCAGTACGCATCAATGTACGCTTTGCAACAGCAAATCGCGCAGATGAACTATAACTTAAGCGCCATGCAATCCGCGTCTGGTGTTTACAGCGGTTATGGTTATGGAACTGGCTCAACCAGCTTCATCTCGCCAACAGGTTTGACTAACACGACAACCTTGCCTGGCGGAGTGATCATGGGCTCTAACTACGGCACGACGTACGGAACAAGCTATTCATTGCCAAGCAGCTACCTGAACACTTCACTTTCTGGTTATAACTACGGAAACGTGTACACATCTCCTTACGCAACCACAAGTACAACAATTCCAGGCGTCGTACCAATCCTAGGATCAACTACAACCTCCACAGGTTCAGTGATCTCAGGTACTGGCCGCTAAACCGCTAATCTATTCCGCCAATTAGAAATTAATCCCACTTCCTCAGTCGAAGTGGGAAACTTCTCCCAGCCGCAGCCCCAACACCCGCGCTCCCCAGAAATCCCGCATCAATTTGTCACATCACTTGCTCTCAGTTCTCTCAGTTCTCTCAGTTCTCTCAGTTCGCACGGTTCGCACGGTTCGCACAAAAAATATAATTCATAAAATCAATGGCTAGAAATTCCCATTCGACGAGCTTCCGAAAGATTGTGCGTGCGACATAAAACTCGAAAGTTCTCCATGTCATTGCTACCTCCCAAAGCAAGAGGAACTTTGTGATCTACTTGCAGTTGATACCTGCTTTGACAGCGCTCACCGTTTTTATGGACAAATTCGCAACAGTGGTTAGCTTTTACCAAGAGCACTCTCCGCGATGTCACATTCAGATATTTACGCTGGCTCATTCGATTCTCAGTCCCTCTATCGGCACCTACCATTTCATTATCTGCAAATTTACCGATTTCATTGAGGCACTTACCGTTGTTCAAGCTCACTTTTTCGTTACGCACCGGAACGACCTTTTCACTTACTGGAACGGCTTTCTCATCTTGGTTCTTTTCAGAACTATTCAAAAATTCTGCCTTATCCTTTCCCAGGCGCTTCTTGATTTCAGCTTTCGCGAGGTACGAAATCAAATCTGCCCATGATGGATTTGGAAGAACATGTGACAGTAGATCTTTCGCGTGCTGAAGGTCCTTCATCTGATCTTCCGTCATTATAATCTGCATTCGTGTTGAATCATCACGTTGCGCCTTTAAAGATTCATGTATTTGAATCGGCTGATCGAATTCCACGGCTAAAATCTTTTGTGTCTCAACACTAGATTTATTCTGAATTTGCTCTAGTAAGTTTGCAGTCTGCTGAGCAGAAATCTTCCTGCCACTTTCGAATTCGACATTTAAACATTTCTGCACATTTTGGAGCTGAGTCAGATTCAATGAACCGCTTTCGATCGCCTTATCGACTTGCGGGACTTTTTTTAGCAATCTTGCAGCTTGAATGCGGCGGTAAGCTGCATCTTCTGAATAATGTAAATGAGCAGTCATGTATTTAAATAAAGATGTATATCCCAAATCCAAGAACAGACGACGAGATTCAATTTCCACAATATGCCACAAAATCAAATGAGTAATTTTTCGCTCCGTGCGCGCTAGCTTTTCAACACGGTTCAATAATTCAGTACTTGGCAATAAAGTTAAGTCCATGGTTTCCTCCGAAAAAAAATTCATGTCACATCTAAGTGGGAAACTTTATAGCATGGGTTTTTAAAAGACCATTTTTGCGGGATTTCAGTATTTCGAATGTGCTCGCCGATTGCATTCAATGGGCCTATAGAACATCTCAGGATCAGATATAGGAAGAGAAATGCAAACACATACGATGGCTCTCGATTTACAATCTTAAAATCCCCTAAGGGCAATCTGAAAACACAAAAACCACGTCAAACAGTTTTTAATTACATCCACAATATGACACAGCTTTTCCGGGCAGCGCGGGTAAAATGAAGTGGTGTGAAGGGAAAGACGGAAGAAGGATCGCCACCATGAAGTGGAAATAATATTATAATCATGAGACTGCTAGTTGCGAATAACTTGAATTCATTGGCGCACCAAGAAAACCGAGCGCTAGATCGATTTCATAAATCCACAAAAACAAAAAACCCACACTCGCAAGAGTATGGGTTTCGATAAATCCAATCGATAAAAAATCAAACTAGAAACTTTGGGAACGAGCCACACCGCAACGGTTGTAAGCTGTCACAGAGAACGTCGCTGACGCCCAGTTACTTGGCCATGCAGATGCATTCAAGCAGCTGTAAGCTACGCCACCGATTGTACAAGTCAGGTTACCAATACCCGCACCATTATCGAAGATATACAAAGCGCTGGAAGAAGCCGAAGCTTTATTCAAAGTAAACGTCGGAGCGGAGTTCTGCTTCAAGTTACAAACTTCAGTCACGTAGTCATTAGAATACGGATTGCTGACTGCAGGACGCAGACTGATCTTCACACCGTTACCATCAAGGTATGTGGAAGTTTGATGATTAAATAAATAGATACGCAAATCTTTTTGCGTCGTCAAATCACCACGAACTTGCAAAGATACATAGAAATAAGAACCACTTTGCGTGATGTAACCAATATAAGAAGCCGTCGCCGTACGGTCATACAAAACCCAATAGTAGTTCGATAGGTCACTGACATTGGCTGGCTTTGCAATTTTCAGAGTGATGTTTTGTCCCGCAGATAAAACAACTGGGCTGCCATTGGATGGGTAGTAAATATCGCCAGTATAACCATCAGCTGCTACTGTGCTGGAACCATCTTCAGTATTTCCTTGCGAGCAGTTTTGAAAGCTCACTGTGACCAGCGCCAAAGCTGCTACTGTGCCGCCTGCAACCAATACCTTTTTAATAGTCTTCATAATTCACTCCCCCGTACCGCATTTACTGCATCGGCTAAAATTGGGAAAATCCTTACTAAAAAGAGTCAATTCCCGAGACATTTCAGCAACTAACTTAGCTGTTTCCGGAAACTCCCTCGGAGAAACTGTCTCACAATGAGACTCTTCGCTAGACCAAACATAAAAACTCTTCATCTCCATGGTCCTTCAACATTCCCCGCCTAGGATTAACTCATGGGGCCCGAGTTGAGGGACTCGATCAGCCCCCTACTTTTCAAAATATAAAAAAGGGAGTTCCAAATGAAAATTACTAAACGATTTCTGATGACAGCCGTTTCGATTGTTTCCTTGCACACAGCTTCCATCGCCTTCGCTCAAAGCGGTGGCCCCAGCCAAGAACAGCGCGAAGCTTTCAAAGCCTGTGCTGACTCTGTGGGGATGGAAAGACCAGAGCCAGGTAAAAGACCTACAGCTCCAACGGAAGAACAAAAAACTGCACTGGATGCATGTATGAAAGCAAAAGGATTTGAGGCCCCAACCCACTTCGGTCGCCCAGGCGGTGGTCCTCGTGGAGAAAGACCTCCAGAAGAGGTCGGAGGTGTTCAGTAACTAGAATCGCTTCAAAAATTAAGTATCTTCCTAGCTTCCAAAGATCCAGCCTTCACGGGTTGGATCTTTTTTTTGCTCCATTCTTAATTCCAGAAGAAACTAGAAACAAAAATTGAATCGGCCGAGTGGCTGAATTGGGCTTAGCTGGCGGCTGATTGAAATGCAAGCGACCTCCGTGGGCGCCTGGATGGCGCGCACTCGCCACAGGCGAGCCACGGTTGAGTCATGGATGGCGTGTCGCGGAATTGCAAGCAGACGACTGGCGAGACCAAGGCAGAGACGCTTGGCCGCTTCAATTTTCGTCTTTTAAGGCGCACCCGTGAAGTCTATAGACCACGAAGTAAGAGTCCCGCTGACAGCGTCGGTGCGGCCGTCTATTACTTTAAGTGTCCAGATACCTTCGCTGCGTTCTTGATAGAAGGCGTTGGTTAAGAACACGTCATCGGCGTAATCGTGGACGTTTGTCAGAGAGTTATGCATGTTGACCAGGATGCTTCGCATACCGGATGGAGATGTTAATTCCAGGGCTAATTGCGAAATATCATTATGGGTGATGCTGACTTTGACTCTGACGCTTTCGATTTTCAAACCAGAACCATTGGCAATACTGATTTGTGAATAGGCGGCACCGGCTAAGCTGCCGTCACCGATGGGAATGCTGATGGTTCCTGTCGAAGTATACCCTGGCTCAGTATAAGTTCCAAAAGTACTCGTATAACTTTTCGCCATTGCAACGGCGGCATCAACGTCGACTTTTCCGAAGCCGTACCAGTTGTGGAACTTAAATCCGGCACTATTCGTTTTCCATGGAAGCTCCCAAGAATATCCCGTCGGTACGGATGTCCCTAAAGGATGTGGGATCGTTCCCGTCGTCACGTAGTCCATCGGGACCGCTGTTTTGGCCAGGATGTATTTCACATCCCTCCATGTCAGATTTGAATTTGCAGAAAGCATCAATGCCACGGCACCAGAAATAGTGGGAGCGGCAGACGAGGTTCCATTAAATGTCGCAGTATAATTACATTGAGAGTTTGGCGAACTGCCTTTTTCAAAGGGCACATAAGTGGAAATACTCGACTGAGACCACCCCGCAGAACAACCAGAGCGATCTGTCGTCAGCATCGCTGGGGCCGCATATCCAAATTCCCCGCCAAATCCGGAAATCCAGATGTCAGCACCTGGTGATGAATAACTTGAAGAAACACCTTTGGCATTTAACGCCGCAACGACAATTTGATACGGATTGGTGTTATCACCGTCAAAATTAGAATTCCCGATACATGTGCTGCTAGTGCTTTGGCCGTTGCAATAAGTTTCAAACTCGTTCCCGGCAGCTTTAACCAAGATGGCACCTTTACCACTGCGATAAGATGTAACCGCCGTTTTTAATTGCGCTTCGTAAGCAGGAGTCGGATCCGTAATCTTGTACTGATCATATCCCCAACTCATATTCAAAATATCAAAGTCAGCTCCTGTGGCTTGATTCAAAACTTTTGCCGTGTCTTGAGTGACCATAGCAGAAAGCAAGTTCGCGACACTTAAAGCCGCCTTAGGAGCCACTCCACGAGAACCCACACCATTTCCACCCACAGCCGCGATAATCCCGGCAACAGAAGTCCCGTGGTTATCATAGGAAGTTGGAGCCGTGGTTTTATCATGAGGAGGAGCGGTCGTCGTCACATAGGACGCCCCCATAGAACCCAAATAATAATCGCGAGATCTTGCGACAGAGGTTTGGAAGTTCCCGGTTAAATCTTCATGAGTGTTTTCCAAGCCATCGTCAGATACCCGGACCTTCACACCCTCGCCCAAAATTCCCGCACTCCAAGTAGCGCGCAGATTCAGATCAACACCGGCGGTACCACCGGATTTAGAAACTCCCGCCTGACCACAATTGGCCAGGAACCAAGCATAGCCAAACAAAGGATCGCCGCCGTCATTAAAGCAAGAATCGGCAATCTCAAAGCCACTGCCATTGCAGTTCGCGAGCATCATCGTCAGCGACGTACCACCGAAAGCGAGCAACAAGACTGATAAAAACTTTTTAGTTTTTAACATAGTTGCGACTCACAATTTCCAGTTCCGCTTTAGCGACACGCGGATCTCTTTTAAGAACGTTAACGAATTTTCCCAGGTCAAAATTGGAAGTAGCAGGTGTTACGAAATACAAATGCAAATGATCAAAACGGTCCATCACTTTGAGACCGTATTCTTTTTGAATTTTAGATAAAGTCGCATTGTCCTTTAACGTCAGCATCACGCGACCAGGGACAATCCCGACATTTCCCATGCGCTCATCAAAAAGCACCAAGGGATTTTTCTTTTCAAAATTAGCGTCGTCCCCGTCCATGCGCCCGTCTTTCACGATGACATAGCCACCGTAGCGACCCACCACATCTCCCTCATATCCCGCATAATCAGCGGTAGGAACAGCACGGACTCCCGTCCATACTTTCCAATCTGTGGAATTGGATCGGAACAAAAGATTCTCTTTCAAGACTCCCACATCAGGGCGCAAAGGGGCTGGACGAGAGTTCGTGTGCTCGTCTCGAGCGACTCTTTCGCGTGCTTGCATTTGAGGTGGAGGCGGATTGGCGACTATCGTTGTTGGAGCGGGTTGCGCAGATTCCGTTTTTGCCGCTGTACCAGTGGCCGTATTGATGTTGTGATCCATCTCCGCCATGCGCTCAGCTTGGGCGTCATTGGCCTTCACCGTGGATTTCCCCAAAGTGCTGATGCCTTCGCGCTGACCCTCCCGAAACAGGAAGGCCGCTAATACTGCAATACCAATGATGATAAGGCCCTTTTTCATAGAGGACTTATCGGCATTTTTCTCAGATTACATCACTATATATTCTTGCTCATGACCCCGACCAGCTGGCTCATACGAGTCATTAGGTTCCCTAAATTGCGTTTCTCATCGCTATTAAACTGGGACCACAGGTTACTGATGTTTTCATTGTATACGGGCAGGACTTTCTTCATAAGCTCGAGTCCAGTTTCCGTTAAAACGATGCGATAGGAACGACTGTCACCCGCGTTTTGTTGGGGTTGGATCCAGCCGGCTTGCTTGAGATTTGAAATGATCGCCGAAATCGTCGCATTCGTTACTCCCACGGCTTTCGCTGTCTCTGTTGGAGTCATCCCTTCCGGACTATTATAAAGAAGGTTCAAAATCACGAAGCGTGTCGTCGTCAGTTTGTATTCCTGGAAGAACTCTTCCAAAGCTGTCTCAAAATCGATCGTTAACTTACTGAATAATATATGGAGCTGCATTTCTTCAGACATACTCTTCTCCCCGAGCAGGTTTGTTATAAAAACTTTATCCCCCAAATGTTGCAGAATTGTGGAATTGGACACACTGACGACTGTCTAACGTTTTACGTCCTTTTAATTCGATGCCCCATGTTGATACGTTTTAAACGATTATAAGCGAGGCGGCGCATGGCACGGGATGGCATGGACCTTGAGTAGTACCTAGGTGAGACGTTTTTTTTAACGAAAGAGGGATTATATGAAAACGAAATATTTGCTTACGATTCTGCTTACAGGAATGACCTTATTTCTCGCGAACTGCTCTAAGAGCAATAGCAATGGTGCTTCCACTTCAAATGGCACTTACAACTCTTGTGCTGCTGGTTCTGTTTGGGTTACTCAAACGAACTCATGCTTGCCAACAGCTGTATGTACTCAAAATGGTTTGAGCGCAGACTATGGTTACAACCAAGCGACGAACCAATGTATCCAAGGTACTTACTCCAATGGAACTACGACTTCTGGCTCACCAACATGTAACGGTATGTCAGGTTATGTATCTGTCAACGGGACTTGCTTGCCTGAACAAGGTTGCACTCAGTACCGAGGCCAAAACAATGTTCCTTACTATGGTTACCGCTCAAACGGCGGTCAATGGGCATGTTATCCACAAGGCTACAACGGTCAGTGGTATAACTAAAACCTCAGCTGGCACGAACAAAGTCAGCGGGTTTCCCTCACCTTAAAAACTTTGGCTGACCCTTTACCGGGTCGGCCGTGTCTGCTCCTGCACTTTCAAATGACAACCTTTCCTATCTGAAATTTGCGCTGAACCTTACAACGTCCCTATACTCCGATCTCTATCCAAACTTTCTTATGAGAATCCGGAGCACATCATGAAATCATGTTTTAAAATTTTCTTCGCAGTTCTATTCTTTTCTCCCCTTTCACAAGCCATCGAACTTAATATTTTACAACCCAACTACCGCTGCCAATCAAAAGAGTTCGTCACCGACAATACTTTGGCTCTTATCGTTTTGCAGGACAAAGTTTCCGGCTTGAACCATATCGAAATCGAACAAGCCTGGTTCGGGGGTCTTCGCAGAGCTTACTTTGAAGTTTCTGAACGAGTTGAAAAAAATGGCGATCGCCAGCCCGTAATCTTTGAGGGCTTCGGTATTAAACTAGCCATCGAGCACGCCGCCTCCACCGCCTCCGAGCAACACCCTCTGCAAGCGGTCTTGCAAATTCCCTTAGGCAACGGCGAAGTCAAAAGTGAAGCGCTGATTTGTGAGTCACTGCTTTAATCGTATTTTTTCGCAGTTTTACAGAAATCAAATAGCCGACGATAATGATATTAAAAGCCGTGATGACAACCTTCCACCACGCATACCCTTCGGCTATTTTGATTATTTCAAAGGGCAGATAAATTCCCCCAGAAAAGATCGCCAACCACTCGGCCCAGGATCTTTCCTTCCACAATCCATAGGCTTCTGTAAAACGAATCACAGAGTAAACCGCAGCAAGAATTGCAAGTTCCCAAAGCTCTCTGTCATTCAGGTTTTTAAAAATTTCAATAAAGACAGACTTATAGTAAGAACTGTTTTCGAGTCCTAAGTGATGCGCTATATGATGGACGTTTGCGACACCAATCCCCAGGAGGACAACGACTCCTCCTTTGGCAGCTTCAAATACGGCAACTAACTTCAATCCACTCATCTTTTCAAACTGCCCGTTTCAGATTCAACAGACACTATGTATTCATGCAAGAACTATTGACGACTTTCGAGCTTTTCCATGAACTCACTATGTGAAACATCTTAAACACTTTCTTATTTTTGTTCTTCTTTCATGTTTCTTTGGTTCCTTCGCCAACTCTGCTGAAGAACAAATTTTAAGTCCCCGGGCTCACCTTGAAGGAAAGCCTTATCCGAACTTTACGCATAAAGAAAATGAATCCGAAGCGCCCCATCGCGAATGGGAGTGGAGCCTACCCATTTTTGCTCAGCGGGTGATCGACAAAGGTTTCAATCTTCCACGTCCCTATGGATTGAGTTTAATTTATGGTCAACTGTCTCAAGGGTTTAATATCGAAAACCTCAAAGTGGCTTTTGACGGCTCATCTGATTTAACACCAGTCGATTTTATCAATTTTAGTAACACGCAAATCAACAATACCACGTGGCAGTTGAAACTCGATGCATGGCTTTTTCCATTTTTAAATCTATTTGGGATCCTGGGATACATTCATGGAGATGGAAGTGTGCCTTTGAATATTGCATATAAGGACATTTATAATATGGTACTGCCGGGGAATCCCTGTAACGTCGGCAGTCCTCCGGCATTTTGTCAGGGATATATCAATGCCGTAGCACCTATTAACTTTCACGGTTACAGTTTGGGTATCGGCATCATTCTGGCCGGAGGTTACAAAGACTGGTTCTTTGCGATGCCAGCCACTTATGTTGAAAGCGACGTGAACGTTTCAGATACCAACCCTCGCGCGATCAACATCACTCCCCGTATTGGTTACAACATTAAAACGGAATCTCACGGCAAGTTCGGTGTTTATCTCGGTCTGAACTACTTTAATTCCGACGTCACTTTAAGCGGCACTTACACTTTACCATTGTCAGGAACTTCTATCGGCAGAGACGTGCCTGTGCGCTATTCTTTAAAAGAAACACCTCTTGATAATTGGAATGCTGTTGGCGGAGTAAATTGGGAGCTGAGCGAATTTTGGTCCATCGTCATGGAAATCGGGCACAGTCAAAACCGTGACACCACCACATTTAATTTTGCTTATCGATTTTAGGGGGAGCTATGGTTTTGCTGCTCATTGCCCTCGCCTCACTGATCGGAATGCACAACGCAACTCCGAACCCTCCCCCCCTTCCGTTACATATCGAACTGGATGCCGGGGTTTTGGCAGTCACGGGCAAGAACGACACTCAAAGCATCAACTCCAATTTAGACGTTCAGTATGATTTTGATCGAAACACCTTGAAAGTTGCAGGTGACTACTTAAATTCCTCAACAGAAGGCGTTGACTCTGCTCTGCATTGGACTGCGGGGGCTAGATATGAAAATGAATTCATCACCGCTTCTCGCATCTATTTGGACTATTATTCTGAAGCCGATCCTTTTATTGGTTACGTTCAGCGCAATAACGAAGGCCTGGGTTATCAGTATGCGATTCACAAAGATTCCACTGTTTTTTGGTGGGCAGAAATTGGTTACTTACACAGTGACACCAATATCGTGAATCGAACTGAAGTATTTGAAAGCAAAGCGCGCTTTGCTTCGGGAGTCGCATGGCGATTTGATACGACTTGGTCTCTTGAAGGCGAACTAGAATATCTATTCAACTTAACTTATGCGAATGAAGATCTGATGAGTTATGAGTTCGCATTGACCAGTTTGATCAATTCAAAATTTGCGATTCGTACGGCCTATATCATGCGCCATATGGAAAATCCCTATCAGGGATCCCGCGATCAAGGTACGACCATGTTAAGTCTGGTTGCAACATTTTGATGAGAATTGACATGACAGGTGTCAATTTTAACCATGTTTTGTATATTTAAGTCATGGACACAACAGCTTTAGAAATTTTGAAATTTTGGTTTGAAGAAACAGAACCCCGCCTGTGGTTTGCAAAGGATCAAGATTTTGACAGTCTGATCCGTCAGCGTTTTTCCGACGTTTATGCCAAGGCCGAAAAGTGTGAGTTGTACTTGTGGAGAAAAAATCCTCGCGGACGTCTTGCAGAAATCATTATCCTCGATCAATTTTCCCGCAATATGTTCCGCGATACTCCGCGAGCTTTTAAGAACGATACGTTGGCTCTAACCCTCGCTCAAGAGGCTGTGGCCTCCGGGGATGATCAAAAACTAAAACCTCAGGAACGTGCCTTTATCTATTTACCTTATATGCATAGTGAATCCGAAGTGATTCACCACGAAGCCATGCGCCTTTTCTCGCAGCAGGGCTTAGAAAATAATTTAGAGTTCGAATTGGCTCATAAGAGCATCATTGATCGCTTTGGCCGATACCCTTACCGCAACGAGATCTTGGGAAGGGAATCGACCCGCGAGGAACTGGAATTCTTGAAAATGCCCGGATCTAGCTTTTAAGCGGCCTTTTTTCCGACAACCTCAACCGCAATATTATTAACCATCAGCTCAAGATTACTTGCCTGGGCTGACATCTCTTCAGATGTCGCAGCGGTTTCCTCAGCCGCAGCCGAGAATGCCTGCGTTTGGCGCTCTAACACTTCCATGGACTTATAAATGGACTGAATGCCATCGGTTTGATCGCGGGTTGTTGCCGCGATCTCCTGATTGAGCACACTCACCTTCTTAACCGAAGAAACAATCTGGCTAAGCACTTCATCGCTTTTCACCGCAAGGTCCAACGAGATCTTGGTTTGATTTACATTGTTAGTCACAACCAATTTCACTTCCTTGGCAGCTTCCGCTGATTTCAGGGAAAGACTGCGAACGGCATCGGCCACCACCGCAAATCCACGCCCCTGCTCGCCAGCACGGGCCGCTTCAACGGCTGCATTTAATGCCAGTAAGTTCGTTTGAAAAGCGATGTCATCAATAATATCCATGGCAGAAGCGATTTCGTTTGAGATCTTAGACATGGCATTGATGGATTCCATCAATCGACGAATTTCATCGGCACCTGTAGCTGCGCCTTCCTCTGATTTCTGAGCCAGGCCCGCGGCCTGGTTGGCACGTTCCTGATTCGCACCGACGACTTCATTAAGGTTTCTTACGGCACCCAGTGTGTCTTCGATTTTCGCAGCCGACTCCACCGAACCTTGGGCCACATTTTGACCCGCACTGGAAAGCATGTTCGAGGCTTCTTTCACCTGCTTAGAGGCATCGCTGGTGTCAAGTACCGTGCGCGACAGGAATTTCATCAATTGATTTGAAAACGTTGCAAACAGAGCAAAGGCTAAAAGCGACGCGATCCCAAAACCAATCATCACTTTCGTGCGAAACGTGTTCACCAAAGTTTCCACGTCATCGACATACACACCCGTACCAACAACCCACTTCCAGGGTTTGAACTGACGAACGAAGCTGATTTTAGGCTCTGGTTTTGGCGCCCCTGGCTTAGGCCACATATAACTGACAAACCCTTCGGCCGCCGGAGTCTGTGCCATCAATGCGAACTCCCGAAACAAATGCACACCATTCGGGTCCGCCATTTCACCCACGTCTTTACCGTTGAGTTCCGGTTTAATCGGATGCATCAGAACGTTGGGTTGAAAGTCATTCACCCAAAAGTACTCTTTGCCGGAATAACGGAATTTAGAAATGGCCGCCAAAGCCTGAGCTTTGGCTTCATCTTCGGTCAGCTTTTTTTCTTCAAAAAGTTTGTAGTACTGTTCGATAGTATTCGACGCAAGATCCACGGTATTGCGCAACATCACGCGGCGATCTTCATACATATTGTCGCGAACCAACGGCATTAAATAAAACAGAACAATCGCCCACAAAGGAATAATGGCAGCGACAAGCAAAGCCAACGTCTTAAACCTATAGCTGCGACCTTTCCAGATACGTACATTCATGAGAATCCTCCAAAAGTTTTGTAACCCGAACATATTCGGGTGATTCCACCCGGGGCTGAAGATATCTCTGACTATCTCGAGGGATTCTAATTTTATTGTCCCACTTTGATAGATCCTCGATTAGAATAACGGCGATAAGGAACACACAACCATGCCTCACTTACGATTTCGCGGAATGAAAGAAGAACACGTCTCGGAACTCAGCCAATCCCTGGTTAAAGACCTGGCCCAATCAATCGAAACTTCTGAAGATAATTTTTCTTTTGAACTCATTCAGACTCAGTACTTTTCTAAAGGCAACCGCGGCGGAGCTTACCCCTTCGTCGAAGTTTTATGGTTCCAACGTTCACAAGAAATCCAAGATAAGAGTGCTAAGATCATCACAGAAAAAATTAAAAAGCTGTGTCCACAAGATGACATTGCAGTTGTCTTCGTACCACTAGCCAAAAACAGCTACTATGAAAACGGCGAGCATTTCTAGTTGCTCATGAAATTTTCTTAATTTGATCAATCTTACCGTTTATCAATACATTCTGGTTTTTAAAAGTTAAGTAATAAAAGCCAAGAGAGTATTATGAGCGTTAAGATTCCCCTTCAGCCGATTCCGGTTTTGAACTTCATTTCTGGTCAGTTCAAAGCTGGTAACGGTTTCAAACAAAGCATTCACTCCCCTCACAATGGAGCATTGATCGGCGAAGTCCATCACTCGACAAAAGAGGATGTTCAGCACGCCGTACAGGCCGCAATCGCCGCGCAAAAAAAGTGGGCCGCGACGCCAATCAAGGAACGTAGCAAAATTCTTTTTAACTTAAGACAAATTTTAATGCGCGACTTAGATGAAATCGCACATCTGAAAAGCTCTGAATCCGGTAAGACTTTTCTTGAGGGCAAAGCGGGTCTTTTAAAAGGCATTGAAGTTTTAGAATTTGCGACATCCATTCAAAACTTGGATAACGGCGGGAAACTTGAAGTTTCCCGTGGAGTGACTTGTGAATACCGCAGACAAGCTTTAGGCGTCGTGGCTAGCATCACTCCCTTTAATTTTCCTGCGATGGTTCCGTTCTGGACAATTCCAACGGCGCTGGCTTTAGGAAATGCCTATATTTGGAAACCTTCTGAAAAAACTCCACTGACATCTTTAAAGATTGCGGAAGCCATGTCTGAAGCCGGACTTCCTGAAGGAGTTTTTCAAGTTCTGCAAGGTGGAACTGAAACTTCACAAGCCTTGATCGATCACCCAGAAATACAAGCTATCGCATTTGTGGGTTCTACTCCCGTGGCACGTCAGGTTTATCAGCGCGGCACTCAGCTTGGAAAACGTGTTCTTGCGCTGGGTGGAGCGAAAAATCACATCGTTCTTTTACCCGATGCTCAACCTGA
This sequence comes from Bdellovibrio sp. KM01, assembly GCF_013752535.1. Taxonomy (NCBI): domain Bacteria; kingdom Pseudomonadati; phylum Bdellovibrionota; class Bdellovibrionia; order Bdellovibrionales; family Pseudobdellovibrionaceae; genus Bdellovibrio; species Bdellovibrio sp. KM01. The sequence goes on from NZ_CP058348.1 coordinate 2,647,822, forward strand.
TATTGCCGGCCCTGGAATTTCTGATTCCTTTACGGGTTGTGCGGGTCAACGCTGTATGGCTGCCGCAGTCCTATTGGCGGTCGGCGACGTGGAAATACATATTCAAAAAATCCTGGAACGCGCCCGCTCTTTAGAGCTTGGAAAAGATATGGGAGCTTTGATTAACAAGTCGCAGATTGAATTTTTGAATCAGCAAATTCAAAAAGCCGTCAATGAGGGCGCTAAAATTTTATTGGACGGCAGAAAAGCGATACCACCCCCGGGCCAGGAAAATGGCAATTGGATGGGACCGACGATTCTAGATCATGTTTCACCCGATCAAGACATCGCAAAATTAGAACTTTTTGGACCGGTCCTTTGTATCATTCGCTGCAAAGACATTTCTGAAGCGATGATGATCGAAAACTCTTCAAGAATGGGCAATGCCTGTGCGGTATTCACCTCCTCTGGAACGCTGGCAGAGAAAGTCATTTCTTTGGCGTCAACGGGAATGGTGGGTGTGAATGTCGGGGTTCCCGTTCCGCGCGAGCCATTTTCATTCGGAGGAATTCATGAATCCAAGTTCGGTCACGGCGATATCACGGGCGTTTCGTCATTGGATTTCTGGTCAAACTTAAAAAAAGTCACCGTCAAATGGGACCAACAACACGACAATAATTGGATGTCATAATATGTACGAACCTAAAAGATCACCTCACGTCGTTCTTACCTCTCACTCAAGTCACGTTTTCAAAGAAAGCTTACCGATCCATTGGGGGGCCACCACTCCCATGGAGCGTGGACCAATTATCGGTTCTTTGACGGATACGAAAAAACGAAATGCTATTGGAACTCATAGCGGGAGTTATACGGTTTACCGTGCACTTTCGATTGCGCAAAAACGTTATTCCACTTCTCACCGCCCGGATTTGAACAACACGCAAAGCCCGGTAAAAATCGGTCCTTTTCCGTCGTGGCAGGATCCTGACAAAATCGTGTCCCTGGATCCCTGGGGTTTTGACGTTCCGATGCATTTCAAAGAAGCCTATGCCTGTGGCTATGATGTGCGCCCCACAATTGCGGTGACTCAGGCTCGTTTGCAAATTCCTGAAATTAACGAAGCGATCGATAAAGGCCGTCTAAAAATTGACGGTAAAATTATCACTGAAGCTCGCGACATCAAGGTCACAAAAGTCGCGATTGAACCCGTGTGGTACTTACCAGGGATCGCCAAAAGATTAGGCGTTGAGGAAGGTGACCTTAGAAAAATTCTTTTTCAAGAAACTGGCGGCATGTTCCCGGAACTAGTCACTCGCCCAGATTTAAAAGTGATGTTGCCACCGATAGGTTCCACCACAGTTTATATTTTTGGTGAAACCGCAGATCTGGCGAATCCTGAAATCGAGCTCACTTGTCGTGTACATGACGAATGTAACGGATCAGATGTGTTTGGTTCAGACATTTGTACCTGCCGCCCTTATTTGATTTATGGAATCGAGGATGCCGTTCGCACGGCGCAGCGCGGAGGCGTGGGACTTATTGCTTACTACCGTAAAGAAGGCCGCGCCCTTGGCGAAGTGACGAAATTCCTGGTTTACAATGCTCGTAAACGCCAAGCCGGAGGAGACTCCGCTGCGACCTACTTCCATCGCACCGAATGTGTTGCCGGGGTTGAGGACGCGCGATTCCAAGAATTGATGCCAGACATTTTAAATTTCTTTGGAATCACGAAAATCCACAATCTGCACTCGATGAGCAATATGAAATATGATGCCATCGTGAAAAGCGGCATCACCGTGGTGAACCGTATTTCTATTCCTGACAATTTGATTCCTGCCGATGCGCAGGTCGAAATGGAAGCGAAAAAGGCTGCCGGATACTTTAATCCCGGCGCACAGAAAACAGCCCAAGAACTGGCTATGGTTCAAGGAAGAGGAATCGATGAACAATACTAGTGATCAAGTTATCGACGTGAATTTCTTGCTGTCCCCGCAAGCAGTTCGCCATAGTGCTGAAAAAATCTTGGACTTAACAATCAAAGATCAAACTCACTTTCGCTATCATCCTGAAAAGATGCCGGCGGTTGTGGATTACGTTCTGCAAGTGATTCGTGAAAACTATCCTGAACTCAACATTCCGTTTCACTCTCGCTGGGGGCACTTCCGGGCGGGTAACGTGGATCGCACTTTGTGGCTGAAAAAGCGCATTCAACATCTGGATCCTTTGGAACAAGCGCGTATCAAACTTGATCTCGTCATTCCTTCTGTATTGTTGGATGCTGGAGCCGGCAATATCTGGTCCTTTAAAGAGGAAAGTACGGGGAAGATCTTCCAACGCTCTGAGGGACTGGGGATTGCCAGTTTCTATCTGTTCATCATTGGTTATCTTTCTGATGATTTGGATGAACCATTGCAAGCCACTGATTTGGGCTTACAAACTTTAAGCCGTGAAGCTTTAAGCAAAATCTTTCAGGTCACCGAAAGAAATCCACTCGTGGGCATCGAGGGACGCCTGCAACTGATTCAAAACCTGGGGCGCACCGTTGCCGAGAAAAAGAATATTTTCCCGCTGGGTCGTCCGGGCAGCATGGTTGATTATCTCAGAGCGAAATACGGCATGAAGCTCACTGGGCCTCAGTTACTTCGCGCAGTTCTTGATGGTTTGGGTGATATTTGGCCCGGCCGCTTGCAAGTCGACGGAGTGAATCTGGGAGACACTTGGCACTATGACAAAATCCCGGGGGGCCTTGCCTGCTTCCATAAGCTTTCTCAGTGGATGACTTATTCATTGATGGAACCCTTGATGGAAGCTGGATTTGAACTGACAGAGGTCGATCAATTGACGGGCCTGGCGGAGTATCGCAACGGGGGCCTGCTGTTAGATCGCGGTTTGATTTCTTTGAAAGATCCTAAACTGGCTGACGTCTCCCACTCCCCCGATTCTGAAATCATCGTGGAATGGCGTGGATTAACGGTTAGCCTCCTAGACCGCATCGGTCAGGCCGTTCAAAAAGAACTACACAAGGATCCAGCTGATTTCCCCTTGGCAAAAGTTCTTGAGGGAGGCACTTGGTGGGCGGGTCGCAAGGCTGCAAAAGTGCTTCGTCCCGATGGCTCCCCTCCTTTGAAAATTCAAAGTGACGGGACTGTTTTTTAATTTTTTCAATAGAGGTTTTTCAAATGCACGCACGCACGAAAGTTATCAATCACCCCCTTCTTCGCCATAAGCTTGGGTATTTGCGCGATCGCAACACCTACTCTCACGAATTCCGTGAAATGGTCAAAGAGGTCACTAAGATTTTGGTTTATGAAGCCATGAAAGACTGGATTCATATGGAAAAGATCAATATCGATACGCCCATGGCCAGGGCGACGGCTTATCGAATCAGCAACCCTCCCATTGTGGTATCGGTGATGCGAGCCGGGAACGGAATGTTGGATGCCGCTTTAAGCATGATCCCCTTTGCCAGCACCGGTTTTATTGGCATTTACCGAGATAAATTCATCAATAATACCGTGGAGTACTATTTCAAAATGCCTCAGGAAGTTCTGGGCAAAGAAGTGCTTCTTTGCGACCCTTTGATTGCGACAGCAGATACCATTATCGCGGCCATTGACCGCCTTAAAAACTATGGAGTCGGTCGAATCAAAGTTTTATCGATTCTAGCGAGTGAACAAGGCCTTGAAAAGATCCATCATTTTCACCCTGACGTAGAAGTGTTGACTCTAGATATAGAAACAGAGATGAATGAAGCCGGCTATCTGGTCCCAGGCTTAGGCGACGCTGGAGACAGGCTTTTTCAAACCAAGTAGGTACTCATGAATACACAGTGGCAACGACCTCATATTATCGGAGTGGCTGGTGGCAGTGGCTCGGGGAAAACCTATTTTGCCCGTGAACTTCAAAACCTCTTGGGAAAAGATCATTGTTCGATTCTGTATCAGGATAACTATTATCATGACCAATCCGCGCGTTTTGATGGTGATGGGGGCTCTGTGAATTTCGATCATCCAGAAAGTTTGGATTTTGCTCTTTTGGCAGAGGGTCTTCGTACACTCAAGCAGGGTAAAACTCTTTCTGTGCCTCTTTATGACTTTGTCACTCACACCCGCAAAGTCGAAACTGAGTCCAAAGAACCAACAAGAATCGTTTTAGTTGATGGCATCTTAATTCTCCACTCACCAGAAGTGCGTGCCGAGTTAGACGAAGCGATCTACTTTGATACTCCTGAGTTCATTCGCTTTGAACGTCGCTTGCAACGCGATGTTGAAGAGCGTGGCCGCACTCCAGAAGGCGTGCGCAAACAGTTTGATCTTCAAGTCCGTCCTATGCACAATATGTTTGTCGAGCCTTCGAAAGAACACGCTCACCGAGTTATCAAGGATCACGAAGATTATCATCGTGCCTTGGCGCAAGTTCGCTTGCATCTCGCAACTAAATTCAACATTTGAGAGGCAACCTGATGAACCAAAATTCCGAAATGACCCGAACACTTGGCTTTATTCCCGTGTTATCTCTGGTCATCGGAACGATATTGGGAACAGGGGTTTTTCTTAAAGCTGCAATCATGTCCCAATATCTGGGAAATTCCATGTGGGTTCTGATCGCTTATGTTGTGGCCGGCTTGCTATCTTTGGCGGGTGCTTTGACGTACGCCGAGATTGGAATTCTTTTTCCACGCGCAGGCGGCGAATACGTGTATTTGAAAGAAGCCTTTGGCGAAATGCCCGCTTACCTTTATGGCTGGCAAAGATTCTGGGTGAGTGCTCCGGGCACGATCGCGGCCTATGCCGTGGGAACTGCGACCTTTGCAGCACCGATCTTGAACCTTGATTGGATGGGTGGACAAAAGGGCTTTGCCATCATCTTAATCGTTCTTTTCTCCTGCCTGAACTGTTTAAACGTGCAACTGAATGGCCGCCTGGCTTCGGTTATGACATTCTTAAAAGTCGCGATGCTGGTTTTCATTATCGGTGGCGTGATGTTCCTTTCTAAATCAGGCACTCATGAAAACTTGATGGCGTCGGGCACCACCTTCCCTGGATTCAGTGCTTTTGGTGCAGCCTTGTTAGCGGCCCTATGGGCTTACGACGGCTGGAACAATATGCCGATGGTAGCGGGTGAAATTAAAAATCCATCTCGCAACATCCCTTGGGGGTTAGGCTTGGGAGTTTTAGTGATCCTGGGACTGTATGCTTTGATTCACTACTGCTATTTTTATGCTTTGCCTTTTAATGAAGTACTGACGGCAAACTCCAAAGTGAATCCGCAAGCTCTTCCCGTGGCTGCCAAAGTGGCCCAAAGCTTTATGGGTCCCGCTGGAGTGCTGTTCTTAGGTATCGCAATGATGTTCTCGGCGATTGGAGCCATGAATGCTTCGATCTTAACGAACGCCCGTGTGCCTTATGCGATGGCGAAAGATGGTTTGTTTGCGACCTCGATGGCGAAGCTTCACCCTAAAACAGAATCACCTTACGTGGCGATCCTGGTGCAAGCGGTGTTCTCTGTGATTCTGGCTATGTCAGGATCCTTTGATCAGCTGACAGACTATGTGGTTTTTGCTTCGTGGATTTTCTATGCCTTGGTAACGGCTTCTGTCTTTAAATTCAGAAAAACAATGCCCGATGCTCCCCGTTCTTACAAAACCTGGGGATATCCAGTGGTGCCAGTGGTGTTCTTAATCTTAGCAGTGCTGTTATTGATTAACACGCTTTGGACAAGCCCGCAGGAAAGCATGTGGGGCTTGGTCATCATTATGGCGGGAGCTCCAGTTTACTATATCCAAAAAAAGTACTTCGCCGTCGTTCCGCAAAGAGCGACTGAGTAAAGTCTATTCCTCTTTGGCACCCGGTTCTGGCTGATTTCTCATATGATCAGCCAGATTCAAAAGGGAATGCAAAAGCTCACTTCTCATCGGCTCTTGAATACCCACATCTTCAAATGCATGAACCATGCAAAGCATCCATTGATCACGTTCAGATTTTCCGATGGCAAAAGGAAAGTGGCGCATGCGCAGACGAGGGTGACCAAAACGTTCCTGGAACAAATTCGGTCCTCCCAACCAGCCCGATAAAAACATAAAAAGTTTTTCTTCAGAGCCGCGAAGATTTTCAGGATGCATATCACGAATCACCTTCACTTCCGCCATCGTGTCCATGATCTCGTAAAAGCGCTGGCAAATCTTCCTTACCACCGGCTCCCCGCCTATCAATTCATACATCATTTTTTCCTGAGACATAGTTCACCACGCTTTAAGATAATTTCCGCAGTGAACCTACTATTTTCCAATATTGTACGCAACAAACTTGAAAATATTGACGTAATCAAGGCGCCAGGAGGAAGGCGTACACCCTACGCCGACGACGCAGCAACGCAGAGTACGCCAATATTTTTAGTTCATTACTTGGATTTCGGCTGTGGCGCTTACCACCTGGCCATCACTCGTGTGACCATAAACCGTCAGGTATCCGTCTTTAGCCATTTGCCCAAACGGAACGGCGCCACATTTCATATTGCAGAATGTCTGAGCTCTCTGCCCCGGGAGGATATTTTCATCCAAACCCAAATCGCGCAGAACTTGGCCTGTGTATGTGCAAGTATATCCCGTATCTCCTGTTCTAAAAGTCAGGCGAGTCGGATAAAAATTTTGCTCGGTATTATTGGTTACGTACAACTCAGAAATACTCACATGAGGAGCGGACAGATCGTGTTCACGACCGGCATTCATAGCTGTGCAGCTGGTCCCGCGAGCTGGAATGGGATACAAGTGGTTGTTCGTTTCCAAAACGATGGAACCTGCTTGAACGTTAAGGGATGCTCCTAAAGTCGCCAGTAAAACCAGAATAGATTTCATGCTAAATCTCCTTTGTTTACGAAGCTAACGACGTGAATGTGAAATCGCAAGAACCGATCGACGCGCCAAATTTACAATGCTGAAAGAATTAAGTGTTGAATATCAAGGCATTATGTTTCACATTGTTTTTCATGAGCAGCGAAAACAAATGTCCTCAATGTGGTTCGGAAAATATTTATGAAGATGGCAACCTTTGGGTTTGCCCAGAGTGCGCACACGAGTGGAGCGCTCATGCGGCATCCGCAGATGCAGCTGACTCTGAGGAATCTGGCGTTAAGGTCTACAAAGACGCCAACGGAAACATCCTTCAGGATGGCGACACCGTTGTCGTGGTTAAAGATCTTAAAATCAAAGGGTCTTCGTCCGTCGTTAAAGTGGGAACGAAAGTTAAGAACATCCGTTTACAAGACGGTGGTGACGGTCACGACATCGCTTGCAAAATCGATGGCTTTGGTGCGATGAATTTGAAATCTGAATTCGTCAAAAAAGCCTAAAGCTACGGCCAAGGAATATACGGAACATCCTGACAAAGAATTGGCAACGCGTTCGCCTGCAAAGGCGCCGCGAGCTCATCGATCTCCGCAAAATCATTTAAAAGCATAATGTGTGTTCTTAAAATAGTGCGCGAAAGCATCTCTGTCGAGAGCATGTTCTTCGCGAGAGCGTTTCGTTCGTGGATGGGTGTTAGTGCAGCCATGCGACGAATAGATTCCAGAATATGTCTGACCATACAGTTATAACGGGGTTTCTGATCCAGATCTTTTATTTCGCTATCGGCATACTCGGCCAATGGCAAATACGCTTTCGCCCTAAAGAGTTCTAATAAACGGGATTGAATGGCCGTGATATTGGGGCGGCGATAGCCGTGCAAAGAATCAACGCCTTCGGGATTTCTGTTTTGAAACTTTGGAGTTTCCGACATCTCGATCAGATCCTGACACAGGATCTGAATGCCCGCGGCCTGATACGGAGCTGCCCAGGCATCCGCAAAGGGAACAGCCAGCAGCAATTTACGCTCAAGCCAAATCAATTTATCGGAAACGGTTTTCGACTGGCCGTGAGAGAGCTGCATGTACAGAGGCTTACGCTGTTTATTCAGCATCATGGCTTCGCGAATATGTTCAGTCATACAAGGACGTATGTTTTTTACCCCCGCCCAAGTCAGGACAGGAGCCAAAAGTACGGATATGCTGAGCAAAAGCACAGAAAAAGCCATCATTGCCTTTCTATATCATTTCTCAAAGCCCCGCTCACTTTACACTCAGTACACCTTGTAATTAAACCTTAGGTGTCTAGAGTTTGATCAGTCTTTTGCTGGGAATCTACTTCTTAAGGCCGTTCATATTGAATTGGCCTTTTTCATTAAAGGGAATGGTGAAGCCCGAGACTTTCGCGCTTCCATCGATTTGATATCCCACGTCCTCGCCACCTAAAACTTTGGCGATACCGCCAATGGCTTTTAAAAAGTTCACAGGCAAAGGGACCTCGACCTTAGCAGTTTCACCAGCAGGAATTTTGGTTTTCTTCTCCGTGCGCGCTTTCGCAAATTCTTTTCCGTCGAGTTGAATTTCGTAAGCCATCTCCTCGACATTTAGATCAATTTTATTGGGGTTTTTAACGCTCAAAACGAAAACCATCGTTGTCGAAAGAGCCGTCGTATCCTGAAAGTAAATTTGCGCGAGATCGATCTCGGGTTTTTGCGCATAACGCTTCTGCAGATAACTGCAACCGCTTAAAAATACCATGAGAATAACTGCAATATATTTCATTCACATCTCCGTGCCCGGGTTTATCATGGCAATGATCACCGGCACTGTCAGCTGTAAAACGACAAGGCTTTTCTAAGATAAAAAATCAGCCTATTAAAATGCTCCGAGAGGGCTCAAGTCCTGAAATTCTGGAATAGCCCTCTCGGCGAAACTGCTTTTGTCTTCTATTCAGAAGCGAACGGCGCAGCTTCGAAACCTATTATTATTTAAACGAGTCCGAGTATCACATTACTCTTCGTCGTCTTCCATCATACTGCTCCCAGATTTTCTGGAAGAGTTTAGATTGGAAGTGCCTTTGCGTGAACCCGAGCCAGAACTAATATCTCGGCTGCTTGTTCCTGCTTTTTTATCAACGTTAAAGGAGTTATCGCGTGTGCTGCCCACACTGCGGTTACTACTCGAACTTGATTGTTGTTTTGAGTTGGTGTCACGGGTTGCCATAAATGCCTCCGTTCCTATGTGAGTTCATCATAGGCCTATTTTTACTCGATGGAGCATTTTTCAAGACGAAGGTGCGAGTAGTTCTCTGTCTTCGCCCAGATGAATAGGAATATTTTCTAATTAAATTATGAGTAAAAACAAAACGTGTCTGCGATCAATTGGAGTAAAATTGGAAACAGGGGGTCACCTATGCAAACCACACCTTTTGCAAACGAGAATTGGGAAGTTGTTAAAGCCATGGTCCACCGTCGTTGGGATGAAATTTCCGACGAGGAGTTAGAAGCCACTCAAGGCGACGAACATGCGGTGATTGATTTACTCGCCGACAAATATCATCTAGAGCATGAGGACGCTGAATCCCGCTTCGAAGCCGCCCTGGCCGAAGAAGACAACCAATTCCACGCGGTCGACGAAATCCGCCGTGCCGAAATCCGCTTTGAATCCGACGGCGGCCGCGTGGTTCCACAATTTGAAGATGTTTATGGGGATCTGAAGGAGATGAAATCTCCTTCAGAGGAGAAGCATTGATTCTTGCGGAGAACTATTTCCGCAAGCACCGTTTTAAGTTTTATCCGAAAAGTTTTTTTCCAGCTGCGCTGACTTTTAGGCCATTTTCTTTAGCTATCTCTCGCAGGTGTTTTTCTTCTTCTTTAGTTAGCTTATCCGGGAACTCGACACTCACATGATAGTAGATATCGCCACGACGATTTCCTCTGAGTGATGGTAACCCCTCACCCGCAAGCTTCACGTTGTCGCCATTTTCACACCCACGAGGAATTTCCACAGTCGCTTTGCCCGTGACTGTGGGAACTTCGACTTCACCACCCAACAACATTTGCACGTACGGTACAGAAAGATCACCAATCAGGTCATCTCCACGCCGTTCAAACTTGTTATGGGGTTTCACGCGAATTTCAACGTAAAGGTCACCAGGCTGTCCGCCCATGTAACCACCCTCACCCTCCGTTGCGACACGCAGACGTGTGCCAGTGTCGACACCAGGAGGAATGTTTAGGCGAATTTTCTTATGAACAGAGGTACGACCTTTACCTTTACATGGCTTACATGGATTTTTCACCACTGTCCCCTGCCCATGGCAAGTTGGACAAGTGGAAGCCATAGCAAAGAAACCTTGGGAACGCACAACCTGACCTGAACCACCACAAGTGTGGCAAGTTTCTGAATGGGAACCTTTTTCAGCTCCAGAGCCGTTACACGTTTTGCAATTTTCGTCGGTGTCGAATTCGATTTCCTTTTCAAGGCCCGAGATCACGTCTTTCAGTTGAATCTCGGTGACATAGCGAAGGTCAGAACCACGACGTGGCTCATTGCGATTGCGACGCTGCTGACGAGGCCCGCCCCCGCCACCAAACAAGTCTCCAAAGATGTCACCAAAGTGCGAGAAGATATCTTCTGCATCCTGGAAGCCACCGCCCCCACCGCCACGGCTGGTAAAAGCATCATGACCGAAACGATCGTACTGAGCGCGTTTCTGTGTATCGCTCAGAACTTCGTAAGCACCGGCTGCTTCTTTAAACTTTTCCTCAGCTTCTTTATTGCCGGGATTTTTATCAGGATGGTACTGCATCGCCATCTTGCGATAAGCTTTTTTGATTGTGTCTTGATCAGCGCCTTTTTCAACGCCTAGAATTTCGTAAAAGTCTCTTCGAGCCATGCGGGTTCCACCATTAACATTACGCGCAATTTTTAATGATTAAAAATATGGTGCTATCTGCGCCGCCGTCAAGCTCAGAGACAGCGCTGTATCGGACTTTTTTCGATGTTTAACAATAAAGTCAGGGCTTTCTACTGCAACATACCGGTCTCATAAGGGATTTTACCCAAATATTTGCTCCCCGGAGTAACAACCCCCAAACCGTGACATTAGGAATCCAATGACTCTGGAAAAAATTTAAGCAGGAAGTCGTGCAAATTCTGGAAATTGAGTCATTTACTTTGACCCACTACTTCTGTTTTTTTGTTTGCAGTTTTTCCTTAAGGGACGAGATTTTATCTTTGAGTCTCTGGACGATGACACTATCGTGATTTTCGTTGATCATTTCTTCAAGAAGTTTTTCCGCCAACTCAATCTGACCATTATCAGAATACATACGCCCGGCTAAGGAGTATACCCAAGGTGGCGCACCATTTTTTCCCGCTTGGATGAGTAGTTCTGCAGCCCGCTCTTTATTGTGCACTTCATAAATATAGTGATATGCTGCTCGATAAATGATCGGCCAATCCTTAGGAAAGTTTTTAACACCTTTCTCAAAAATTTTTGTAGCCCCGTCAACATCGGTAATAATTATAGTTAGTGCTAATCCCCCTGCCGCATAGGCAATTCTAAAATGAGGGGAAAGGTTCGTAATTGTATCCAGCATGTGATAAAGCCAGGAATTATTCACACAGATATTTTTCCCAGTCTGGCTCTCGCAGTAATCGAAGTCTTGAATTGTTCTGATCCAGAGCGAATCAGCAATAGCTTCGTTAAAACCAAAGCTAAATTTATCCATGTATTCGGGCGGACGAATCAGGGCACGTTTTGAGGTTTGTGATATGGGTTGGTTTGTCGCCGAAATCCATAACAGAAAAAAAGCAAGAATTCCCAGAATAAATTCTGGGATTCTTGCTTTGAAATTCATAAATTTGAACGAATTCACGACCTGATTTCTTAGTTGATACCAGGAGTTGGATTCGTCAAAGATTTATTATGGTCAATTGACCATACATCGGCTGCGGATTTGTAAATGATCGCACGAGCACCAATCAGGAATTGATTGTTTGTGATTTGGAAAGCACCACCGGAAAGCGGTGCAGGAACAGTGTTATCCGCACCGTTCAAAATCATGCAACCATTTGCAGACAATGAAGCTGCAGTAGTTCCGCAATATGCAAGTGTCGTAATAGCAGTACCCGGAGCTGCCGTCGGTTGATTTGTATAACCATTCGCAGCCCCGGCAATACCTGCGCCCGCAGCGGTAAAGCCCACGTTATAGCGAAGTTTACCTTCAGGAGAGTATCCAACCGCACCAAACATAGAGTGATACGCACTGTACTCAGCATAAAATGCTTTTTCAGACGTATACAGTGAAGCCAAGTTTGTCTTCGCTTCTGATTGACGCGCTTTTGCGATGTACTTATTTACTGATGGGATGGCGATCGCAGCCAACACACCGATGATCGCCACAACGACCATCAACTCTACGAGCGAGAAGCCCGCTTGGGACGTTCTAGTAGTTCTTTTCACTTAAGACCTCCATTAGTCTTTTTATTTTTATGAAACGTTTTAACTGACCTATTGCTTATCGACATAAGTGTGTCAAAGCTGAACCTTGAAATCAAGTCCTCTTAACCAAAGTGACTTCATGGAAACGGAATTTTGTTTTCTGATACACCATGAGTTGTGAGCGAAAATGAGACGAGACTTTGCTCTAGCTTTTTATTCTCCCCTGGACTTGCCATCATCAAAATCGTGCCCATTCTGAGACAAGAGGTAGAATAGATCCATATGGCAAATGATAACGGAAATAAAAACGGGAACTATCCATATTCATCTCCGGAGGGAGAAGCTGGGGTCCAGCTCGTCCCAAAACTAGACACTCCGAAGATGTATAAAGTGATTCTACTGAACGACGACTACACTCCTATGGACTTTGTCGTTCTTGTATTGCGTCGGTTCTTTGCGAAATCAGAGGAAGAAGCGACCAAAATCATGTTAGATGTACATAAGAAAGGCGCTGGTGTCGCAGGAGTCTATAGTCTAGAAATAGCTGAGATGAAAGTGATGCAAGTAAATCAATTCGCCCAACTTAATCAGAATCCCCTTAAGAGCACACTGGAGGAGGAACCATGATGAGCCGCGAGCTTGAACGCAAGTTAGCTGAAGCCACAGAACTCGCAAAACGCAATCGCCACGAGTTCGTAACCCTTGAGCACATCCTGTTGGTTCTTTCAGAGTCCCCTGTCATGGTGGAAATTCTGGAAGCTTGTGCGGTGAACGTACAACGCCTTCGTCAGGATCTACGCGAACATTTGAAAGTGGGAATCCCACAAATCACGGATGAACAACTGGGTTCATACGGTGGATTTGATTCCTGGAATCCAGAGTTTACTTTGGCCTGCCACCGTTTGATTCAACGAGCTGCTATTCAAATGAAAAGTGCTGGTCGAAATCAAATCAGTGAAGGCAGTCTTTTGATATCTTTGTTCTACGAACAAGACAGTCATGCGACCTTTGCCCTCGCTCGCCAAGGGCTTACCCAGTTTGATATTATTAATTATGTTTCTCACGGCATAACAAAAGATGGAAAAGATCACGATGTTCCTCCATCGGCCGCCCCCCGTTCTTCAGAATACAACCAAGAATCATTCGAAGAGGGCCGCGGCTCTCCCCTTGAAAGTTTCTGCGTAAATCTGAATGAAAAAGCGAAAGCGGGAAAACTAGATCCACTGATTGGTCGTGAAGATGTGATTGAACGCGCGGTACAAGTTCTTTGCCGTCGTACTAAGAACAATCCTCTACTGATTGGTGAACCCGGAGTGGGTAAAACTGCCGTTGCCGAAGGTCTGGCGCAAAAGATCGTGGCCGGAGAAGTTCCAGAAAAATTGAAATCTGCAGTGATCTATTCCTTGGATCTTGGAGGATTGCTGGCTGGTACAAAGTTTAGAGGTGATTTTGAAGGTCGCTTAAAAGCGGTTGTAAAAGAAATCGCTAAACGTCCTCATACGATTCTTTTTATTGATGAAATTCATACGATTGTTGGGGCTGGCGCTACCAGCGGCGGCTCGATGGATGCGTCGAATTTATTAAAACCCGCACTTGCGAATGGCGAGATCAGCTGTATTGGTTCGACCACTCATCAGGAGTACCGTCAGTATTTTGAAAAAGATCGTGCCCTGAACCGTCGTTTCCAGAAAATCGACATCAACGAGCCTACCAATGAAGATTGCATTCGCATCCTGACGGGTCTTCGTAAATCTTACGAAGACTTCCATCATGTGAAGTATTCAGATGCAGCCTTACGCGCGGCAGTTGAATTATCCCAAAAACATATTCACGGAAAACTCCTGCCCGACAAAGCGATCGACGTTTTGGATGAAGCCGGAGCCCACTTTCGCTTAAAAGATAGCACCACTCAAGAGATCAGCATTGACACGAGTGAGATCGAAGAAACAATCGCTAAAATGACGGGACTTCCGATTGCGACGATTTCTTCCACCGAAAAAACTCAATTACGTGATCTGGATAAAAAAATCAAAGCTCTTATCTTTGGTCAAGACGACGCCATCGATCGCCTCGTGGCTAGTATCAAGTTTGCTCGCAGCGGCTTGGGTCGCCCGAACAAACCTATCGGCAGCTTCCTTTTCACTGGCCCGACAGGCGTTGGTAAAACCGAAGTCTGTCGTCAGCTAGCGCAAATCATGGGTGTTCATTTTGAACGCTTTGATATGAGTGAATACATGGAAAAACATGCGGTCTCTCGCCTGGTCGGTGCGCCTCCGGGATACGTGGGATATGAAGAAGGTGGTTTACTGACCGAAGCCGTTAGTAAACACCCCTACTGCGTGCTCTTACTGGATGAGATCGAAAAAGCTCATCCTGATATCAACAATATCTTGTTGCAAGTAATGGATGCAGGTCGCTTGACGGATAGCAATGGCCGCGTTGCAGACTTTAAGAACGCCATCATCGTAATGACATCCAATGCGGGCGCAGCAGAAACTGCACGCGGAACAATAGGTTTCGTGGAAGAAAATCGCAGCCTTCTTTCGATGGATGCGATTAAAAAGACTTTTGCTCCAGAATTCATCAATCGCCTGGATGCAGTCGTTTCATTCCGTGATCTTTCTGACGAAATGGTTCTAAAAATCACTCAGAAATTTGTGGATGAATTAAAAATGGTTCTTCTACAGAAAAAAGTAGAAATGAATGTCTCTCAAGATGTGATCAAATGGTTGATGAAAAAGGGTTTCGACAAAGTTTACGGCGCCCGTCCTTTGGCAAGAACAGTCGACGAACATCTGAAAAAAGCTTTGGTTGATGAACTTCTTTTTGGACGCTTGATGGATGGTGGACGTGTCAATGTGGAGCTCGACAAGGACATTTTGCGGTTCCAATTTAGCACCACTCCCAACGGTGGACAGGGTCAAAAAAATCAAAAACAGCCAGTTACAACGTAGTCGCTTTAGCACCTCTTCTTAACAGATTTGAAGAGGTGCGCATATTGACAATTCCTGGAGAGATATCAAAATTAAGGTGTCTCTTAAAGGAGTTAAAAAATGTCTTTTTTTAAACGCATCGGTTTATTCATTCTGACCAACTTGATGGTGATGGTAACCATCGGTATCGTCTGGTCTATTATCAGCAGCGTATTCGGGCTGAACAAACTGAACAACTACATCCCGTACATGATGGTATTCTGTGCTGTCTGGGGTATGGGTGGCGCCTTTATATCTTTGATGATGTCCAAATGGATGGCAAAGATGTTTCATGGCGTTCAAATCATTGAACCCAACAATCAAAATCCACAACTTCGTCATTTGGTGAATACGGTGCATGACATCGCTCGTCGCGCACAGCTTCCGAAAATGCCTGAAGTTGGTATCTATGAATCAGCAGATATCAACGCCTTTGCAACAGGCCCTTCTAAATCCAACTCTTTGGTAGCGGTTTCTACAGGTCTTTTGCAAAGAATGAACGAGAAAGAACTAGAAGGCGTGCTTGCCCACGAAGTGGCGCATATCGCAAACGGCGACATGGTTACTATGACCTTGATCCAAGGTATCGTGAATGCGTTTGCGATGTTCTTCTCTCGTATTTTGGCGAATATCATAGCTTCGAACGTCGATGAAAAACTTCGTGGCATTGTTCACTTTGCCGTTGTTATCATTGGTGACATCGCCTTTACGTTGCTGGGATCATTCGTTGTAAACTACTTCTCTCGCAAAAGAGAATTTCGTGCAGATGCTGGCGGGGCGAAATTTTCGTCACGTGAGAACATGATTGCAGCCCTTGAAAAGCTGCGCACAGTTTATGATCTGCCAATTCCACCAGAAGAAGGTCAAACAGCGACGCTAATGATTTCCAACCGCGACAAAGGCGGCTTGGCTGGACTTATGATGACTCACCCACCGCTTGAGGTTCGCATCGAAGTGCTTCAACGCGGCGGTCGTCTGTAATTTTCAATTTCTTTGCTTACGAGGCATGAACAGGCTTAAGCTTATTTCATGCCTCGTTTATTTATTGCCCTCTCATTTCTTTCAGTTCTTATGGGTTGCGCGACCACCTCGCGCCAAGACACTCGCTTTGAAAAAAGATTGATACCGCAAGACAACCCGGAATGGGTTCGTCTGTATCTTGAGGCTGCAGAAAAGAAAACATCTGCGCCGAAGCTTGCCTGCGCAAATTATAAAGAGCTTTCAAATCACCAGGATTTTCCGATCAAAGATTTGGCTTTGCTTCGTGCCTATGAATCCTGCCCGGCTGATGAAAAACTAAATACGCTTCCGGAGAGTATCAATCCTTGGTATGCGGATTTATTTGCCGACATCAGACTTAAAGAATCTTTAGAGACATCGGATTTGAAAGATGATCTGCATGCCTACCTGGCAAAGGCTGGCGTTGAAAACAACAAAAAGAAAAAAGAAGATTACCTTCAAAAGGCTTTGGCCGCCGCCAAAAAAATCGATTCACAAGAATACGTGGTAGAGGTTCAAGCCCAGCTATACAAAATTTCTCCTCGTCTAAATCCCACGCCGCCCTTCAAAGAACTCAGTGCCGTGGCCATGGATTTCCGATTCAATCGCGATTTCGACGAAGCTCTTGGAGTCTATAAAAAGATTCTGTCTTCCAAAGAAGCATCAACTGACGACAAATTCCAGGCGACCAAAAACGTCCGCATGACTTACAAGGTTGCGCAACGTCGCCAGGATTACATCAACGCGACGTCTGAGCTTGTGAACACGACGAAAAAACAATATCGCGAGAATAAAAAAGATCGCAAAGCTTTGGCCCGCTATCACGATGCCCTGGTCCTGCTTGCCCGAACACTATGGACTGAAGATCAAACATCAATGGCGGTAAAAACCCTGACCGAAGCCAACCGTCAGCTTCGCGGCATTTATCCAATGGATGAAGTGTACTTTATCCAAGGACGCATCGAGGAAGAAAAAGGCCATTTCGAAAAGGCTTTGGAATTCTATGAAGAAAGTTATAAGCAGCCGATCAGCCAAGCCGGACTTCGTGACAAATTGGCGTGGTTGAAATCCTGGAACTACTACAAACTGCAACGCTTTGATGAAGCAGCAGCAAGCCTGCAACAAATGCGCGACACCATTAAAGATCCTTCCGATAAAATGCGCGCGAAGTTTTGGCTGGGCCGTGCTTTAAAAAATTCGAATAAAACCGCTGAATCCACGACCGAACTTGAAAGCCTTATTAAAGAAGATCCATTGGGTTATTACGGAATGATGGCTTACCGCGAACTCAACCGCGAATATCCAGCCATCAAAGGCAATGCACAAGACTCTGCCAGTGCAAGTATTTTGGGATTGGATGAACTGCAAGGGCGCCTTCGCCTGCAAATTGAATGGTTGATTGCTGTTAACGAAAAGCCCTTTGCCGAAAAAGCGTTGAACCAAGCTTCTGACGATCTCAAGAAAGCTGGTATTACTTCCGAAAAAACGTGGCTGACGATGTTTTCAGCTTATGCTCGCGCAGGGCTTTACATGCCGTTGTTCTCTACCCTTGGAACACTGCAACCGGAAGTAAAGGATCGCTTGCTAAATGACCATCCCGATCTTTTATTCCCTCAACCCTATCGCGACATCGTTGCTGGTGCTTCTGAAAAGAGTGGAATTCCACAGGAGTTCATCTATGCGATCATTCGACAGGAATCTGCATTTAACCCTGAGGCGCGCAGCCCTGTTGACGCCTTTGGATTGATGCAGCTGCTACCGAGTGTGTCGAAGAACCTCGCCGCAACTTACAAATTGGAATATAAAGAAGCTTTGGACCTTTATAAGCCTGAGATCAATATTCCACTCGGCGCATTTGAACTTAAGACTTTGATGAAGAAGTACAACAATCAATATATCCTTGCGGTTTCCGGCTATAACGCCAATGACTCCGCCATACGCGGTTGGTTAAAAACTCGATATCGTGATGATGCTGTCGAGTTTATTGAAGAGGTTCCTTATGAAGAAACTCGAGCATACATCAAGCTAACCATGAGAAACTATGTGTTCTATGATCGCTTGCTTCACAGTCAATCTGCAGTGAAGTTTCCTGAAGATCTTTTAAGGCTAAAAAAGTAATCTTTGAGAGCCTAAGGCCAATCACAATCCGTCGAGGTTCCTGCGGAACTTACATCAGGGACTTCGATCGGTGCTATATCTTGATTCGTTAAATCGGTCACCGTTGAATCCCCGGAAGTTAACTGCAAACGCAAGGTCGTAGCGTCCATTTGACGCAATGGGAAGCGAATGGTTTTTGGAGAAACCGTTCCACCCGTTACTGTTGCGACAAGTTCATTTTCTAGTGAGGAAGTTTCATTGCCACCTTCCGCATCCCACGTCCCCGTCATTTCACAAAGGGTTGGAACGCCGTTTACGATCTGCACGGATTGATATGTGAACTGACTGCCATCAGCTTTCAGAAATATTTTGCTATAAATAGACAAAGATTCACCGTTCACGGTGGCTAGACCGTCCTGGCGGTCGTGGTAAGTCACGTCACTGCTTAAGCTGCCAAAATCGGCTGATCCACTGCCACCACCCGGCTGGTAAGAGCAGGCACCCATAAAACCACAAAGCATCAACAATAATGAGTATTTCATATTCACCTCATCGGTCGAGCTGGACTCACCTTTAATTGTCTCACTTTGAGGCGACGCTTTCTACTACACCTCGACTGGATTCTGCCGATAAGCCCATTGGAGAAAGGGGAATCTTCATGTTTTCTCGCAAGTGGTTGTTAGCATCAGGTGCTGTCGGCGTGATCTTCTTTGGCGGTCTGGGTGCATACTTATATTTTTCAGATGCCTCCTCCCCTTCACGCTCCCAAAGCTCCAGCAAATTCAATAAAGAGGGTCGCCTTTTTGAGACCTCTAAAATCACTTCGCAGACAGATAGAGTCGAAGATGAACCAAGTGCCTTATTCAATGATCCCGCCATCAGCCAAGCATGGGGTTTGAAAAAATCTGATGCTGCTCGCGCCTGGTCTGTGACCCGTGGAAGTAAAGACATTGTTGTCGCCGTTATCGATACCGGTATCGACGAACACCACGAAGACTTGGATAAAAATCTTTGGTTAAATCCAGGCGAAACTGGGAAAGACGCTCAAGGCCGCAACAAAGCCACCAATGGAATCGATGACGACGGCAATGGCTTTGTCGATGACGTTCATGGTTGGAATTTTGTCTCTAATAACAATAAACTCGACGACAATCACGGTCACGGAACTCACATCGCAGGGATCATTGGTGCTGAAGCTGGCAATGGTAAAGGCATCACTGGAATCGCTCCCGAAGTGAGCATCATGGTATTAAAGTACTACGATCCAAAAGTACCTAACACCGATAATTTAAAAAACACAGTGGCAGCAATCAAGTACGCCGTAAAAATGGGCGCTAAGATCATCAACTATTCTGGGGGTGGTACTGAATTTTCCCAAGAAGAACATGATGCCGTTCAAGAAGCGGAAAAAGCCGGCATACTCTTTGTTGCAGCGGCTGGCAATGAGCGCTCCAACTCTGACCAGCATCACTACTATCCTGCAGATTATAAACTTAGCAATATCATCTCGGTAACGGCTTACGATCCATCCGTTCAAGTTTTGAACTCTTCGAACTATGGTGTTGAAACTGTAGATATCGCAGCCCCAGGGCAAAACATCTTGTCTTGCTTACCAGGGAACTCTTACGGTTACATGACCGGTACCTCTCAGGCCACAGCTTTCGTAACGGGCGCTGCCGTCTTGGTAATGGCGAATAAACAAGGTGCTTCAACTGCCGTGGAGGTTAAAAAGTACATCCTGGCGACTGGCGATGCTCAAACTCAGCTGGCATCGAAAACTCGCACATCACGCCAATTGAATCTCTACAAAGCTCTAACGATCTTAGATCAAGGCGTTTCGGCTTCAGGAGTAGTCACCGTCAATGTGGATAGCATGCAGAAAATGGGCGGCGATCCGAACGAGGCTCCAGCAGGTGCTGCCGTAAATGACGTCAGCCGCTTTGGTCGCTCGCTTCTCAATGCGATTGGGAATAAACCAAAACCGAGTCGAGTTGGTACTAAAGGCACAGACGGCGACAACTTCTAAAGCCAGACCTAAGGCTGTGTCAAAAATCGAGTCATGGAGATGGGATAAATCGTCTGCAATAATATTACCATGCAGTCTAATCGCCCATCTATATTGCTGGTAATTGTAAACTTCAATCAGTCTCATGAAATTACCAACTTCCTTTCAACCGTAAAGGGGTTTTGGCCTTTAGAGCATGCCGTTATTGTAGATGACGGCTCGACAGACGCTTCCCTGCAGATTATTGCTCAATCAAACATCAAAACACTTCATCATCCTGTTAATCAAGGTGTCGGTGCCGCCATAAGAACGGGCATATTACACGCAAAGGCACATCAATATGAAGCAGTGCTGATTATGTCTTCCAATGGAAAGATGATTCCCGCCGAAATACCAACTGTCGTAAATCCCCTCATCAACGGGACTGCCGACTATGTCACAGGAAGTCGCTTTGTAGATGGCGGAAACTCACCCGGCTTGACTATATTCAGAAGAGTTTCAATTCCAATCTTCTCTACGTTTTGCACCCTTCTACTAGGTCGCAGATTTTCTGATATCACCTGCGGATTTCGAGCGTATAAAATTGCTTTTCTATTTAACGGTACGTGCGATATCAATCAACTGTGGCTTTCTCGCTATGAATTAGAATACTACATTCACTATTGGGCCTGCCAAAATAAGCTTCGGATCGCCGAAGTTCCTGTGACGATAAAATATAGCCACCTAGGGAAGAATCGAAAAAGTAAAATTCGTCCCTTTGTTGACTGGTGGTCAATGATGAAGCCACTTATATACTTAAGATTTAAGATTCGCCAATGAGACGGATTAAGTTCGGTATCCTCTTTCTGTGCTTCGCTTTAATTGGTCTTATATTTCCAAGCAGATACCTATCGCCAAATCAAGGCGTTAATACAACAGGCGCCGACTACGCAACTCACCTCAACATTAGCGAACATCTTCGAGATTTTAATATTTTTCCAATTGCATCAGATGCCAGCGCCGGAAAGCATGCTGTATCTAAATATTTACCCATATATCATGGGATTTTAGGGTTTCACACATTAGCATGGTTACTTGAAAAAGCTGGCATGCCACTTCCAGGTGCCTATGCTCTGATCATGGATCTGTCCTGCCTATCCGTCTTATTGGTCTTTATATTCATTCTTCTTGATAAATTTAAAAAAGAGCATTGGCCTGAAATACTGTTAGCCACACTAGTTATATTTCCATTTTACGTTTTGTTCTTTATATCTGCCGTAGATTCAGCATTTTATTCACAATTACTCTCGCAGGCTCTGATAGCGATTTCGGTTTATTTATTCACACACCGATGGATTAAGTGCGCAGTTGCGGTACTTCTAATGAGTGCGTTTTGTTATCCTGACTTTATGATATGGACAATTCCTGTCATTCTATTTTCACCTTCAGAATTTAGAAGCCGCTGGCGTCTGCTTCTCGTTTTTCCGTGGATAGCTTTGATGTGGGTTCCTTTTCAGAGATCATCTTTGATTGGCCCGATGATAACTTCACCTGTATTGCAAATATCAACCTACCTTTTTGTGATATTCTTTATTCGAAAAATATTTTCCATAAACAAAACCGTCGGGATAGTTAGTTGTTCATTTGCCATTTATTCTCTTGCTCTAACTATCTTTACTATGAATCTCTTTACCCCGAGCTATTACGCAACCAAAGTTTCAAATTTTTCGTATTTGCTTTTACCTTATCTACTTTTGAATCTTAAAGTTTTTCCTGACTTACGAGGTAAAATCCTCATTCTAGCAACGGGATATTTTCTCTTTACCCATGAACCTTTCGCATCCAAATTCAACTACGCGACTAGTTTTAAGGAGTCTGGCTTTGTAAACGACGACTATTTAAAAATTAGAATCGTAAAAAATGAATTGCGCGATTCGCCGCTAGCAAATTCATGCAAATCTTCCCATACTTTCGTAATACCTAAAGAAGCTCAAAATCTAAAGTCAAACGCATTTACAGATTATCAAGGGCTGATGGAGAATTTCGACATATATTCGCAGGAACTATACTCATCATATCTTCGCGCTCTCTACGGCAATAGCACCCTTGGAAGCCAAATTGCCTTTACCAGAATCATTGCGGGACAGAAGTTATCAGATTGGACTCAGAATCTTGAGTCCGCAATACTCCAAAATGATAAAATGGTTCCGGACTTTTGCCTCGCTATTATTAAAGATGAAGCCCCCCTCTTTGCAAAAAGTCAGTATTTTGAGAAACTTTATGAGGGAGCACAATTTGTCTATTTCAAGCCTCAGAAACGTTAAACACGCTAATCAAATTCATCCGACTGCAATCATCGACGAAAGCGCTGTGCTAGGTGAAGGCAATTATATTGGTCCCTTCTGTATAATTGGCAAAGACGTTGTTATAGGTAACGGCAATAGACTTGAAGCGCATTGCTCTATTGGAACCCCTCCAGAACACAAAGATTTTTGGCACGGAACTTTCAAGTCCGTAGAGGTCGGCGATAACTGCATCATTCGCGAATATGCGACTGTAAATTCTGGAACAATTAGAAACACGATCATTGGTAACAATGTAAGCTTGCTTCATGCTAGTTATGTAGCTCATGATTGCATCGTTGGAGACAATGTTACCCTTTCCGGAAATGCGGCCATGGGTGGCCACTGTACGATATTTGAAGGCGCTAATATCGGGCTCAACGTATCAATTCACCAATATAGCTTTGTCGGTCATTATTCTATGATTGGCATGGGAACCGTGATTACGAAAAAAAGCCTCATCGAACCAACAAAGACTTACGTAGGAAATCCAGCTAGATTCTTAAAAGAGAACCAACATGCGATTAAGAAGAACAATCTAAATATAAAAGATATCGAAAGATTTAATAGAGAATTCCAAGCCGCTTTATCAGCAGCAAAAAACTAAAAAGGCAGTCCAAAGACTGCCTTTTTTGTTTTTAATCCATGAAATCAGAAAGCGAGAGTCGACCGCGGATCATCACGATCAGGCCGACTGCCATACAGGCCAGGGCTACGCCCACACCGACCAGATTGCGGTGACCAAGGCTCAACATACCCCACAGAATCAAAAGACCACTTAACGCAAAAGGACCGATGTAAACCCACTTCATCCATTTCGGACGGTCCGCGTGGGCTGGGTTTTCAACTCTCATCGTCGACTTTTGCGAAATCCCCACCATCATCATGCTGTTAATACGCGCAATCATCTGGTCACAAAGGGCATCGCCGCCTTGAGCGGCTTTGATCTCTTCGTACTTCATCATCGCAAAACGGAAAGCATCAAGCTCCCCACAACTTTTGATGAAAGATTCGTGCAGATTCATATCTTCGAAGTTTTCTAAAACGTTTTTCCATTTACGCACCAAACTTGGTTGGGCACGCAAACTCGAATCTTGAGGAAGACCTTCCAAACGCTCAAACAGCACGTGACAAGAGTAACACTCCTGCGCACGACGACCGTTCAAAGCTCCACATTTTGGGCAAGATTTCATTTCCTGGCTTTGCACCTGCTCTGCCGTGGGTTCAACGACAGCACTCACCGTTTCTTCCTTGAAGGAAGCAAGTAACTCTTCTGCCGTCACTCTCTGGTTTTGCTGCGCGTTGGACTGATCTTTCCCCGGAGTTTCCACCATAAACGTTAGCACGTTGCCAGCATCTACTGGTGGATAATCGAAACCGAAACGATTGTCGCAAGAAATGCACTGAAATACCGGAGTCTCCGAGTGAATATCTTCACTCGCAACTTCGTACAACTTAGCGCATGATGGGCATCGAACTTTCAATTTCACGTGGACTCACTCACTCTTTGTGTTACTAATACCATGATGAAGAAAGCCGTTCAATTATTCAAGCACAAAGCCTTCGATTTACGTTGGGCATTACTCTCGGGAATTTTGGTTGGAACAAGCTACATTCCCTTTCCACCTTGGGCTTTGCTTTTCTGCTATGTTCCCCTCTGGATTTCTGTCACTGACGATAATTCACTCTCTTTGAAACGTACTTTCTGGAGTGGATGGCTGACGCAATTTGTGCTTTCTGCCATTGGTTTTCACTGGATTGCCTACACTGCACACGAATTCGGGGCCATGCCTTGGATAGTTTCCTACACGGCACTGCTACTTTTTTGTGCTTTCATGCATCTCTACATTCCCGCAGCAGCCGTCGCGGGAGTTTGGTTGCAGCGAAAACTCCAACTCTCCAGAACCCAAGCCTTGTTCTCAATTGCCTTGCTGCATGCGCTGCTCGAGCGTATTTCGCCGGTCATCTTTGATTGGCACTTAGGGTACACTTTGATCGGCGCCCACATCCCGGCTTACCAATGGGCCGATGTGATTGGCTTTGCGGGACTTTCCGCACTGATTTTGCTGACTAACGCCTGGGTGGCGTCGATCTGGCTGAGCTTTCGCCAAAAACGCCAAAGCCTTATCCAAATCGTGGCTTTGACCCTGGTTTTGGTTTTTCTGGTCGCGGCCGGCAACTTTCACAAAGCTCCGTGGGATCATTTCGATCGCGAGTTCAAAACAACTCTGATCCAAGCCAACATTGGCAACTCCGAAAAAATTCAGGCCGAACAAGGCCGCGGTGCTCAAGAATTCATCACTCGCAAGTTCACTTCCATGACCATGGAAGCTTTTGCGAAATTTCCTGACACGGATATTTTCGTATGGCCAGAAACCGCGTTCCCAGATTATTTGGATCAAAGACTTTTAGCGCGCAAGCACACACAAATTCTTGCGAGCGCCATGACCGGCCTTGATCGCCCGATCCTGGCAGGCGCTTACTCGCGCAGCCCCGTTTTAGATCCTCACCGCGATGAAGCGACCTTCAATGCCTTATTCCTGATAGATGCCAAAGGTAACAACCTGGATGCACCTTACTTGAAAACAAATCTTTTAGCTTTTGGGGAATACCTGCCTTTAAGCGAAAAGTTTCCGATTTTGTTGAAATGGCTTCCGTTCATTTCAAATTTCGGCCGAGGCAGTGGCCCGCGGGCTTTGTCTTGGAACCGCCCAACGGAAAGCATTCACTTGGGTGGTCAAATTTGTTACGAAGGATTGGATGCAAAATTCTCTCGCGGCCTCGCTGAAGAAAATTCTGACATCCTGGTCAACGTGACCAATGATTCTTGGTTTGGAAAGACTTTTGAACCCAAGCAGCACATGTACATGACTTTGGCTCGCGCTATCGAGACCCGTCGCCCCTTGATTCGCTCTACCAACACGGGAATCAGCACGGTGATTTGGGCCAATGGTGACCTTCAACAAACTTCTCCTATTCATGAAGAATGGTCGGGGCAGTTTACTGTAAAATACCGCAAGGATGCTCCGCTGACGGCCTATGTGAAATGGGGCCACTTGGATTGGATCATTCTTTTGTTCGCGCTTTTCGGCATCGTTCTAACTGGAGTCTTTCATGCAAGATCTCGCCGTCCTTGATTGGACAGAAATTCTAGAGAAAATTAAATCACACGCCACAAGTGAAGTGGGACGCGAAGCCGTTTTCGATATGAAACCGCTCGACTCCGCTGATGAAGCTTACGTGAGCTTTCAAGAAATTGCCGATGCGACAGAAGTTTTAAATCAGGGTGTACGCCCTTACATGCAAAGTTTGGATCTGTATTCCGCATGGATCGCGCGTCTAAAAAAGAAGGCCGTTCTAAAAACTTTGGAAATCAAAGACGTGCGAAACTTCTGCATGGAAGCCTTGGCATTGAAAGAAGCTTTGGCACCGATTGAAAACACCTGGGCCAAAAGACTTCACGATAGTTTGATGGACGCGGAAGAGCCCCTATCAGCGATAGACCAGATCCTTACTCCCGGCGGAGAGATTCGATCCGACGCAAGTGAAAAACTTTATAATCTTTTTAAAGAAAAAGAGCGCCTGGCTCGTGAAGTGCAAAGCACCTTGGATCGCCTGGTGAAAGATCACCAGATGGAAACCGTGATCCAAGATAAATTCGTCACGACTCGTGATGGCCGTTGGGTTCTCCCCGTTCGCGCTGGCATGCAAAGCAAACTTCCGGGAGTGATCCATGGATCATCCCAAAGCAAGCAAACTGTTTTCGTTGAGCCCGAAAAAGTTATTCCGACCAACAACCGCTTACGCCAAGTGGAAGCTGAAATTGAAGACGAGATCGAAAGACTTTTAACAGAGCTTTCTCACTATCTTTCTTCACAAGCGACCGACATTGAAAGCACCCGTGTTTTAATGGAGGAAGGCGACGTCCGCTTCTCTCAAGCGCAGTTCACAAATCAAATCAATGGTCACGCGATTGAATTTTCCACAGACACGATGGAACTGATCGAAGTTCGTCATCCTCTTTTGCAATTGAGTGGAAAAAATGTTGTCTCCAATACGGTTCTTTTTGATGGCAAAAAAAGCATTCTGCTTTTAAGCGGTCCCAATGCCGGTGGTAAAACCGTGCTGCTTAAGTCCATTGGCCTTGCCGCTCAAATGGCCCGCTGTGGACTTCCGATTTGTGCAAGTGAAACTTCACGCATTCCATTCTTTAAAGATGTTTTAATCGGCATCGGTGATAGCCAAAGTGTTGACGAAGAGCTTTCAACATTCGCAGCCCATTTGAAAATTTTAGGAAAAGCGGCTTCAGTGAAAGGCCACCAGAACTTAAT
This sequence comes from Bdellovibrio sp. KM01, assembly GCF_013752535.1. Taxonomy (NCBI): domain Bacteria; kingdom Pseudomonadati; phylum Bdellovibrionota; class Bdellovibrionia; order Bdellovibrionales; family Pseudobdellovibrionaceae; genus Bdellovibrio; species Bdellovibrio sp. KM01. Next base: position 2,674,815 of record NZ_CP058348.1, read on the forward strand.
CCTGATTGACGAGATCTGCGGATCCACTGATCCGGAAGAAGGAAGTGCCCTGGCTCGTGCCTTCATTGAAGAATTCTCGGCCAATAACGTGTTTGCAGTTATCACTTCTCACTTAGGCCCCTTAAAAGCCGGTTGGGATGAGGAAAGTCGCGTCCTTAACGGAAGCATGGAGTACGATCCAAAAACGGGCCGCCCGACTTATGGATTCTTGGCGGGGATTCCGGGTGATTCACTTGCGATTCAAACCGCAAAACGCGTGGGCGTTGCACAATCAATTGTTCAAAGAGCGATGGACGTACTGGCCCCTGCCACTCGCGCCCGCCTTGAAGGCTTGGAACAAATCGAGCAGCTGAAAAGCGATATCGCGATTCTTCAGGAACATTTGCGCAAAGAAACCAAGAAAGCCGTTGAAACTAAGAACAAGTACGAAGGCTTACTCAGTCAGTTTAACAAAGACAAAGACGAATGGCTTCAGCGCACCGTTAAAAAAGCGGAACGCAAAGTTGAAGAAGCTATTGCTCAGGCGAAGGTGGCAGAAACTTTCAAACGTCACGCAGCCCTGCAAGAAATCAAATATCAGCTTCCTGAAATCGTGAAAGCAAAACCGATCATTCAGGCAGGAGCCCCACAGACGGCGGAGGAATTTGCTAAAAAATTCCCACCAGGCTCAAAAGTTTTTGTTCCGACGTTGAATCAAGACGGTATCGTACAAAGCGCGCCGAACAACAAAGGTGACTTGATGATTTTATCCGGTTCCGTGCGTTTGCAGGTGAATTGGCAAAATCTACGTTTACCGGGTAAACCTCAAAATCCGACGTCGCAATTGGTTCGCAAAGGATCCAGCGGATTCTCCGTATCTATGGCGGATGACGATCGCACCCTGGATTTACGAGGAAAAACTGTGGAAGAGGCCCTGCAAGAACTTGAAGTGGCACTCGATAAAGCAGCCACCACCCGCGAAGATCGTTTAAAGATCATTCATGGTCATGGCACGGAAGCTTTAAAGAAAGCGGTACGGACTTATTTGTCTCGATCGGTGTATGTCAAAAAGTGGAAAGCAGGCTCACCGGAAAATGGGGGCGATGGTATCACTTGGGCAGAAATCGGTGAATCTTAATTTCTGAGGAGGGTCTTGTGAATCACTACCTTATTGCAAGTTGGGTGGTAAGTAAGGCCCTCGCACTGACTTACTTTGTTGCGTTTCTTTCTTTATCGGTTCAAGTCCTGGGTCTTTTTGGCTCCCGTGGGATTCTTTCCATCGATCATCTTTTAAACATTCTGGACAAAGAATTAGGCGCTTCTCGCTTTCGTCATTTTCCGTCTCTTTTTTGGTTTGCTTCGGGGGATTTCACTTTAAAAGCCGCCTGCATGATTGGGATGCTGGCATCGACGTTGGCCTTTTTGGGATTTAGCCAAACCTGGATGCTGCTTCTTTGCTGGCTGCTTTATCTTTCTTTTAGCAGCTGTGGACAGGTGTTCTTGTCCTATCAATGGGACAACCTCCTTTTAGAGCTAGGGGTCATCGCTTTATTTTTTGCACCCTTCACATTCGAGTGGCGACCTTTCGCGGCTTATGAAATCCATCCCATGGTAATGGGTTTAGTTTGGGTGTTGCTGTTTAAACTGATGTTTTCATCCGGAGTCGTGAAGCTTGCGAACAAAGATCCAGACTGGAAGAACTTCACTGCCTTAAGATTTCATTATTGGACCCAGCCCTTACCAAATCCAATCGCCTGGCTTTTGGAAAAGGCTCCCCTGAGCTTTCAAAAGTTCAGTTGCGTTCTTTTATTTTTCATCGAACTCATCGTGCCTTTTTTTATTTTTGTACCGGGGCCTGTCAGCTTTATTGCTGCCTGCCTACTCATTTTGCTGCAAGTTCTGATTATTTTGACTGGCAACTTTGCATTCTTTAATTTACTGACTCTGGGGCTGTGTGCCTCCGTTATCACCGATCCCTTCTGGATTTTTGAAAGCACCTCTTGGATATTGCCTGTCGGGGTTTCCACTGAAATCGCCGTGGTGGCTTTGGTTGTTCTTCTTCCCGGAAACTTGTTTTGGATTTACAAAACCGTTTTTGAAACCAGCAAGTCTTTGGATTTCATGCTTCCATGGATGCGCTTTCTTTTTCCTTTTAGAATCACGAATCCCTATGGTCTTTTTGCGGTGATGACAAAAACTCGCCCCGAGATCGTTCTTGAAGGCAGTAATGATGGGAACACTTGGCTTGAGTATGAATTTAAGCATAAGCCCACGAAACTATCCCATCGCCCGACGGTGATAGCACCTTTTCAACCGCGCCTGGATTGGCAAATGTGGTTCGCAGCTCTGGAAAGTTTCAATGAAAACCTCTGGCTGCAAAATCTAGTGACGCGACTTTTTGATGAAAGTCCCGATGTGCAGGAGCTTTTAAAGAAAGATCCCTTTAACGGAAAAGCACCGAAGCTCTTGCGCTTTGTGCGCTACAACTATCTCTTTAGCTCGTGGGAGGAGCTAAAATCGCAAAAAATATGGTGGAAACGAGGCCACGCCTCCCCGTATTCTCCCATTTTTGAGAGGGACGAAGAGTCCTAAGTATCTTAAAGTGCCTTCTCCAGGTGACTAGGAAAATGACAGCTGTCTAAACGGTCACACGGTATTTTCACTCTCACGAGCACTGACTTCTTGAAAATCAAGTGGTCGTATCAAGAGAAAACGGAACCAAAAATAAATTGGAGATTTTTCCTGGAAACTCGCAAAATGGTTTTTAGGGGAAATTCTAACCAAAGGCTAGGTAGTCATGCACAACTATCGGGACTTTATCTTACGCGAACTCGAAAGACGTCAAAAAAAGAATCCGTCTTATTCGCTCAGAGCATTTGCCAGAGACCTGGAAATGCCCAGCTCACGACTCAGTGAAATACTGAATCGTAAAATGGGGCTTTCAGAAGCTAGGGCGATTAATCTGGCGGAGAGACTGAATCTTTCACAACCAGAGAAAGAGTACTTTATCGACTTAGCACTCTCTGAACACGCGCGCAGCGCTGTGATGAAAGAGATGGCTTTACGTCGAGTCAAGGCTCGAACCGAGTTGATGGGTACCATCGAAACTCGGGATCTCAGCGGTTTATCTGAAGGCGCTCATATCGCCATCCAGATCAAACGCGAACAGTATGCTCACGCTTTAGAGAAGATTAAAACCTTCCAAGAGCAGTTAGCAAAAGACCTGGAAGCTCCTTCTGAGAGTGATTCGGTCTACAATTTAACTGTTCGGCTGATCGAACCAGCCACATCTAACGAATAATAACTGGACCCCCTCAAAGCTTTTTGAGGGGGATTTCTGCTCGAAAATCGTTCAAACTATTCTGATATGACTCCAAATACAGGATATGAACGTGAGTAAAGCAAGATACACTGTTGCCAGTATTGGCGTGGCCCTTGTTATTGGATATTTTTCGGGTAAGAAGTACTCTGATTTCTCTCCCAGAAAAACCGTCAGCGAAGATCTTGCCAGCACCAGCAAGATTGAATTCGAAACTCTCAAATTAAGAGCCTTCCCAAGCCCTGATAAGCTTGAGAAAAAACCTATGAGGTCACTGAAAGAGGCAACGGATTTCATTGCTCCTTATCATGAGCGCCAGGATTTCAAATGGCATCCCAGCTATTCAGTCTCCTCACCTAGCTTTGACTCTAAAAATCGTCCTTACTTCCGTTATAATGATCGCCAACAGACAGTCCCTGTTGCCAATGGCTTTCAAACACTTCGCGATGGCTCGTGGACTCACTTCCCTTTCATGGCAAGTCAGCTGCTTCCGTTCTATGATCAAAAGTCCCAGGATATTATTTTAAATTCCGTTCAAGATATTTTATGGGACCCGAAAATGGCGGTCTTCGACAAATCCGATCGCATGTACACGGTGCTTCGCTTGAAAACCACGGTGTTTAATAAAGATACATCCTATGTGATGATGTATTCCGATGACCAGGGACTGAACTGGGCCGCATTGCCACTGGTAGGAACAAAAGACACGGCTTGTGTTTTCAGAGTCCTCGGCACCAACAACTGTCCCCTTCCACAGCATTACGATTTAGAGCGCCCTTACAATCGTGCGCCTTTAAGTGGACCGCCCGCAATGCTGTACTTCTTAAGCGATGGTAAATTACCGGGCTTTGAGAAAACATATTCCTGGCTCGGAACGGTAGGAAAACTTTATCTTCAACCTGTTTCTAAAAACTCTCAGGGAAAACTGGTCGCTGAAAAACCCGTACTCCTGAGTCTTAGCGCTCAAGAGATCGGCTATCGTAGCGGCTCTTCGCCTAAGATCATTCGTTCTGGTTCAAAATATTTTGTCACGTGGCTGGAAGCTAATCGCGACTTCGTGCCTAAGCTTGATCAAAAGGGCAACCCGATTATTCCTAAACCTGACCAAAGCAACAGACCCTATTCTGAGATCTGGGTTGCGGAATATGACCTAAGAACCAAAAAGGTCACCAAGAAAGCTGTTCTTAAATCATGGCCGGTGAACGACACCCACAACCAACCGGGAATTGTTCGCACGTGGGATGGAAATTTGATCGTCGTATCCGGGGGACATGGTTCTCACTTTACTTCGGCATATTCTTTAAAGCCTGACTCCGTCTCGGAGTGGAGCAAAGAAGAACCCATGAATACGGCTGATACCGGATACAAATCAAACTATAGCTCCCCGCTTTGGACTGGTGGCAGTCAAACCTACATCTCGATGATGATTGGTGCCGATGATACGGTTCACACTGTTTACCGCCAGTGGATGCATGATAAGAACATTTTCGATTTCGAATACTTCGGTGCACTCGTTTATCAAAATGGTAAGTTCGACAGAAAATCAAACTCCTTCCAGTGGAACAAAGCACGAGTGCTGGTGTATCCAAATGCTCCTGAATACACTCACTGGTACCAGGTGATGTCGATGGATCGCAAAGACAATATATATGTGGAGTACAGCAACATGCGACCGTACCCACCCTATCTGGTGAAAGATACTAAGGGACAACCCGAATTTATTTCCCCGTATCTTAACAACGCTCTGATGCGTTCGGAGAACAGTGGGAAGACTTGGTCCCTAGTAAGCGATGATGACCTGAAAAAAGCGCAAACAAAGTAATCAATTAATTTTAGAAAAATCCAGTAGTAAACATTTGAACAAAAGAAAAAATACGATGCTGATTCAGTCTGAGACAGAATCCATCGTATTTTTCTTTCTTATGTTAAGTGTTCGACGGTTCCCTCTTGAAATTCCTAGTGAAAACAGAAGGCCCGTCTCGAGAAAGTACGTTTCATTGACTTCATAAAATGAGAATTGTTGGAAATGTTAACTACTCTTTTTACAGTGTTACTCATGTATACACCGGCGACGATTTTAGGCCCTCTCGGGTTGGCACATCCGATGCAATAGACCCTCGCATAGGGGTTAATATGAAAAAGACAAATGCAATCATCTCGATTCTCTCACTAGCTGCTTTATCCGCATGTGCTCCGCAAGACATGAGTTTTTCACAGTCCACATCCGCATCGTCTACTTCTGATGCAACGGACTCAATTATCCCTTCTCGAGGTTTGTCGCAAAACTTCGATATTAAGGAGAACGCGAACATCGATATCTTGTTCGTTGTCGACAACTCTCCTTCCATGCTTGAAGAACAAGCAAATATGTCTTCTAAAATTAATGGCTTCATGAATCTGGTGTCTGGCTTGAGCTGGCAGGTCGCTTTGACGACGACAGATCCTCGAGTCAATACCGTTGATTCCAGTGGTGCAAACCAACCTTGGGGTGACGGACAATTCCGTCCCATGTTGAACCGCTCGTTCCTTAAAAAAGGCGATACAACGGACACTGCAGCTCAAGCTGCACTTGCTGACGCTATCAAATTGGGTGCGAACGGTAGTGGTGATGAACGCCCTATCAACAACATCTATAGATCCATGGAGCGCTCTGAAAATGCGGCCTTCTTCCGTAAAGATTCCAATTTAGTTGTGATTATTATCTCGGACGAAGACGAGTGCAGTAACGGTAACTGCCCTTCTAGTTCTGCTGATACTAAAAAATCACAACCGTCAAACTTGATCAGCATGGTTCAGACGAAATTCGGTTCTGAAAAAGTTATGATGGTGGACTCTATTGTAAAAGCACCATCCGACTCTTCATGCTCGACGGCTTCATATGCTCCTATCACTTCCTCACTGGCTAATATGACTGGTGGAGTGCTTGGTTCAGTATGTGCTTCGGATTATACTTCCATCTTATCGAATGCTGGTAATGCCGCAGTGTCTTTGGCAAGATCGATTTCTTTAAGCTGTAATCCAATTGACTCTGACAACGATGGTAAAATCGACTTCGTGTTGAAAAACTCATCGGGTGTTGCGATCACGACTGGTTACTCAGTGAGCGGTAAAATTGTTACCTTCACTTCTTCATTGCCAAACGGTTCCTACTCAGCAGACTATCGTTGCGCGATGTAATTGAAAAACTCTTAAAACACGTTTTATTAATAAAACGGATTTTCCCTAAAACCCTTCCCATTCCGGGGAGGGTTTCTTTTTTTTCCCTTTCGTTTTAATTCGGTTCGACCCGCAAGTCTCCTTGGGGAGCCCCCGCATTCCGCGACACGCCATCGTGGCTCAGCCGTGGCCCGCCTTTGGCGGGTGCGCGCATCCATGCGCCCACGGAGGTCGCTGCATGCGGGGGCTCCCCAAGGAGACTTGCTGGTGATTCGGGTTGATACGTTCGCGCAAAAACAAGAGACCCTTTGAGAAGATTTGGCTTCGATCGAGAAACGATTGAATTAACAAAACTGGTTTTTTGGGATTTCAATTTGCTTCACTTTGAGAATGGGGACGTGGGGTGGCTGCCGTTTCTGGGCACGTTCGGCGTATTGGATTGAGATTGGGATTTTAGGAGAAATTTGTAGGGTTTAAGTTGTTGGAATTGTTTGGGTTAATTTGTTGTTTCATTGTGAGTTATGGCATTCATGTTGCTCTTATGTCTTGTGAACAGTGTGCAAGGGGGCTTTATGAATACGATCACTACAATGAAAAAATATTTGATGGTTACGATGTTGGTTGCAGGTGCGGCGCTTATGACGGCGTGTGGATCATCTGGTGCACAATCGACAGATTTGGCTAGCCGTGGTGTTATTTCTTCTGTGTCTGAGTCGGATTCTAAGGCTCTTGCTGTTTGCAACTCTACTTCGGGTACAAATTTGGCGGTTCGTCAAATGGCTTATACGGAAGGTAACTCTTACCGTATGGATCTTGTTTGGTTGAAGCTTACAGCTCTGCCAACTGATTTTGCTTCTGGTACTTCTTATATCGCTTTTTGGAAATGGTTGGCTAATTCAAATGGCTCTACTTATTTGGATTCTTCTGCGGTTCCGGTGGCTCTTTATGATTCTCAAACTAAAAAATTTCTTACGAACTGGGGTACTTCCATCAAATGGACTGATATCTCTGCGATGGCTCTTTCGATGGGCTACTCTTCGCCTACTTCCTTCTTTGGTCGCGTGATTATTCTTGCGAACCTTAAAGATACGAATGGTGAGTATGATGCTTTGAAAGTTTCGGTTTACAACTCTTCGACTAATAAATCCGTGAATGAGATCAATGGACTTCTGCCACTGTTCTCTGCAAACCCAAATGCTTATGCGGTTGAATCATCTGGCGCTGCTCGCGCTGGTGTATTGCAACAGCTTCACCCGTTCTATTCTTACAGAAGCACCGGATACACGACTTCTCAGTTCCAAAGCATGGCACAAAACTTTTGCTTCTAAGTCGGAAGCACTCCGACAGTGTCGGAGTAAATTGAAATCACCCCCAAAAACAGACGCCAACCTGGCCCCCCCCCTAGGTTGGCGTTTTCCTTTTCAGGCGATGTTGGAGTCATCCTGTGGCTGATGGCGCTCAAAGAAATATTCGTAGCTGTTCACCAGAAGAAACGACAAGAAGCAATAGATGGGACCCAAGAGCATCGCAAATGCAATACCGTTGTTATCGGTAAAGTGCCCCACCATCAAATGCATTCCCACTAGCATCATCGAATCCGTTGCCATCATATACGAAACTGCGGAATCAAGATCCGTCGGAAACTTTGTCGATATCCACGTGATCGCCAAAGGATAAAATGGCGCGACCGTGAAACCTGCGATAGGCAAAAACACAGGATGCAAATAGATACCGCCAAAAGTACAAAGGGCCGTCAACACCAAAGAAATCGAAAGCTGAGCACGCAAACTGATCGGAAACTTAATCAAGGCGAACAAAGATCTTCCCGTCAGCATACCGACAAAGAAGTACGTCACATAAAGACTTGAGTGCTCCATATCATAGTTCGCGGTTCTGCGCATGAAGAGAGCTAAACGTGATGAAATCATGATCTCGGCACAAACACAGAAGCTCACCATCAATGCCAAAAACATCTGTGGCTTAAAATTACGGGCTTTGTTGAGTTTATGATTCTCTGGAACGAACTCCGCTTTTTGATGCAAATTTTCGTGGCTGCCGTGGAAGGTATAAATCAACAAAAACAACGGCACGATCGTGATGCTTCCAAATGTCCAGCGCCAGCTCCCCGTCAAATATTCAACAGAGGCTGCAATCAAAGGAGAGCAAAAACTTGCCACCCCATACATCGCATGCAGACCCGATAACAGCTGTTGCTTACGCTCTTCGCTGGAGCCCAAAGAAACCAGGACGTTGGGAATCAGTCCTACAATCCCCAAACTCATACCGAAAAAAAGCGAGAACACCAGGAACACATAAAAATGAGGTGCTGTTGCCAGCCCCACCAAAGAGATGATTAAGGCAATCGCCCCGCCCCTTAACACTGTTAAGCGGTCAAAACGTCGCAGCAAATGTCTGGCAAGATAGCTTGAAAGAAAGCCAGAGATGGAACTTAAAGCGAACATCCATGATCCCATGGAGTCGTTCACTGCAAATTCTTTCATAATCTCGGGGAATAAAGGTCCTCGCACATTATCGCTCAGACCAAACACGAATAAACTAATATAGGACAGGATGATATAAGGCCAAATCATTGGTTAGTGCGAAGACTCCTGGCTTACTTCTTCAGCCTGTAAGTTTTCACCTTGGCGATAGCGATCGACCAAAGCTTCATCGTTTGTCGGGAATGAGAATAACAACGAGTGAACATTGGTTTCTTCATCTTCTTGAGTGACAGCAACATAAACCAAATCTTTAGTTTCATGATCCGGGAATTCTTTAATAAAGCTCACCAGAACGTGACCTTCAGTATCAGTTTTTCTCCAGATTTCATCGGCGGATTCAATGGTTTCTTCACGAAGCTCCGCAAACTCTTGAAACTTATCCTGAGGGATGTCTTTGTCCGTGCGCACTTTCATCATCGCCTGATAAAGACCCACCGCCAAAGGATCGCCCTCTAGCATCGCATCGCCCTCAATCGCGCCTTCAGAAGCTTCAGCATAACCACGGTCATAGACCATCTCTTGCTTTTGATACTGATGCCAAACATGGGAGTCGCGGGTTGGGAAATGCATGAACACGAAGGTTGGGTATTCTTCCTCTTCCGCCATATAACCAATAGCGATGTACTTAAAGGCCGTCGCCCCCTCTTCGAACTCACGGATAAAATAATAAACCGCGTAATCATCGGAAGCCGAGTTATCCATCCAAACTTCATCTGGATCATCCAATGTGGACTCCAAATAATTTTCGCGGGACATTTGATCTTCGTCAGAGAAGTCATCAGGAGTCCGATAAGATTGATACTCATCCTGAAACTTTTTAATCATCGTTTCAAAATAGCCATACAGATCTTGTTCGGTTTCAAAGATCAGACCGGCTTTTTCATCAACGACAATGTACTCTTTTTCAGTGATAGATTTGGCTTTTACAGGACGAGTTTTTGCTTTGGCCATCGTGGCTCCTTATTGCCTATTATTGAGAGAAATCTTGCCTCGCAACAACAGGAAAAAAATCTGACACGACAAGGCCCGTCATGACCTCGTTTTTTTCCCCTTGCAACTCTTAGATTTCTTCCTCACCATCGAAAATATGTTGAGCTGTAAATTATGGTCCTATCAAGGCGCAAGGAGGCGATCTTGGCTAATTTAGAAGAAACTAGTCTTGAACGTATGGAGGCTCTTCTCTCTCATTCTGCGATGGGGGTTCACGTGTTGTTTGATAACACGACCATCGCGAATGTTCTTAAAGAAGTCACAGACGACAAAGACTTCTACAGCTTCGACAAAATGAAAAAGGTCCAAGACGTGATGACGGAACTCATTGCGAAAAAAACCTATTTCGAGAAAATGGCGTACTTGCAAGCCTTGGACTCAGAAAGCTACCAGATGCTTGTCAGAGCGTATTTTCATATTGTTGAAAATACAGTTCGCGCCAATCACGAACACTCCCACTAAAATCCGTTTCACAAAAACGGATTTTTTTTAGCTCCGCACCGACGGAGCTGCATTGCTTTTGCTTAAAGCCATAGCAACCTCCTCACATCTGACACATTCCCAAGGGAAAGTGTTTAATACCTTTCCACTTTTCAAAACATTTCTGGCGATTTTTGAGATCTTCAAATTTCTGTCGATTTCTTAGAGTCCTAATTCGACATCGAGATCGAAAAATAATGCAACGCGGAATTCCGATGCTATTCTATCGTTATGAAACTAAGTACCACGACGGCTCTTAAGTTAAATTCGCCGCACTTGCAGGATGCACGAACGGCGAAAGCCATGCGCATTGGATGCGTTACCTGCGAAATTCCCATTCCATAATGTTTTCCCACCGCAAAGCCGATAAGGGGTATTGTGAAATATCGACGTCTCTTATCGGCTTTCTTTATTTTCTTAAGCCCGGTTCTCAGTCACGCTGAGTACCGCGTTTTCGTTTTAAAGATCAGCAAGCGCGCCCCTGCGGGAGCTGCCGCAAACGCTTCCGCCGAGGGCGACCAAGGCTTTCGTCTGGTCGAAAGCACCCTGGACCACGTTCAATATCGTTATTTCTATCCCGTCGCTGCCGACGAAGAAGTGACTTACATCGATACCTGGCGTTGTTATGGCAGGACTGGTGGAATGACTCCCCACTGCCCCAACCCGAAAGGCCAGATTCCCTCTTCAGACAGTCCAGCACCTTAATCGAATTGCCTCTTTTTGATACACTAGTAGATATGTCATCTATCGACAATTCTACGCGTAAATCTCAACAAGCCGAGCTGAATGAACTTCAGACGGAATTCAATCGTAAGAAAAAACAGATCAGCAAAGAAAATGAAGATCAGTTAGAAGAGCTGCGCGGCCATTACGCTGAAAAAAAAGAAAATGTGCGTGAAAGCAATGAAGCTGCGATCAATCACATCCGTCAGCGCCAAAGAGAAATGGTCGATGATTCTGTCGAGCAACGTCAGAAGCTTACGGAAAATTACAACTCGCGCACTGCGAACCTGCAAAAGTCCTACGATGAAAAATTGAACGAGACCCGCGACAAACGCCAGCAACAGCTAGCGATTGTTCAAGAGGACTCGGGTAAAAAAATCAAAGAAACCCAAGACTATGCGCAAAATCAGATCGGTGCGATTCGCGAAAAATCTGCGACCGACGTGCAAAACGCCAAAGAACGCTACAACAAGGACATGAAAGAGATCAGTTCGTTTGCCGATAAACGACTTGAGAATCAACGCGCTTCCAATGAAAAAGCCATCAACAATGAAGTTGAGCGTGGCAAAAACGTTCAGGAAAATCTGCGCGTAAAGCAAGAAAAAGAATTCGCAGAAGTTCGCGAGCGTGGTGAAGGCAAAATCGCTGCTCAACAACAGATTCAAGAAAAGAAGCTAGCTCGTTCTGATGCGGATGCCGAAAAACGCTATGAAAAAAATCAGCAGCAATGGGACAGCAAAGAAAAAAATCTGAACTCCCAGTATAGCCAACGGGTTATGCAGAATAAAAAAGCTTACGAAAAAGAGCTTAAAAATCAGCACGACCACTTCCAAAGTACATACGTTAAAAACAATGCCGCCAACCGCGAGTCTTTAAGCATCCAAGAAGAAATGTATGCCAAGGAACTAGCTGCTACCCGTGCGGAATTCGTGAAGGAAGCTGGCAAATACCAGGCAAAAGAAAACGATCCTTTTTATAAAGTCGAAAACCGTGGCAGCGTTCTTCAGGAGTCCTCAAACTTTTATGTTCTAAGAGCATTCGTACCTGAACATGAAAAAGATGCTGTGCGCGTGAACATTCAAAAAGACAAAGCCATCGTCGCTGGTCAGCGTGCATTTAAAGATAAAGTTGAAGACGAATCCAAAGCCGTGAGCTCCAGCAGTTTTCAAACTTTCCGTGAAGAATTTAATTTCGACAAACCCATTATCGCCGAAGGCATGACCCGAGAACGCGATGGCGACTTCGTGGTTTATACGATCCCAAAAGGTTCAGCCACCGGCTTTAGCCGCAAAGCCTAATTCAACACACGCAGAACAAAAGAAATAAAAAAAGGGACCGGATGGTCCCTTATGACAGCTCGAACTTAGGCACTTGGCAAGGATTCAGAAGATCTTCAAGAAAGTAAGCCGCTAACTGATGACGTCCCTCTACGGATGCTTTCTTGTATAGAATCAATGCTTGTTGTCTGACGGTAGTCTCTGATGTTCCGCGAGTTTGAGCAATAGCTCGCAGACTGAGACCCTTAAGCAGCAACAGACCGATGTCACCTTCGGTTTTCGTAAGACCCCACTTTTGGAACTGGCGTTGAACGATAGGATGAATTCCGCCAGTCGGGATACATACGTGTGCACATGTTGACTTAATCATATCCTGCATGGAGTTCTCCTCTGAAGAACATCAAATGCGAAAATTTCTTATATGTCATCTAACATGTGTTTGAATGTAATGAAAAACTTGTAAGTATTTTGTCAGGCTCAATTAAACGGCGTTTAGGCCTTCAAAAGATAACGCACTTCGCGCATAACGAAACTAAATCTTGTTTGTATATCGTAAAGCATTTCGAGATTAGCGTGCAATTGAGTAATTGCATCGACTTCTTGAACAGGCTTATCAGAAAGTTCGTGGTAACTCGTGTGTGCAACGGGCTCAGAAGATACAAAAGAGTCCATGAATGATTCAGTAACTGCGTTTTCTTCAACTTTTACTGTCTCATTTTTATTTACTACTCTCATCGTGAACTCCTGATTCTGCGCACCTTTGGAGGCGCCGACATAAAATTCTATTTCTAAAAAAAGACTTCTCAACTTAAATAAACTTACATAAAACTTTTACAAGCTGAGTCACTAGTACTCGCACTTCAGATCCACTGTATCCTGGGAGGCAAGTTCCGTACGGTCGTCCCCGTTTTTCAGGTAAGTCGCCATCACAGAGGCACCTTGATCATTATGTTTGAGTCCCAAAACATGCCCCATTTCATGAAGCACCAAAGCCTCAATGTTCACGGCAGAGTTGGATTTGCCCTGGTTCCAATAGAACGTAAATTTAGTATTCACGCGAATATCTGTTTCTTTGATCTGGTCACCATTCCACAAAACAGTTGTCCGTGCTTGCTCTGAAAGCTTGTCGTTTTCCCAGGTATCCATGAAATAGATCACGTTTTTACCGTCTTGAATGGGCTTGTTGGGACCCGTGATGCGAGGAGATGTGACGATATTAAATAGTCTGCGACCGGAGTTGCGCTCCCACGTTTGGGCAGCACTGACGATGGCTGCCACGTATTGTTCTGGAACAGACTCGTGAAGGTACATCGTCACGGGCACATCGGCCTTCCACGACACGCGCTCACCATAGGCATTCTGAACAAAACCACAGCTGTCCTGAGATTTCGGCGCACAGGCTTCTAGGGTCAAAGCCATAACAACTAGCGATGCAACGCCAATCCACTTCCACATGAGCGAGTCCTCCTGTCGTTACCTATTACAAAGAAAGGACCACCCTGTTCCATCCCCGGGACAGAACTAACCCACTGAAATTCCACACTTTTTAAATAATTACGTTTTCTGGCATTCGGCGCATGAGACGGTCACTCCGCTGTTAACGCCACAGTCACCCCACCAAAACTCAACTAAGTATCTGTATTTATTGCTATTTTAGGTGTCTAAGTTTTTGCCACCCTCCCGCCGCAAATGGGGAGTTTTAAAACCAATATATTGAGGTTTGAGCCCAATCTTGGTAAAAATGAGCATTCTGAAAGGCAAACTATGATGAAACTGACTGTGATCCCTGGTGATGGTATTGGTCCCGAAATTATGACCCAAGTAATCCGTGTTCTAAAACACGTGCATGCCCCCTTCGAATATGAAGAGCATCAAGCCGGTGAGATCGCCCTGGCAAAACTTGGCGACCTTCTTCCTCAAAACACAGTTGATTCCATCAACAAAACTCGCCTGGCAATCAAAGGCCCAACGACAACTCCGGTGGGTGGTGGTCACAAATCTATCAACGTTACGATGAGACAGAAATTCGATCTTTACGCCAACGTACGCCCTGTTCGCTCTCTTCCGGGAGTTCAGTGCGTTTGTTCTGACGTAAATTTGACGATTGTGCGCGAAAACACCGAAGACCTTTATGCTGGTATCGAGCGCATGGTTGATGAAAATACGGCCGAGTCTATCAAACGTATCACTCGTCGTGGATCTGAAAGAATCGCTCGCTATGCTTATGACTTGGCTCAAAAAACAGGTCGCAAACAAGTCGCCATCGTGCACAAAGCAAACATCATGAAAATGTCTGATGGTTTGTTCCTTAAAGTCGCGCAAGAAGTTGGCTGGCAGTATCCAAATATCGCAACGAAAGACGTTATCGTAGATAACGCCTGTATGCAGCTGGTAACTCGCCCGCAACAATTCGACGTGATCGTTACCGAAAACTTGTACGGTGATATCTTATCTGATTTGTGCGCAGGCCTTGTCGGTGGCTTAGGTGTTGTACCGGGCGCAAACATCGGTGAAAAAGCTGCGATCTTTGAAGCTGTTCACGGCTCTGCTCCTGATATCGCAGGCCAAAACAAAGCCAACCCAACAGCGCTTTTGCAATCTGCAGTGATGATGCTTCAACACATTGGTGAGCACGGCAAGGCAGACTCTATCATGAAAGCTTTGATTGCAGCATTGTCTGATATCAACGCTCGTACAGGTGACCTGGGTGGTAAAGGGACAACTCAGTCCTTTACTGATGCAATCATTCAAAAACTGTAGTCGCCCCCTACTCCAACGAAGTTGGAGTGCAGACCAGCCCAACGAAGTTGGAGTGCAGACCAGCCCAACGAAGTTGGAGTGCAGACCAGCCCAACGAAGTTGGAGTGCAGACCAGCCCGACGAAGTTGGAGTGCAGACCAGCCCGACGAAGTCGGAGCGTAAACCAGCCAGCCTCTTAAGGAAAAACTTAAGAGGCCTTTTTTTTTACTTAACACTTGGACTAAACATCCTTAGCATTAAGGCATGAAAAAATCGATTTTACTTCTGTGCGTGTGCTCCCTGCTCTCTGCCTGTGCGACCAACCAAAAAAGTCGCTTGGCGACCACTCTTGCCGGCGTGGGTGTCGGCGCCGTGATTGGGGCATCAACAGCTCCCGAAGATGAGAGAGCCGAGCTTCATGCCATGTACTGGGGCGGTATCGTCGGTGTTGTCGCAGCGGTAGCCGCGAATTTCTATTTCAATGATAAAAATGATATGGATATGGTTCGTCTTGAAAATGAAAAGATGAAAGCACAACTGGATTTCTTTCAAAGCGGAACTGCCACTTTGCTAAAAGAAACCAAAGGCGCAGCGGATAAAAAGTACTTCCAAAGCGGCAAAGCTAAAATCAAGCTCTACAAAATTGATCAGTGGGTTGATGAAGGTCCCAACAAAAAATATCATCGCGACCAGATGATTGAAATCCTGCCTCTTGAAAAGAACGACTGATGAAAAAAAATCTTTGGCAGATCTTATTTGCAGCGAGCTTTTTATGGGCCTCCGTCGTGAGTGTTCTTTACTGGCAATTAAGATCAAACCCAAGGGTGATTGCGATCACGACAGACATGTCGGGGGCCGATAAAGATCGCCCCCAAAATTTTCAGCTGAGCGAGATGGAAAAAGTCACTTTCATGCGCCAATATCTGGATCGCTATTTTACCTATGACTCTAATAACTTCTGGCAATCCCAGACGTCTTTGACTTTTTTGATGTCGCAAAGTTTGCGTGAAAAGCGCATCCAAGAAGTACAGCGCCTGCGTGATAAGATTCAAAGCAAGTCTTTGAACCAACGCAGTCTTTTGCTGTCACTCACCAATAAAGGCGGCAATCAGTACCGCGCCCTGCTCTCTTTGCAAATCAGTGAACAACAGGGGAAAGTTAATCAACTTTACGTGGCTGTGGATTTGGCAATTGAAGACACAGAACGAACTCTGGAAAATCCTTGGGGTTTACTCATTACGAAAATGGAAATCCCTCAGACGTCACCCGAGGCGATGCTAATTTCCGGAACTCTGGGTATTCGTGAGAAGGCTCCCCTGGTCATTACATTTCCATGTGCTATCGAAAATGTCGAAGCCGTCCCCGAGTCTGTTCTCGAAACTAAAATCACCACTCTGAACGTGTCTGAAATTCAACTGACAGCTGCCAAAAAATTGGAAGCCCCCGTGGCAATGACAGCTTACTGCAAAGACCGCGAATATCATTTCAATGTTTCATCTACAGATAAGGAATCAGATCTTTTTAGAGCCTTTACTGTGGACTTGGCTATGGCCAGAAAAAAAGACCCGGCAGGTGCCGGGCAAAAGAAAAAAGATATCTACGATAAGACTATCGAAAATGTTTTAGGAATTAAAATCGAAAACTAAGAGATTTTTGCCGTCGTGTGTGCTGTGATTTTTGGAATGATCATGATCACTTGAGTGCCCACTCCCACACGAGAACGAAGTTGCAAATCACCACCGACGGCTTGCAAAGCTTTGCGGGCATCAAAAAGTCCCAGGCCATTGCCATTTTCTTTACCGAAGCTTTTTCCTTCTTCCATTAATTGCGGAAGAATATCTTCAGGAATACCACTGCCGTTGTCCATGATTTGTAAAAGCCAGTTTTGATCGCGATCTAGCAGGGAAATACTCACACTCGCTTCAGATTCCGGAGCCGCCTCAACCGAATTATTCAAAATATTTCCCAAAACTCGCAACAACTTGATTTCATCCAAAGGCACAATCAACTTTTCAGCCTTCACATGTTGATGCCACGTGAACTCGATATTTGGATAAGAAAATCTAAATTCTTTTAAAATACGGTCTGCGACCTGTATCACGTCAGCACCCTGCACCGTTTTCTTGGCATTGGCGGACTGGGCCACAGATTGATCTTCTTGTTTCATAGCACGGCCACGTTGCAAAAGATCTTCGGCGATTCCGCGAATACGCCCCACGGCAAGTCCCAGAAGTTCTTTCTTTTCATGACTCATTTCGTGAGAAAGTTGAGTTAAAGTCGTGAGCGCCATCAAAGGTCCACGAATATCGTGCGCCACCTGGCGGGAAATTTCAGAGATTTCTTTATTGCGATCCAGTTCTGATTGCAGCTTTTGCTCTTGCAGACGATTTAAAAGTTCACGTCTTGAACCAAAGGAAACGAAAACCAAACCTAAAAAGATACCAATCAAAAAGATCGGCGAAGACACTGTTTTTAAGGCCAAATCCGCACTCGAATAACAAACTTGCACTTGCCCCGCGGGCAGCGAGAACAAAGTGATTGGAATATCATTTTCAAATGAACACATGCCATCACGTGGTTTCACAGAAACCTGTGCGACCGAGCTATGAACTTCTTTAAGTTGCCCCAGGATTTTATCCAGCAAAGTGGAATCTTGCTTTACCAGCAAAGACTTTGCAATGTCCTCTTCCCAGATCGCAAAATACTGGGCAACCGCACCTTGCGCACGGCGAACCTCAACCACGAAGCTAAGAACAGAGATCGCCAGGATGGCCGCCATAAATGCCGACATCCAGGGCCAAGAGCTGCGTTTAATAAGGTTTAAGGATGGTTTTATCATACCCCTAAACAAAGCAAAGACTGCTCCACCCCGTCGCCCACCACCGCGAATTTGGACGCCAAAACTATCAACAAGTGACATTTATCGAATGACGCCTCAAAACGAGTTGTCTCATACTGAGACTAAAAAAAAGGGAGCTACTTGAGCTCCCTTTTTTTTTAGTTCATCGATTCACGATGTAACAAATTTTTTAGATCCTGCACTTCTTCGAGCGAAACGTCGTACGGTTTGCCGCACACTTGGCAAGTCACGTGGACTTCTTCTTTTTTATCCAGCATATCTTGAAGTTCTGCCTCCCCCATCGCTTCCAGCGCGCGGATCACGCGAGCCTTCGTGCATGGGCAAGAGTATTCAACAGTATAGTTATGCTCAACTTCTTCGTAAGGAATGCCTTCCATGAAGGGAGCTACCAGGTCGACACAAGTCGCACCTTCGTTCAACATTTTTGAGATGTTTGGTTTTTTCGATTCGTAATTAGAAATGATTTTTTCAACCATGTCTTCTTCCACACCTGGCATCACTTCAATCATGACTCCACCTGCAGATTGGACTTTTCCGTTTTGATCCAGGTACACGCCCAAAGAAACCAAAGAACGAATTTGATGGGATTGGTGTAAATAGTGAGCGATGTCGTCGCCGATTTCACTGCTCACCAGTTCCACAGTTCCCTGGAAGGGTTGTTTTTGGAAGGGTTGGTGGCGAGCCACTGTCAAAAGACCGATACCGATCGCTTTTTTTAGGCTCAAGCCATTGTCGTAATTTTCAGGTTGGTAGTGTGGATTTGGTGTGTAACCACGCACATGACCTTCATAGCTTGCCTCTGCATAGACGCTGCTCAAAGGACCATTCCCACGGAACAAAAGACCGACCTGTTGCCCATCCTTCAAGTGTGATGCCATCAACAAGGCTCCCACCATACCGCGGCCAACTGCTACTGTCGCCAAAGGATAGGTATCTTGTAGATCCTGCATGTGTCGAACAACTTCCGTTGCATTGACTGCAGCGATACGCACTGTCAGATCTTTGGAGACAAAGCGGTGAACACGTTCTTTACCCATGACAAACTCCCAAAATAGATAGAAAATAACAGCCGAAACTAACAAAGCGTCACTATAAATTCAAGCTTCAATAGCAGAGCCGTATTATGAAGATTTATATCTTTCGCCACGCCCAAAAAGCCATGGATTTCTCTGGAGATCCCGACCTGACTCCCGAGGGCCATGGTCAGGCGTCGACTCTTTTGGATTTAGTACTTAAAAATGAAATGCCAAAACCCACTCAGCTTTGGGTTTCCCCACGAAAACGGACTCACAGCACCTTTCGTCCTCTGTCAGAACAACTTAAGTTGCCCTTGGTAGACCAGGAAGCTCTTTTGGAACAACAAGGCGATGAGTCCTTGCAGATCTTTCGTCGACGCATTTCCAACCTTTTGGAAAAAGCCACGGAAGCGGAAAATGATGTGATTTACATGTGCTCGCACTATGACTGGGTTATTGAAGCCATGGCGGTCATCCCCAGCGAAACGGATTTGTCAGACGACCGCTTTAGCCACTGGATACCTTGTCAGTGCGTGGGTTTTGAAATTTCCAAAGACGGAATGTTTAAATTTCTTGAACTGAAAAAGGTTTCCACATGATTCAAAATATCTGGGCCATCGGGCGCAACTATGTCGAACACGCGAAAGAATTGGGTAATGAGGTTCCAACGGAGCCATTAGTATTTTTGAAAGCTGGCAGCTGTGCGACCATAGCTCACTCGGAAATACATCTGCCGAAATGGGCGACGGATGTTCATCACGAAGTGGAGATCGCTTTGCAATTTGATGAAAACTTGCAGATCTCCGCAGCCTGTGTGGCTTTGGATTTAACCGAACGCACCTTACAATCGAAGCTAAAAGCCAAAGGCCAACCTTGGACCTTGGCAAAAAGTTTTACTGAAGCTTGTCCGATTTCAAATTTCTTCCCCGTGGGAGATTTGGATGAGCTTCGGAAAATCGACATCAAACTGATGGTCAACGGCGAGCTTCGCCAAAACGGCAATACGTCACTTATGATTTTCTCCTATGAAGAGCAAATAGACTATGTGCGTCAATACTTCCCTGTTGTGGCCGGAGACCTGCTTTTAACTGGAACCCCCGCAGGAGTTGGGCCCGTGAAACCTGGCGATGTCTTGGTGGCGGAAATTGTGGGGAAAATCACTCACAAATGGACCGTTAAATAGCGCGCGCCCGCTCCATCTAATTTCCTTGAAAATCTAAGCCTGTAGAGCGAATATTCCACGCAATCATATTGAAGAATTGCGGGCCCTTTTCGCTCGCACACAAAGGCTTAGTTATGAACGATATCCAATCGAAGATCGTCACTCGTGGCGAAGAGATCATGAAACGTATGGAAGGCCAATCCAAGGCTTCCATCTTCTCCAAAGATTTCTGGTACGGCTCCATCATGGAATGGAGTATGAAAAATGAAAAATTCAAAACCAACATGTTCCGTTTCGTGGACGTGCTTCCTTCTATCAACTCGGGCGACGAAGTGGCTCGCCACTTGAAGGAATACTTCGCTGAAGACGGCGGAAAACTTCCTCCCGTATTCAACGTGGGTCTTGGATTGGGCTCGTTGGCTCCGGGCTTGATGGCCGGCGCGATTAAGAAGAACGTTGTCGGCATGGCGCAAATGTTCATCACAGGTGAAAACCCAGATGATGCTTTGCCGGTACTGAAAAAAGCGCGCAAAAACAAAATGACTTTCACAGTCGACATTTTGGGCGAAGCGATCTTGTCTGAAAAAGAAGCGCAAGAATATTCAAACAAATGCATTGAGCTTATCGAGTGGCTCGCAAAAGACGCTGAAAAATGGGATGAAGTTCCTCAAATCGATCGCGATCATGAAGGTGCAATTCCAAAAGTGAACGTGTCTGTGAAAATGACGGCACTGTACTCGCAAATCAAAGACTCGGCTTGGGATGAATCTAAAAAAATCCTAAAAGATCGCATGCGCCCTATTTTCCGTCTGGGTATGCAAAAAGGTGTCTTCATCAATTTGGATATGGAGCAATACTCCGTTAAGCACCTGACGTTGGAAGCGTACACAGAGCTTATCAATGAAGACGAATTCAAAAACTACAAATTCTTTGGAATCGTGATCCAGGCATATCTGCGTGATTCTTTCGAAGACGTCAAAATGCTGACGGACTTCGCAAAAAAACGTGGCACTCCATTCTGGGTCCGCCTGGTTAAGGGCGCCTACTGGGATTACGAAACAATCGAAGCGGAACAGCGTGGCTGGCCGGTTCCGGTCTACACCAACAAAGCTGAATCTGATGCGAACTATGAAGTGTGCGCAAAATACTTCCTGGAAAACATCAAATACATCCGCCCGGCTTTTGCGTCTCACAACGTAAGAACAATCGCCGCTTGTATGATTTACGCTGAGCAATTAAATATTCCTAAAGACGCTTTGGAATTCCAAATGCTCTACGGAATGGCCGAGCCGATCAAAAAAACCATCGTAGAGATGGGCTACCGTATGCGTGAATACGCTCCGGTGGGAGAATTGATTCCAGGTATGGCGTATCTCGTTCGCCGCTTGCTTGAGAACTCTTCGAATGAATCATGGTTGCGTGGAAAATTCGCTGATAACAAAACCACCGCGGAACTTTTGAAAGATCCTGCAAGTGGTTTGACTCCAACTTCCGCGACTCTCCCGAAAAAGCCAGGCAAGTTCTACAACGAACCGCTTTTGGATTTCGCTGTCAAAGCGGACCGCGAGAAAATGGAAAAATCCATCGCGACTTTGCGTGCTTCCCTTCCCGTCAACGTACCTGTGATGATCAACAACAAAGAACAAACATCTGCAAAGATCTTTGATCGTGTGAACCCTTCTGAAAGTTCGCAAGTTGTCGGTAAAATCCACATGGCCACAATCGAGCAAGCAGAACAAGCCATGCAAGCCGCCCAAACCGCTTACAAAACTTGGAAGAATGTTCCTGCGGAACAACGTGCCGCTTTGGTTGATAAACTTGCGGACCTCATGCAACGTGATCGTTTTAAATTGATTGCGGAACAAGTTTTGGAAGTTGGTAAACCATGGGCGGAAGCTGATGGGGACGTGGGCGAAGCGATCGACTTCTGTCGATACTACGCACGCGACATGCGCAACCTTCAAAAACCACTTCGCGTGGGTGGCTTGCCAGGCGAACTTTCTCATTACATCTATAAATCACGTGGTGTGACGGCAGTCATCGCTCCCTGGAACTTCCCGCTAGCTATCATGGCTGGCATGGTGACGGCTGCGGCTGTGACAGGAAATACTGTGGTGATGAAACCCGCAGAGCAATCTTCAGTGGTTGCTTGGGGTTTGATGAAAATGATCGTTGAGGCTGGCTTCCCCGCAGGTGTTGTGAACTTCCTTCCAGGCTTGGGTGAAGAAGTGGGCGAATACATCGTGAACCATAAATTCACGACGACGATCGCCTTTACTGGTTCAAAAGCTGTGGGTCTACACATTTTGAACAGAGCTTCGATGGTGCAATCCGGCCAACAGCACGTCAAGAGATGCATTATCGAAATGGGCGGTAAGAACGCTGTCATCATCGATAACGATGCGGACCTTGATGAAGCAGTCGACGGAGTTCTTTACTCGGCGTTTGGATTCTCGGGACAAAAATGTTCAGCTGCCAGCCGCGTGATCGTACTTGAAGAAGTTTATGATCGTTTCACAGAACGCCTGGTTGAAGCCGCCCGCTCTATCGAGGTGAAATCTGCTGAAAATCCAAAAGCCTACATGGGCCCCGTTGTGGACCAAGAAGCTTACGAGCGCATCATGCACACCATCGCTGAAGGCGAAAAAACGAATAAGCTTTTGTTCAAAGGTGTGGCACCGAACAATGGCTTCTATGTTCCCCCGACAATCTTCGGCGACGTTCCAGGCGATGCGAAACTAGCACAGCAGGAAATCTTTGGACCCGTTGTCGCGGTAATCAAAGCGAAAAATTTGGATCAAGCGATCGAAATCGCTAACAGCACAGAGTACGCTCTGACAGGTGGCATGTTCTCCAGATCCCCTGCGAACATCGCTCGCGTGAAAGAAGAGTTCGAAGTCGGCAACTTGTACATCAACCGCGGTATCACCGGTGCCATGGTTGATCGTCACCCATTCGGCGGCTTTAAAATGTCTGGTATCGGCTCTAAAACCGGTGGCCCTGACTATATCAAACAATACATGGAACCTGCTGCTGTAACAGAAAATACGCTTCGTCGTGGTTTTGCTCCAGCTGAAGGCGAATAGGCACGCCCCATTTGTTACGGGGCGTACCCCTTCTGAAAAAAGCCGATCCTAACCGATCGGCTTTTTTTATTAATGAAGTAATTGAGTTGAAACGACATTCAAAGATTCATGAATTTCTTCAGGTGTCGCGTCTCGAGCTTCCAAAGCTTCGATTTCAAATATCAGATCCTGTCCCGCTAAGGGATGATTGCCATCCAGGCTGACCATGCCGTCATGAAACTGCAAAACTATATAGTTACGAATAGTTCCACTTTTGCCAACGATGGAAATAGGTTGGCCGACACGCAAATTCTTAGGCAATTTCATTTTTGGAAATAAAATAACTTTTTTAGGGTCATAGAAACCATAAGCTTCTTCAGCGGAAACAGCGATCGTTCTTTTTTCGCCTTTTTTCAGATTCTGAAGTCCCTTGGAAAGCCCCATTAAGATGGAGTCCGTGTGTGCGACAGAGGTCAAAACCTCGCGATTGAAAGTAGAGCTGATGAGTTGACCTGTTTTATTCTTAAGCAGGCAGTTGAAAGAGATAACCTGTACATTCATGCGGATCCCTTCTGAAAAAAGAAAAACCGGCCCCTAAAGGGCCGGTTAAATCAAATTGAATTGTATTTGTCTTAGTAAGAACGGCGAGAGTTGTAACCCCCACGAGATCCACCACCACCCGTGCGTGGCTCTTGCGGTTTCGCTTCGTTCACAGTCACAGCGCGACCGTCCAACTGAGCACCGTTGAAGCGTTTGATAGACTCAGCTGCTTCTTCAGAAGTGGACATCTCAACAAAAGCAAAACCTTTGCTGCGACCTGTTTCGCGATCCATGATTACTTTTGCAGATTCAACGTTTCCGCACTCAGCGAAAGCATCAGCCAATGACTGATCAGTTGCAGAATAGGGAAGATTACCGACATATAGTTTTTTACTCATTTATTACCTCCTAAAGGCTTGAGCGCTACTTTGGAGGGAATGAACAGAATTGAACATGGACTCGAAATTAGCAGTAACTAAGCGCACCCTAACACGCATCCCAAAATCCACCTAAGTTTAATATTTGCCAAATCGAAGGTGCTCTCCCTCAGGGAGATCGATACTGACGACTTTGAGATCGTCGGAGAACCAGATAGCCAAAACCCATGAGCTGTCCTCTTCCTGCTGACGCACTCCGCGCTGGCACTTTATCTTGTAAGCCAATTAAACGCTAAATGCCCCCCCACCCGGGCCCCTGCCAATTTTCAGTACACTCGGGCAAAAGGTTCAGACCCGCCCCCACCCTCTTTACGAACCAATACAGATACCTTAAAACGGTGTATTCCATTGGAAAGAGGACCTCTTTTATGAAGCACCTTTTACTTTTAGCTTTTGCCATGATTCTGGGATCCCAAGCCCGGGCTTCGGTGTCAGTAGACGAGTTCGTGGACAGCTACGTAGCGCAAATGAACCGTCGCCTGGTATTTACCAATCAGGATCGAATCGCCGTTCAAAAAAGACCGTACTGCACAGGCCTAAGTAACACTCAGGTTCAAACCATTAAAAATATCGTTCGTGAAAATTCTGAACAAACCACAGAAGAGTTTTTGACGAAACTGTCGGATGAGCTTAAATGCTACCCGATCGCTTTCCCACAGCTTAAGCGCGAAGGCTGGGGTATCCTGACGAATACAAAAGCTTTTTGGATGGATATTGAATTGGTTCGCGCAACCCTAAGAGATCTCACTCACCGCCCTATTGATGGCAAAGAAAAGCTCTTAGACAGCATCACTTTGCACGAGGTTAAATAATGAAAAAGCTTATCCTAATCACGACACTTTTGATCGGTTTCCAAGTTCACGCGTCTGTCACTCCGAAAGAGTTTAAAGCGGATCTAGTGACTGAAATGAATCGCTTAGCCAAAATCATCAATAAGAAAAGAGTCGGTTCCAACTGGCAATACTGCACGAAGTTCACGCCAAGACAGCTGCAACTTATTGAGAACATCATCAAAGAATCACCGGAAATTTCCGTTGAAGACTTCAGCAACAAGCTGGCTCAAAAACTTAATTGTTTTAGAACGGAAGCCAACAAAGACGACAGCATCGACTTTTCTAAATCATTTTTTGGCTTCGCTATTCATACTCCAACCTACATTAAGGACTATGAGCTGATTTCCGAAGCCCTGCTGTGGCTGAATGACGGCCAAAAGCCCCATAAGGACACGCCAGTCCTTGATTCCTACGGAAACTGGCACTTGGGACAAGCAAACTAACCAATAAAAAACCCGCTGTAAAAAGCGGGTTTTTTATTTTTAAATCCTAAGGGTTTTAAAGGCCCTATTCGCCGCTGGAGCGATAGGTTTTGTGAAGCTGGCAAGCACCCGCTTTCGTATTCAAAATATCAACACGGACCGTGCGGTTTAGCGGAAGCTCGATATCCTCATCAGTCGCTCCCTTATAAAGGAATACTGTTACTGTGTAGGTCTCCTTAACATCCCCGTTTGCCAACTCTATAGCATCGTCTGTTGTTGGACGGTCTGCCTTGAATTTATACAAGGAGACGTTTTTATCGGCCTTAACGATCTCCCCGATCATCTGAGTCAAAGCGTGACCTGCTGCTTCATTTTTGCAATTTATGCCTGCCGCCATAGCTTCAGAACCGATACCAAACAATACCAAACCGATTGCCAAAAGTCTCATTGGACTGATCCTCCACAATGTTTCGTTGAGCAGAAATACCCACTGTGAGGCCTGGGGTCACCTTTCAAAAGATTAAGCCTGAGGAATAGCGTTCCCTCAAAGAGGACGTGAGAAGGATATTCGTGGAATGGTTGAGCTTAAAAAGAAAAAGGCCGGAACATTAGTTCCGGCCTTTATAATCTCGTATAAAAATAGAGGTGAGCACATCATGCACCCGAGTACCTTCCTTGGTATCACCCCTCCCGTAGAAATAATTAGACATTGTTGTGGTACACATTGCAAGCGTGTTATGCCACTTTTTTTAAGATTTTTTAAGGCCGCACATTGACCCCTCTTTTTTCAGCCATCTCACTATTCAAAAACCCTCCCTGGAACTCTTGAAGTAAAACTTTACTCGCAGCTTCCTAAAATCAAATCATTCAATAGTCTTTCCAACAACTTAGTTGCCACGCTTGAAGTACTTTAATATACCATCGTTCATGCAAAGATCGCTTTTCGAGGACCCCAGATTGCAATCGACTCAAGCCCACGGCGGCACGCTGTTTAAAAAAGCGCGTTATCGTTGCCGTCGACCTTTGAGCACCACAAAACCACTTCACGTGGTTCTGCGATCAAGCCAAGCCAAGGGTTCACTCAGTTTTCGAAAGTTTAAAAACTGGAAGCAGGTCGAATATCTGTGCCGACAATTCGCCCGAAAATATAAAATTAAAATCGAAGCCTTCGCGAACGGCGGCAATCACCTGCACCTCACCCTCCGGCTGCACAGCAAGGACAGCTACACCCCATTCATCAGATCCCTGACCGGAGCTATCGCGCTTAAATTTACCGGCGCAAACAGACATCAAAAGAACGCACAAAAATTCTGGGACTTCCGCCCCTTCACCGCCGTGCTCGAAAAAGCCAAGCAAGTACTGAAAAATTATGTATCGCTGGATTTACTAAGAGATCTGCAAGTCATCCCCAGAATCGGGATCCTAACCCACCAAGAATGGCCCCCGCCGCCCCAATAAAAAAAGCCCACCTTTTGGGTGAGCTTCTTTATTTTTAAGTCCATTCAGAACTAGAAGTCGTGAATTGAGTCCACTAGAGTTGGATAGTCTACGAACGGGTTTCTGTTGTACTGAGCTTCGAAGATCTTGTTATTGCGATCTAGCTCTTCATCGTCTGGCGGATTTTCGCGGTTCCATTTGCGAAGAATGGCTTCTTCATCTGGTGGAATCGGCAGATCGTAGCGAAGAGAGAAATAAAACAGGGCGCGTGCCACGTGACCTTTGTGACTTTGAGGTGGTTCGAAAATCTCGTCACGGTCGCCATCACCGATACCAAAGCGGGATGCTTTACATTTCAAGGTCTGCGTGTCGGATTTCACTTCACCAAACCATTGGTTGCCACGGATCGAGTTCAATTGAGAATCCGTCGGGAACAAATGGTGAAGGTCAGATTTTTGCGTGTCTTTATCGAAACGTCGGCTGAACAAGCTTTGAGGCCATGTGTGCTCTACGTTCACCACAGTGTTGTCAGGGATGGAACCTGGAGCCGGCGCACCTCTGCTGCGGAAATCTGCGCGAGTTTTATAGTTATCGCAGTAAAAGTCTTTAACTGAATAAGTGTGAGAGTTTTGATCGTAAGCCAAATAGAATTTGCCCATCAACCAAACGCGTGCGCCGTTATACCCGATTTTCGTGTGCGCGTAGCAGCCCTTAGCCGCTTGGCAATCAGAAACGATCATATCGTAGTCACCATCTTGAGGGATGTGATAGCTGCGCAGGACTGATTTAATTCTGTAGATGAGATCTGCATCGGTTTTACCAGATGCCAGGTCTTGATAGAACTCAACTCCATAATATGGAATCGCTTGGGACGTTTGAGCCGCATAAGCAGCGCCAACGAAAAACAATGTGGAAAACACAATCACTGACTTAATGAGCTGGGTTAGCTTCATTCGGGTCCACCATTCGGTAAAGGGGGTGATTTTTCAGCCTCTGTCGCTGACCACTTTTGCTGGATCAGTGCACATATGTCAATGGGGCTATAAGAAATTCCCGGTCAGGGTTGTGTTAAGGAAGAGCCCCTTGAAAGGACTCCTTGTCGATAGGCAAAGCCACCTAAGATACCGAAAAGACTGCCGCCCAAATGGGCCGCGTAAGCCACCCCCGTTCCTAAACCTTCCGGAGCTGACCAAAGATTAGCCAGATCAGTAATTAAAAAGAGAGGGATAATCAAAAGGGTCGGTAAAAAAATCGCACCATAATGCTCTGGCAAAGGCGAGATAAAGTACACATAACGAACACGAGCCTTGGCCTGAGCCACACAGTAAAACGCCAGCAGCGCACTCACAGAGGCACTGGCCCCCACCATCGGAACAACCCCTTGCCCTTGAGACAGCAAGAAGCCCAAGCCACCTGCAAAGCCCCCAATCAGATACACCACCAAAAGCGCAGCACTTCCTGCCAAGCCTTCAACCGCAGCTCCCATCACTACCAGGAACAGCAAGTTAGAAAACAAGTGCATCCAATTGGAATGCGAAAATTGATAGGTCACCCACGACAGAGGACCTTTTTCAACAGAGCTTAAACCAAAGCGAAATAGCAGCTGCTTTTTATAATCGGTGCGGAATTTTTTAAAGTCTTCTTTCCAAGTTGCGATCTGCACTTGATCACCTTTGTAATTGCGAAGCTCCCCGTCCTTTAGAAACTGGGAGTCGCGAAGGGCATAGGCCCCTAAAATCGCCAGCTGTTCGCTGCTAGAAGTACTTACCTGCTGCACCCACTGCGGAGTTTCAGCCAAGGTTTCTGGAGGCAGATTTTGCAGGTGTTGATAATAAAGACGGCCCGTCAGGGTCATCCCTTCTAAATCAAAAAGGCGATTGTTGGAAAGGTCACTACCTGCGCCACTAAAGATCAAAATAAAAATGAACACATTCAACGCCGCAAGAGTGAGCGTTAAAGGAAAGCGCTGAAACTGTCTAAGGTCTTCAGGACAAGGTACGATCATTGAACACCGTATTTTTCCTTAAAGTCCTCAAGCCAAAGTTTCCCACCATGAACACTCGCAGGAACACGACCGCCCTTTTTATGCCCCATGGATTTTTGCAAAGCCCAGATCGAACGGACATACTTTTTATCCATGGCCTGTCTTAAAGCGGTCACAGATTGCAGTTCCTCGATCAACTCAAGACTGCCTTCGAAATCGCGTTGATTATAACGCTGATCCGCTTCCAAAACCTGGGTGACCCAAAGTTTTTCAGAAGCATCCGTCAGTTGCACGTCTTCGGGATGATCCAGATATTGCGCCAACACACAGCCCGTGGAGGTTCTTTCTTCACAAACTTTCTTAAGATAATCCACACGGTCCGCACCTTCACTCAGCAAGAATTTGGCAAAGTAGGCCATCGTCTGCGAGTTTACCGGATCTCCCCATAATGAAAGTTCAGCTTCTTTGTGCAAGCAATCTGCAGAAATCTCTTTCAGCAAAAACAAAGACAAAGCAGCATCCAGACGTTGTGGTCCCATGAGTTCTTTATCTTTGATTTCTTTGCAAGCGGCATCACTGCTGCCAGCGGCCACTTGATACTCACCTGCTGTCAATCCGTGATAACTCTTCATTAGGCCCAAAAAACCGACCAAGGCGAACATTGCAAAACTTAACTGCATCCACGAGGTGATCAAACGCTGCTCATGCGGTGCGGGACCACGATCATGTCGGCTCTTCAAAGTGATCACCATGGTATCAGAAGCCTTTTCATGGAAGGCACGACGCAAGGGATGAGCGGCAATTCCTAAAAATGGAATTGCGAGGAGCGCAAAGGAAGCACACCACAGTACCGAGCGCACCAGGCACTGAGAAAATGTCAGACGCGTTTGTTGTTGTGGATACGACACCACACGCATTTGCAAAAAGAACTGACCGGGAGTCGCTTGAATTAAATATAGAAAAGCTGCCTGCAACAAAATCACAGCAACTGCAGACACCGCCATGATCAATAACGCCGCCACAATCCCTTCTTCAGAACGGGAGTTCAGCAGAAAGAAAGTTTTTGCCTGACGAACCAGGCCCGACACCAAAAGACTGATGACTGGTGAAAAGATCAAAAAATCCAGAACGAAGGCAAGGAAACGATCCATAACAAATGCGATCGCAGGCTCCTGCTTGAACTGTTTGGAATTATTGATTTCTGGAGCCGATAGATCTGGAAATAGCATACAGAACGTATCGGCCTGGGACAGAAAGGACTAAAGGATTTATTGAGTAAATCTCAGAGAGTGAACGCGACCTTCAGAGTCGATTCCAAAGTGCGCTTTGCCTACGATAGTCTTGGAGTCGTCAATGAGGTTGAAAACTTGTTCAGAGGCATCCGCCGTCTGAACCGGACTTACTTCTGAATAATCCAATCCGAATGCATCCGCATATTTCGTCAGGAAACTGGCTTTGTTGCTGATCGCAAGTGCTTTCTCACCGGCTTGAGCGTCGATGAATTCCAGACTCTCGATTTTACCTTGAGAGATCTTCATGCCGTATTTGCCTTCCAGATAACCAAAAATCAAATCATCGCGCAAAGTTGGCTTTTCCGCCAAGGCCGCAACGAAAGATGTTTTTTCGGAAGAAAGTTTTTTAGCGATTTCGTGTTCCCACTTCACGTCACGGGCAAAGACACCCGGTTCGAAGCTAGCGATACCACGATTGCCACGAGCCCCCAGAGCTGTTTCAGAATTATCGACCAACCATTGGTTAACGAAGACCGTCATCAAGGCCACAGAGGCGATAGATAGTACCAGGACAGCTTTTTGCTCCTGGACTTTGTCCTGGAATCTTTTACGGAAAGATTTGTCTTTAGGAAACTCTATCACTTTTGCATTCCCCATGTTTGGTTCTCCATCGCAAAGTAACTTAAACCAGCAACGCTGGCTTGTAGATCATTCAAAGGCTACCCTGCGAAGGGCGTGCCGCTTGGGCGGTACTTTAATTCACTTAGACTCAGTATGACCGATAACCGATTAAACAGACGCACAAAACTTGGTTGACGTCTCACAATGATCGTCTCATATCGAATCGCAAAAATCAGGTCCAGCCCCACTCTTCAGACTCTAGTCCTGGTAAGATTTTACCCAGGAATCAATGCCAGCCTGCATTTGCGGCAGATTATAGTAGAGTACTTTATCTAACTGCACCCCGTGGCCTTCGATACGATGACCTTTGCCACTGATGTACAGTGCTTCCGGAATAGAAATTTGTACTCCCGGCGCCAGCTCATCCATCGGATACCACACGCCCACTAAAAGTTGCCCGCGCGAAGGAGCCCCGCGAAGTGGTGCCCCTTTATACTCTTTAAGTGCTTGGCCCACCATCTCCGCTACCGATGAAGTTCTGCCGTCCACCAAGACTTTCAAACTGCCCGCAAAACAATTTGCCGAGCGGAATGTCCTTAAGTTTACTTCTCGGCTTTTCTCTAAAATCTCAAGTTGTTTTTCGTCATTTAAAATATCCGGCATTTCCGCTTTGCCTAAATTCGACTTCGGTTTTTCCAGCCTCCCCACCAGAGTGGGTTCACAGATAAACATCGACAAGAATCTTAAGCCCGCTACGAAATTGCCGCCGGCATTGTTTCTTAAGTCTATAACCACCGAGCGATACTTTTTAAGTTCATCTGCGATCGGTTTTATTTTTTCGTCTTTAAAAAACTCGGCACGGAATGAAGGAACTTCTAAAAGAGCCATTTTGTCTGAAACCCTGGTGATCTGCATGCTTTCGTCACGCTTCACGACGCCGGGATGAAGTTTCAATGTGAATTCATCATTCCCACGGTGAACCTGATAGTCGCCCGCTTCGGATTCCATCGCCCAAGAACTTGGTTGTTCACCATTGATCGTGACGATAACGTCACCTTTTTTAAAACCCAATCGCTCGGCCGGTGATTGGGGGAAAACTTTAAACACGACAAGTTCGCTATCCACGAACTCTCCACTAAGCCCCGTCTCCTTCACTTCACCTTTCCAGATACCGCGAACTTCCGGGGCATCATAGATTTCCAAGTGAGAGACCTGCAGGGTGCTGAGGGTATTATTGATATCTCGAAGAATAAGATTCTTTTTGGTATAGGGAGTGACCATCTGACTGCGTTGCATACATTGTCGATGCCACTGGGAAATCTCCTTGTTCGGGAGATAGATTTTATCCAGAACCAAGTCGCACACCACGGGGTACGGATTCACAAACGATTGATTCATCGTCAGCTGGAAAGCTGCGTAAGCAAACCCCAGAGTTAAAAATACGGCGGCGATTCTATTTAACATTTCATCCTTGACGAAAAAATGGACTCCTTGCGGAATCCATTTTTCCAATTTTCCATTGTCCATTAAGCAACTTCCATTGCCGAAGACTTTCGAAAATTAAGCGGCAACCACAGTTTTCTTCTTGCGAGCTGCAGAAGGATCAATATGATATTGCTTAACTTTGCGGTACAAAGTCGCGCGACCGATACCCAAAGCTTTAGCAGCTTCAGTCAGGTTGCCTTTGTATTGAGCGATAGCGTTCTCAATTGCGTGTGCTTCCATCTCTTCCATTTTTTGAACGTTAGTAGATGCTGCAGTCGGCGTTGGGAACTGGATCAAGTTACCGTGACCTGAGTTATCAGTCGTCACTGGGCTGTTGCCAGAGATCAAAGCCGGAACACCAGCTGAAAGCTGTTGTCTGAAAAATGCATTATCAAGACCTTCTCTCCATTGAGCTGAAGAATAAGCCTGAACTGTCACATCGTGCTGCTCCCAGTACTTCTTTGCGTTTTCTACGGTTTCCTGGTTATCGCTCACCACGATCATTACTGTGCGTGACATTCTTGTCCTCCCTATTTGAAACAATTTGCAATCATATTTGACTCACTTTGTACCTATCGGCGTTTCATCGTGAGAATTTAGGGCTAGTTGCAATTTTTTTTTGAGACACTTTAACGGCGCCAAATCACTAGACTTTTGACGGGTACGAAAATACCAGTTGCATTAAAATTTGTGAATTTTGACGTAAAAATGGTCGTTACTGGATCGCGATCGGCGGACGCACTGGACGTTTTAATGTCTCAACAGGCGTCACAAAAACGGGGGCTTCTGCCCGTAATTCGTCAGCCATACTTTGAATAAAGGCGCTGTATTTAGAAAGACTGGTGTAATCACTTTTGTGATGGCAATCAAAGTAACCTGGGCGTGCTGCATGAGTCGCTCCAACAACTACCCACCCTTGTGCCGTTTGCAAATACGCAGGGCCACCCGAGTCACCGAAACAAGCACCCTTATACTGAGTTTGATCTATAACCAAATAATCGTCGACTAACGAATCCAGAGTCACTTCGACTTGATTCATTGAAAGAGCCGCAGTGCCCTTTTCATCATTGGTCGTTCCAAATCCCGCCAGGAGCAATTTACTTTTCAAAGGAATTTTATCCGTGTCCCCATGGATGGCTATGGGAGAGAAGCCCATCGGCGCATTCGTATTTAATTTTAAAAGCGCAAGATCGTGCTCCGTCGTCCAGTAAAGTTCCGTGTCCTCTCCGGGTTTTTGAACATTCCCGTAATCAGGATGAGAAATAAACTCTTCGACACGAATCATCGACAAAGTGGATTTAGGAAGTTCTTCTCCAAAACTCACATACACGATCGTATAAACCGACTGCATACAATGAGCCGCTGTCACCACCAGATTGTTAGAAATCAAAGTGCCAGTGCAGAGAAATTCCAAACCGCGACGGCTTGTTGTATATATGGCCACAGTTGCCGAACGTGCGAAGTCCGAGGACTTCACAGCTTCGCCACCAATAATTGAATCTTGAGAGTGGATCTGTGCAGAGGAATAGAGATGAGGAGCTTGTCTGGAACAAGCTGCTGTCAGGATCAACGCTATAATTAACGATAATGATCTCAAAGCATTCCTCATCAAGTTAAAATTCGCGAGCCTAAGGGCTTACAAATTGCGGATAATCACCTTGCATTGTTTCAGCTGCATAATTCAAGAAGTCTTTATAGTTAACAAGGAGTGTATAATTGCCGTAGTTATGGCAATCAACATATCCCGTCTCGGGGCCACGAGTCGCACCAGCCAGGATCAACCCCATCGATGTTTCGATGTATGCAGGACCGCCAGAATCCCCGTTACATGCGCCTGAGCCACGCGTTTGATCGACAACAATATCAAGGTCACGGATTTGTACGAATTCAACTTCTGTTTTCTGCAAAACCGTCGTCTTAATAGTTTTCGTTTCAGACATGCGACCCCAGCCAACCAATGTCATGGCATGACCTGGTTTCAATGCATGTCCCTCGTCCCAAATAGGAACTGGAATATAACCTTGAGGAGCTCCACCCAACAATTTCACCACAGCAACGTCATTAATCGTACGCTGAGTGCGTTCATTCATACCGAAATCACGGTGACTGATGGCTTCTTCAATTTCTACCAAACGTGGATCATTCCAATCGGAAGGAAGAGTCGCACCAAACAGAATTTTCGTCGGAGCTCTTTCGAAGACCTCAGCACAATGAGCCGCTGTAACAACTAAATCATGAGAAATCAAAGTGCCCGTGCAATAAGCCGCAAGACTGCCTTCGCGAGTTTGCGCGACCAGTCCTACTGTTGAAGCTGCATAGGCTTCATTATCTGAAACATCATAACCATTGATAATAGCGGCTTTTTTCGCATCACCGATGTTTGCAACTTCTGGATTATTCTTTGTGCAGGCTGCAAGTGCGAGCAGCGGAATTAAAACTAGTTTCTTCATAAATGTTCCTTTTTAAATTTTTATTCCGTAAATACCAAAGCTTCGCCACCCAGAACTTTCGCAACTTTCTCCAAGAAATCACGAAACCCCGGAAGAGAAGCATACACCACATTATGATGGCAATCCTGATCACCGTAGGCGGCACCACTGGTGGCACCCACAACAACCAAGCCTTTATCCGTTCTTAAATAAGCCGGCCCACCGGAATCTCCCCAACAAGCTCCTGTGCCTTTGGTTTGATCCACTTCAATACGACGATCTTCAACTTTCACTATATTCACGTTTGTCCATTGCAAAAATTTAGACATCGCTGGTTGGTCCTCTTGTGTACGACCAAACCCCGCGATCAACAATTCCTGATCCGCAGCCAACGAAGACTCTGATCCCAATATAGGAACAGGAACCGCCCACTTTGGCGCCTGAGTCACAAGTTTAATCAAAGCCACGTCTTTTAATTCATTAATAGAGCGCATGGCATCGGTCATCCCATGCGGCGGATAAACCATGTCATACGTATAAGCTCTTTCGATCTCCCTAAGCTCACCTTCATTTTTGGAAGAATAAGTTTCAGATCCAAAAGATACTTGAACTTGATATCCCGACAGCAAGGGATCCACACAGTGAGCTGCCGTCACAACCAGGTCCTTAGAAACCAACGTACCCGTACAAAAAGACTTCGTGCGATCCGCATCAACCATCACCAACGCCACAGTCGATCGCGACAGATCCCCGTCGAACGCTGCTGTCTGTCCATTGATGATCTTCTCCCCATGCACAGCCGGCGAAGGACCTGAGTTCTTATTCGAACAGGCCACCAATGCAACAAGAGGAAGCAGCATCCACATCTTCACGCAAATAACTCCAAGTAAAAAATGATAAATTCACTTAAGCGAAATCCGGGCCAGAATTTTAATGGTCAGCAGGATTATATAGGAGTTGAGACGACATGCCCCTGAAAAGAAGGAAGCTTTTACCAACTCCCCCGACAAACTATTAGACAGTTTTTAAGCCGGGAAAAAGGCAAAAAAAAAGACCGCTTCGCAGCGGTCTTTTTCTATTTTCGATTCTCGATTTTTGATTCTCGATTATCTGCGGCCGGATTTGATTTTCACTTGAAGTTTAGAGATCAAGTGAACAGCCATTTTCTCTTGCACGCGGCACATTTTAAGTTCGTCGCGGCGGTAAGATCTTTGAGAAGGAGTCAAAGTTCCAGTCTCAAGTTCCATTTCGTAATCAAGTTTAGAAGAACGGATGCCTTCTAGCTCTTTAGTTTGTGTCTTGAAAAGTTTCGTTACGCCAGACAATGGAGCAACTTCGATCCACTCTTCTTTACCACGGTACCAGCTCACCATACGCAAGAAGCGAGCTTTATTTTTTGCCAAAGTGAATTTTGGGAAACCTGTGTCTGGAAGCTCAAGGATGTTTTCAACATCATCAAGGTTCAAGTCATCTTCTTCACCTTCACCAAGAAGGTTGTCAGAAAGTCCCGCTAATACTGCAGCTTCTGATTCTTCGTCTACGTCGATATCGAATGCTGACGTTTTTTTGGTATTCTTCTCATCAAGGTCAGAATCCAAATCAGAATCAATTTCTTCAGCCATATTATTGCCTGGATTGATCAAAGCGAGCCTCCCCCAAGTACCAAGTACAGTACATATCTTTTAAAACACTGATTGAAAGTGGGATGAGTTATATCGCAACTTTCACGATGACACAATATGTTAATTGCGTGAAAAAAGGTGAAAATCACAGGATCGTCTCTACAAAGCCGAAACTCTCTTCGGATTTTTTCGTCGACCCTGCGTGCCTATTTTACAAGCAAAAACTATTTATAAGCAGTCACATCTACTCTGAAACCACCGGGTTTTTTCCAGAAGTATTTATTGGTCGCAGTGATGCGAATTGCTGAGATCGGACGTCCTTCTAAATAGGCATTACGGGATGATCCGGCCAC
Source organism: Bdellovibrio sp. KM01 (assembly GCF_013752535.1). NCBI lineage: Bacteria > Pseudomonadati > Bdellovibrionota > Bdellovibrionia > Bdellovibrionales > Pseudobdellovibrionaceae > Bdellovibrio > Bdellovibrio sp. KM01. The sequence continues at coordinate 2,711,477 of NZ_CP058348.1, forward strand.
TAATTCACCGACTAAATTGTACTCAAAACGTGTGTCTGGATAGTCGGCATACATAATATCGACAGATTTAATTTTCACATTATTGCGCGTTCCCGTGAGTCCTACTCGTGTAACACGTCTCCAGGAGCTGTTTGGGTAAAAAGTAAAGGTGCGTTCTTTAAAGCGTCCCGTATCCCCTGCCCCTAAACTGTAATCCCGAGATTGCCCTTGGGGAGGCTGGGGATATTGCGGCGGTTGCGGGTCTTCTGGTGCAGGATATGGCGGAGGTTGCGGACGTGGATGAGGAGTCGGCTGCTCTTGACCTGGGTCCTCCGGTAATGGCAACGGAAGATCTTCTTCGGCGTGGGAATAAGACAGGGAAAAAACAGTCAGAATAAGTACAATCCATTTCATGGCGCTGGCCTCCTATTCTCACAAGAAAATAAAAAACCAGCGTCCCTTTCAATCACTGAAAGGATGGATTGTTGGAAAACACAAGCTACTCCGACTGCTCCGGAGTCTAAGCCCGCTAATCGAAACGCAAGTGCTTAACGGATTCACCCGAATCTCGTAGTTCACGAAGAGCGTCGATCCCGATGTTCAAATGTTTGTCGACGAAATTCGTCGTTACTTTCTTGTCGCTTTCCTCGGTTTTTACACCGTCAGGAATCATGGGGTTATCAGACACCAACAACAATGCTCCACGCGGAATTTCATTTACGAAACCAGTTACGAAGATCGTCGCCGTTTCCATATCCACGGCCATCGCGCGGGTTTTAGTTAGGTATTCTTTGAACTGCTCATCATGTTCCCAAACGCGACGGTTCGTCGTGTAAACTGTGCCTGTCCAATAATCGCAGTTATGTTTCGCGATCATCGAAGAAACTGCACGCTGCATACGGAAAGATGGCAGAGCCGGAATTTCAGCTGGCAGGTATTCATTACTTGTTCCCTCGCCGCGGATCGCAGCGATGGGCAAAATAAAGTCACCTAATTGATTTTTCTTTTTAAGACCACCGCATTTCCCAAGGAACAAAACGGCCTTAGGGTTGATGGCAGAGAGAAGATCCATACACGTCGCAGCCAGCGCCGATCCCATGCCGAAATTAAGGATCGTGATGTTTTCCGCCGTTGCACTTTGCATGGGACGGTCCAATCCTTGAACCGGAACATTAAATTTTTCTGCAAACATTTTTACGTAATTGCCAAAGTTCGTAAGCAAAATATAGTGGCCGAACTCATTCAAAGGGACACCTGTGTAGCGAGGCAGCCAGTTATCTACGATTTCCTTTTTTGTTTTCATTCTTATCCTTAACTTTTCTATCGTCAGATGAATTGATCAAGGATAGCATGCTTTTACCGCACAGAAAAGGGGCATTATATGAGCGTCACTGAAAACAGCATTCTAATGGAGATTCCTCCGCGTCTACTTTCATTGGGTGGCGGCTCTGAAGTGCATCGTATGATTCCCTACGCTAAGAAGCGCATGGTCGGACCATTTATTTTTTTCGATTATTTTCCCGCAACAGAATTCGCTCCACAGCAGGGAATTCACGTGCGTCCTCATCCCCACATTGGGCTTTCAACATTAAGTTATCTTTTAGAGGGACAAGTTCTGCACCACGATAGCCTCGGGAACAAACAATTACTGAATCCCGGGGATGTGAATTGGATGACGGCGGGCGAGGGAATCTCCCATTCCGAAACCACGCCAGCACACCTGAAAGACATTCCTCATCGTTTGCACTTGCTGCAATTTTGGGTGGCCCTACCGCTGGCTGAAGAAGATCGTAAGCCAAGCTTCAACCATCATCCGAAAGCCACCATCCCCCGCTTTAAAGTGAAAGACGCCGATGTGGTGATGATTGCTGGGGCGGCTTTGGATCACGCATCCCCTGTCGAAGTTTTTTCTGACCTGTTTTTCATGGATGTTCACTTGAAAAAGGACAAAGAATTTTACTTTGATCCCAAGGGGGACGAGCTGGCGTTTTATATTATAAAAGGCAGTCTTAAAGTGGGCGAAAAGGTCATTCCGCCTGATGATTTTGTGGTCTTAAACCGAGGCTCGGCCTTACATGTGTTTGCTGCCGAAGACTGTCAGTTTATTGTTTTGGGAGGCACTCCCTTTCCAGAGCCTCGCCATATTTATTGGAATTTTGTTTCCTCTTCAAAGGAAAAGATTGAAGTCGCCAAAGCGAAATGGGCAAGTTTAGAGTTTCCCCAAGTCCCAGGCGAGCCCGATATCATTCCTTTGCCGGAAACATAGGAAAACTGTCAGAAATTCTGACACTTCTAAATAAATTTCCCGTTAGTTCCCATTGAGCTCCTGTAATGAATAAGACGGAGCGGTTTTGTGATAAAACTGCTTCGTTATTTTAATAATCAGGAGATTTTATGAAACTTCTTATTTCTTTGTTCATCATGGCTTGCGCTCTTAAAGCAAATGCGACTGTTTACGACTATGGCATCGAAATGGTCAGACCTGATGGTTGTGAATTCAGATGGCCCTTCCATGAACAAGGCACACCCGATCCAGAAGGTGCCGTATGGAAAGGCAAATGCGTCGGCAACAAAGCTGAGGGGTATGGTTTGATGTTTGAAGTGAATTCATCCACCTCCTACTTCATGCGCTATTCTTCAGGCAATAATTATCCATGGGTTATGGAAATTAAAAACGGTGTGGCTAAGCCTGTTTTCCTTTCAGTATCTCATGTGGGCGTAACACCCGACTATGACGGTTGCCGCAAATTCAAAAAGGAATGCGATCAGCATGTTCAGATGTACAATGAAATGAAGTCGTCACTTCCAAAAAATCCATATGCTACTAAATCCGGTAATAATTCCGGAAAAAACTCTGGATCATCATCCGTTAGTGGAAACTCTTCTTCCTCAGTTGGCGCATTAGGCCCTGTCACTCCTCCTCCTGCTGAATTCTTAAGAGCCATTCAAGGTCAACGCGTTGCTTGTACCGACGCCGCTTTGGGTGCCCTGGGTAACAAAATGATGGACAAATATGCTGCTGAGCTTCGTACCAATAGTATGTGTACAGTGGCCCGTGGGACGGCGAAGGCTCATTACGAAGTGATCATTTCGATTGAAAAAAGCTGTCCTCCAGAAAAAATTCCCCAAGTGGCAGACATGCAACCGCTGCGCGAAGTATTGCAAAGCGCCTTAGACACCATTAATTTCTCTTGCCCTTAGTGAGGGTACGAAAAACTTAAAATCTCAAAAGCCCCTGCGAACGCGGGGGCTTTTTTTACCTTTAAGACGCGGCGGCGCATTACGGTATCATTTGATTTACATTAGGCATCATGGGTAGTCTTGCGGTGGATGTGCGGCTGTAGTTCAGCTGGATAGAGCACCTGGCTTCGAACCAGGGGGTCGGGAGTTCGAATCTCTCCAGCCGCACCATTTTTCCCAACAAGCTGCAGCTTTCACTTCCCTTGCAGCATTATATTCAAACCTGTTTCAATTGACCCCATTCATGAATCCAAATAGCTCTTATATGTCTTAAATTTTTAAGGAGCATATATGAGAAAACTGATTTCTATCATGGCTTTCATGACTTTCGCTGGCGTTACGGCTCAGGCATCTTTTATCAACGTGCACGGCACTTGGGGCACTGATTCAGTCAACTGGGAAATTCGTAGCGACGAAAAACAACAAACTTGGAATTTGACGACAGGTTCAGCGCAAAAAGTTTTGGCGATCCAAACTGAAGCAAACAGCGTGCAAATCACTTCTGCAGATGGCAAGTCTGCTTTGGCAATTTCTTATGCTCCCACAACAATGCTGTTCAAAGGCCAACTTGATGGGCGCGTGGTTGATTTGAAAGTGGATCACACAAACAACGGCACTCACTGGTTTGCGGGAGTTTTCAAAAACCACCGCCCGTCTTTGCGTATCGATGTTCCTCAAAATGAAAAAGAAGGCCGCGCCACTGGTTTCTATAAAAATGAATTGGCCGATCTTTACATCATTCCTACGAAAATGGGTTACTACCTTAAAGGCTACATGAACGGTTACTGGATCGATCTTGATATCAAAAAGAACGAAGACAAAACTTACTCTTTCGAAGGCGCATACCTTAATAAAAAAATGTCTTTGTCCGTGACGGCTGATACAGCGATTGATGACGTGATTGAGTATCTTTTGCTGGATATGCCACTTCCAGGGATCGACTTTTTGAATCTTAAGAAAGATGGATTCTAAGGGCAATTGACACACTCGCCAAGACTCCTCATCATAAAAGGATAAGGAGTCTATGATGAAATCACTTTTGTCTGTACTTGCGGTTTCTGCCGTTTCTGTTATTGCACATGCTGATGAAGGCAAGATGCCTTCCCCGCCTTTTAAATCTGATTATGGTAAATATGAAATCACGGGTTGTGCAGGACAAACGTTTCAATTGGACTGCAAGCTTAAATCTGTGACAATTGGTGCGGCAAATCCTGATACAAATCCCAAAAGTAAAGGCCCGTCTGTGGGCTTTGTGTTTAAATCAGAATCGGATGCCACTGTGAAAAGTGATATCTGGCTTTCTGCTTCGGACAAATACGAAGAGGAAGACGACAAATATACTCTGACGACAGACAAAACTAAAAATACGACGAACTGGAGCGAAGAGTCCCAGGAAATCACTTTGGACAAATCAGATGCCAAAGAGTGGACTTTGACATTCGTTGTGAACCGCGAAAATCTGGGCAAAACGATCAAACGTCAGATTGAATTTAAAATTAAGAAAAAATAATCCCACTAAGTCCTTCCTTGTGACAGATTAAATTCACAAGGAGAACTTATGAACAAGATTTTGATTATTGCTGCGTGCCTCGCGGCTCAAGGCGCGTATGCGGCAGACTCGCGTGATTTCGATGCCAATGGACTGACGAAGGTTTCCGTTGAAAACTACAACGGTGAAGTGACTATCAACGCAGCCGACGGTTCAAAATCCATCGTCACAATCACGAAAAACACAATGCCTGACATGTGCAAAGTAAATGCAGAACGCTCAGGTACAAAACTATCCATTGAAGTGAAACGCAAAGGCAAAGCTGATTGCCAAGTCGATATGGATATCAAAGTTCCAAAAATGGTAAAATTGGATTTGGAAGTTGGGACCGGAAAAGTCGCTATCAAAGGCACTCAAGGACACCTGAGCTTTAAAATGGGTGCGGGTTCCTTTATAGCGGATGGCAGCTTTGACAGTGTTGATGGTAAAACCGGAGCTGCTACCACTGTTATCAAAGGCATCACGGGAGATACAGAATTTAAAACTGGCAGTGGCAACGTGACCTTGCAATATTCATCCTTGCCACAAAAAGGAAAATTGGAATTCAAAAATGGCAGCGGAAATTCCACGCTCCTTCTTCCTAAAGGCAGTCAGATCAATGCAAAATTAACGGCTTACACAGGTCACATGGAAAACGAATTCGGCTCTAACAAAGATGCTCAATTTTCAGTTGAAGCGAAATCCGGCTCTGGTGATTTAAAAGTAAAATCGTACTAAGACCGAATTTTTGGAGCGTCTGAGAAGAAGTTAAAGAAATTGAACCATTGTTCCGGGTATTGATTCATGACTTCTTCCAGGCGCAAAACGTACTGAGTGAGCAGGTTCCCAACCTGCTCTTCTTTTGGCAAATGCGCCACAGAATCCGATTTAAATGTATAAACCTTGTACTTCAGATCTGCCGATTTAAACGCAAACACAAAATAGATCTCGGCCTGACTTGCTAAAGCCACGCGCATGGGCGTCGTATCAAAGGCTGCCAGCTTGCCAAAGAATAAACGCAAATCCAGACTGCGACTGACCGGACGGTCCCCCATCATCCCGACGAAGTGCCCCTCGCTCAAATGATCTTTGACTTTCAAAATCGTATTTTCTGAGAGATTGAAAAATACAACTTCAGCCTTACGGCTTTGAGAAGACTGGTGCGCATACTGGCCCGGAATTCCATGCATCACGGCGAGCATCTTTTTCTCTGAAGGTAATCCTGCAAAGAAAGTCATCGCAAGTTCCCACCCACCGACGTGACTCGCAACGGCCACCAGTCCGTTTGGACTTGTTTCCACGTTTTGCACAAAAGCCTGAACGCTTTCATCCAGTTCATAACCGAAGACAAGCTCCTGGCTTTCACGCTGAATAGCACGGTCCACCAACGTCTGAGCAAAAACCATCAATTGCGCAAAGATCTTTCTTTGGCGCTGCCACCAGCTGTATTGCGGGCGCACCACTTTCCAATACTCGTTGAAATACAAACGGGTTTTGCGAGCGAAAAGATAGTAGTAGAAAACTACAAAATTTAAAAAGAAATACGCAAAGCGCAGCCCCAGGGTCTTTAGCATCAGGCGCATGATCATAATGCCAGTCGCATTCTTATTCTTGCCAGACCACCCCTTGGCGTCGGCTTTCTCGCGCCCGACTGTTTTTAGCAGGTACATGGCGGCAAAAGCGATCACACCTAAGCCCATCCCCAAAATGATGGATCCCAATCCCCAGGCTGTCAAAAAACCTGCAGCAGAGTCGTCGTGTTTCCCGATCATGCCTTCGCCAATAGCTTTTGATGCCCAAACTAAAAACGGAATGAAAGGAGGCAATGAGATATTTGTTCCGACCCACATGTAAACGAAGTTTAAACGGAAGATGAAACTGAAAAGGCCCGCAATCCCCGTATGCAGTCCATACAAAGGTGTCGCCCCAATGAACACGCCCACGGCAAATGCCAAAGAGCTGCGGAACGGAGAAGTCTGTTCGCGCATCAATGCCGCGACAGTCAGTACCGTATTCAGGATTGCGATACGTGTATTGTCTTTGATTTTATGAAAATGGCTGACTCTTTTTTCCGGAGGAAAGTATTTAACCGAGATCTTAACATTTTTGATCTCGACATTTCGCCAAATCAACCGGGTCAGAACTTCAATTTCAAAATCATACTTGGTGCAGAAAAATTTCATGTTCTGCAAAAAGAACAATGGATAAATACGGTAACCACTTTGAGAGTCCGCCACTCCCACATCAGTTTGATAACGCACCCAAAAATTAGAAAACTTCTTACCGAAGGTGCTGGATCCCGGCACATTCTCCACTTGCATGTCGCGATCACCAACAATCAATGCCCACGGGTTTTCGCGCGCCGATTGCACCAGTAAAGACATATCCTTGGGATCGTGCTGATCATCCGCATCTATTGCAACAAAGTGCGAGAATCCACGGCGAAGAGTTTCTTTGAAACCCGTTTGGAGGGCAACACCCTTCCCTTGATTTTCTGTATGGCGAACGAAACTGACTCGGGGATGACTGTCGGGATATTTGTTTTTAAAAAGGCTTTCCACCGGAATGTCAGAGCCGTCGTCAATAATCAGAAGAGGAAAATCACATTCCGCCAGACAGCGCTCGATCACGCCGACCACGGTATTAGGATTATTGTAAACGGGAATCCCCACAACAAATCTGCAATTCATACTACAATGCCGCCTTTACCTGGCCCCAGATACTGTCCCGCAGGTGAACAGCATCACGGTATTGGCTCGCATCCACAGCCGGAAGCAAACTTATTTTGACCGGTTGAAAAGGATGAATAAACAGATCTCCGCGGCCCATCACCTGGTCCGTACCTTGAATTGAAAGAGGCACCACCAGCGCCTGGCTTTCAATGGCCAATGAAAAAAATGCGGAACCAAACTTGTTCACCGAAGGGAATCCTTTATCACAACGAGTGGTCTCGGGAAAAATAAGCACCGAACGATTTCGCAGTAACAAGCGGTCACGCAAAAGCTTTAATCCCACCAGCAAGGAGTTCGGGCTGCCCTTTTCAACTGGGATAAATCCAGCCACCACCATGAAGGGTGCAAAGAAGATATTATAAAAAAGGGACCGTTTCGCAAGACCGCGCAGCCCAGGTATGTAGGAGATCAACAAAAAAGTATCCAGATTGGAGCGATGATTTGCGACGAAAATAATTTTACGAGTTTTGTAGCGGTCATAAAATCCAACGATATCATGCAAATTGGTATCGCAACGAAGCCACGGCTGAATCTTAAGCAAAAAACGAATCGCCAAACACTGCACATACTCTCCCAAATAGCGGATACGATCCGAAGCCCCTCGCCAAGGAGTGAACACGAAAGCCACAAGATAAATTGCAAATGTGAGCAAATAGCCGAACAGAACGCCGATCACGCCAATCGTCAGGGCAAAATAAATTGACCAGAATATTCTATGAAACCTATAACTGACAGTGTTCGGCATGAAAATCACCCTAGCATAGGATTTCTTGAGATGTCAAAAATTGCACTTGTCACCGGAGCTTCTTCAGGAATTGGTCGCGCCATTGCCATTCGCCTGGCACAAGATGGATTCAACCTCCGCGTGCATTACAATTCCAATCTCAAAGGTGCCGAGGAAACTTTGGCGGAGGTAATGAAGCACGCTCCAGAAAGCAGCCTTTTGCAATTCGATATGGCTGATGCCGAGCAGGTTGAAGCCGCATTGAAAGACGTGGATGTTCATACCCTGGTAAATAACGCTGGAATGCATATCGATGGCATGTCCGCATTGATGTCCAACGACGCCTTTGAAAAAGTCGTGAAAACAAATCTTTTTGGCCCCTTCTACATTTCCAAAATCTGCGCAAAAAAACTTTTATTGAAACGTGCTGGCTGCATTGTGAACATCTCTTCGTTGGCGGGACAAACCGGCAATGCCGGTCAGGTCAACTATGCTGCTAGCAAAGCGGGCTTGATTGCCATGACCAAAACCATGGCTGCAGAATTGGGCCCACGTGGAATTCGCGTCAATGGTGTAGCGCCAGGCTTGATCGAAACGGAGATGATTACGAGCATTCCCCATCTGGAAATGTTGAAAAAACAAATCCCCATGGGACGTTTTGGAAATCCCGAAGAAGTGGCTGGAGTCGTCTCGTTCCTATGCTCGAAAGATGCCACTTACGTGAACGGCCACACCATCAGCGTTAACGGTGGTCTGTTTCCATCATAAATTTATAAGAAGTGGTTTTAATTTTAACTTCGTATTGGCCCTTAGTTTCCACCAGCATATTCAGTGGAATCCCTAAGGAGTCATAACCTGAAAACGTCACGTGCGCTTTGATGCCATCCTGATCAATGTAAGCCTGGTCGCTCTGGATGCGTGGATCGTCTTTTTTAAGGTTCACGATGGTTTTAACCAATTTAAAAATCTTTACGAAAAAATCTTTATGCTGGTTGATCTGCTCGATGGTGCTTTCAGCCTGAATCGGCTGACCTTCGATTTCTTTAATCTTAAAAAGCGAGAAGCCAAAGGAGTTGTATCCATAAAAGAGCATCTCAGAAGGTTTCTTTTGAACGATACAGCTGAAATCAAAATTCTGGACAGGTTCAGAGATCGAAACTTCGACTTCCACGTCTTGAGAGTAGCGTCCATCAGGAAAAAGCAACGGACCCTGCCCCTTTGGCACGACTTGCTTACTCGCGCAGGCCATCAAAAATAAAAAGGGCAGAAAAATCAACTTTCTCATTTTTCAGACCTTTTCATGAATCTTTGCTCCATCAACAAGAACTTTTTAAGCCCCCAGCGGGTTCCCAGATAAGTTCCCACCGTACCAAAGAATAATGCAAAACCCAATTGATGCAAGATCGGATGCTTGGCAAAGACCATCGGGAAAAACCCGATAACATTGGTCATCGCCGCCAAACCCAAGACAGACTGAATGATGTTGTATTCTTCTTCCGGCTGCTTAAACGCATAGAAGTCTGTCACGAAGACACCGTAATCGATACTGAATCCAAAAACCATCAACAACCCCAGAACTGAAATCAAATCCAGGGAGCCGCCTTTAAAAAAATTCGCGATATAAAACAAACCCAAACCACTTAAAAACGGAATGTACGCCGCCACCACCCAATAGAAATTTCGGTAGTAAACAAAAAGCACAAGCGTCGAAAGCAACAACGCGACCGGAATCATCCATTTTAAATCACTCTCCAAAGAATCAGAAAAACCTTTGATGGAATCCACCAAAGAGTGAGCCTGGGGGAATTTTTCCTTGATCAGATTTTTCTGTGCTGCTGTCTCGCCAAAAAACAGGGAAATAAACTGCCCACGTCCCACCAAGTGATTCAAATAGTCTTTTCGCGCCAAATCTGCGAACTGCAAAACTTTATGGTCATCGGCACAAATATTATCCAGGAACGGAGCAAAGACTTTCGATTCACTGGCAGAAAAACTCTTACGAAGGTAACTACAGCCACCCTCCTGCCAGGATTGAATATTCGCCTTTTGCGCGTCGATCGGCGGTAGATACTCCCCTAACCCCACATAGGAAATTTTATGAGCTGCACTCCACGCCTGTTCTTCATCGGTTTTAAAATAAAGATCCTTTTCTTCATGCAAGAGCAAATAGGTTTCACGCCGAGCGCCTTGAGAGAAGAACCAGTTCGTCGCTTCTTGATCCCCTGGCAACTGATAGTTGAATTTACGCAGGTCAAAACTTAAATCCACACGGAATGAACCGACGATTCCCAAAACAATCAAAACAGAGACCACAATACCGCTGACACGGAAATCTGGAAAATACCAATCGATAGGTTTCAAGGTGAAATACTGCGGAAGGTATTTGCACAACAGAAAAAAAATGACGAAACCAAACAAAATACCCAGCGTTCCAAAAAACATCATCTGACGAATCAGGGGAATTCCGCTAAAGGCCAAAATTCCCAACCCCACCAACGTCGTCAAAAATCCGACCAGATTTGATTTCCAGGTTTGCTTCGATTCCTGATTGAAAGCTCCGTGCAGTCCATAATCCACGGCAAGTCCCACGATCCCCGAACCGAATGCCAGGGTCAGACCATGAATGCTGCCATAAAAAAGTTCAGTCACCCAACCAGCCAATAACATGGCGATGGCCACCGGCGGAAATAATAGCAATGCCCCCACGCGCCCCTTTAAAACCAGGAAGGCAATAAAGCCGACAAGAACAGCAACTCCCACCCACGAGACAATTTCCATGTCTTCGTGAACTTGTTTTTCATTGGAATAAGAAGCGCCATGAGCACCGACCAAATGAACATCATCAAATTTCTTAAGATCTTCCATCAGATCTTGAACGTTGGTCATTTTGGGTTGCACTGCAAACTGCAAAGGAATCACCAGACGCTGCGTTTTCGGCTCCAGCAAGAATCCTTGTTCACGGGTGAAGGCCGCCGGCGTCATGGCCTGACTTTTTTGCAGATAAATCTGCCATTGGTCCGTCGGATCCAGGCGTTTTAGATTAAAGAAATCTTTTTTATCAGAACTAATGAAGCTAAGTTCCGCCATCGCACTTTGAACCGCCTCTTTATACTGTTGAGGTGATGTCGGTGTGGCGTGGAAGTTTTCGCGCAACACCAGATCCTTGGACCACTCTTCCAAAGTGTCAGTAAATCCCCCCAGGTCATCACCGCAGATCAATCTTTTGACGCTTTTACCTTGAAACTTTTGCAGTTCCTTACACAGCGACTGCGCTTTTTCATAATCGGCTTTTCCGCCGTGAGGATTGATAACTATAAAATTCCACCAGAATACCGGAAACTCGGTTTGCGAGTACTGAAGGTACTTAAGACTTTGCGGAAAGAAAATATCCACCGAATCATCGATTTTAGCCTGAGCCGAAGAAACGAAGACGGCTGTCAATAAAGACAACACCAAAGAAATGAACTTTAACGAGTGCATTTTTCATCTTTCGCAACTGCGGAGTTCTGCGTTTTCATACCCAGAAATTCAATGCGAATTTCATCTTTGGATTTCTCCAGAATCAAAACTTTTTTAACCAAACCCGCTTTATCAATTTCCAATGTGGACGATTCAAAAAAGGCCTGAGCGGGCTTCTTGGGCGTCAACAGGAACAAGCCACCTTGTTTTTGAATATTGAATTCTTCAACAATTCGCGACTGATTCATGGTAATAATTTTTAACAAGCTTGCGATTTGGTCACCGGCTTCGCGCCCCACTTCTGAAAATTTCAAATTCTTTCTTTTCAGCGGAGTTCCCGAGTCCACCACGATGCCGACTCGATCAATACAAATATTTGACGGCTTGGGTTTTTCAATATTCCAGTGAAACACAGAGGTATCCACCGTCGGGCGCGACACCTGGAAGGTCCCTTCGGTTTTAATTTCCACATCCAGTTCTTTCAAACTTTTGGACTGCCTAAACTGTCCGCTGAGTTTCGTAAACTCCGCCAACTTCAGATCCTTCAAGGCCTCCGCGTCTTGCGTTGCAGCAAGGGAGATCTGAGCAACGACAAAGGAAACTAGAAAAAATAGAATTTGTGGACAGACTCTCATAAAAAACTCCAAACGAGTTGAATTGGAAGCAATTTGATATATCATCTCGCCTATGGAAAAAGAACAAGTTCGAAATGATTTAACTTCCAAGGTCATCGATATCATTTTCACAACATTGAATTTGAAACACATCGATAAATCCAGTGTCACTGCGACAACAGCGATCACTCAAGGCGGCTTGAACCTTGATTCAATCGATATTTTAGAGTTGATCGTGAATTTCGAAACAAGTTTTGGAATCAAACTAAACGAATCTGAATCTTACGCTCAGCATTTCCGCAATATCGGTTCCATCGTCGAATTTATTGAAACCAAGCAAAGCCAATAACATGAAATCCATCAAGGTTGTCGGACTGGGAGCTACCTGTGCTAACGGAGTAAACAAAGAGGAAATCTTTGCCTCCATCAGCCAAGGCTCCTCCGCCATTCTTGATTCGGGACTGGCCACTCTTTCTGATTTACAGTGGCAGGAAATTTCCAAAAACGTCCCCGCAGAATTTCGCGACAGTCGTTGTTCTTTACTAAACGTTCACAGCCTGCGTGCGGCCCTGCAAGATTCTGGCTGGAGCCAGGGCGATCTCAAAGAAACAGGATTTATTTTCGCCTCTACAACATCACAAATTGATCAGTGGGAAAAGCATTTGCCGTTCTATAAAAAGAACGGCTACGACTTAGAGAAAATTAAATCCAGCGTGGCCAATCAATCATTAGGAACACCCGCTTTGCGCCTTGCCGAGTTTTTTGAAATCAAAGGACCCGTTTCCCTAATCACCTCCTCATGCACAGCGTCTTTGCAAGCAATTGCCATGGCGACTCTTTGGATTCGCACAGGCAAAGTGAAACGCTGCGTGGTCGGCGGCACTGAAATTCAAAGTGATCTTACGCGAGTTGGCTTTGGCTCTCTGCGCCTGCTTTCAAAAGAGAATGCCAAGCCCTTTGATAAAGCCCGCACGGGAATTAATCTGGGTGAAGGCAGCGCTTTTCTGTGTCTGGAGCACGGGGATCTTCGTTCTGAAAAGGCCTGGGGCTTTGTAAGTGGTGTTGGTCTTTCAACGGATGCTCACCATCCAACGTCCCCCCACCCCGAAGGATTGGGATCGCAACGTGCGATTCAAATGGCGCTGCAAAATGCAGAGCTTTCTGCTTCCGACATTGCGTGGATTTATTCTCACGGAACGGGATCTCCTGCCAATGATCTGGCCGAAGCGAAAGCCATTAATCAGCTCTTTTCACAAAATCCCTTCGTGACTTCGACGAAATCCAGTCACGGGCATACTTTGGGAGCTTCGGGCGCATTGGAATCAGCGATGGGTCTAATGGCCATGAAGAAGCAACAGATTCTTCCGACAGCTTATTTTGAAAATGCAGATGAAAATATTCATCTGCAAATTCCCAAAACGACCGTGAATCACAAGTATTCGCACTTTCTAAAAAACAGTTTGGGTTTTGGCGGAATCAATGCCGCTGTCGTTTATTCAGCGGAGGCGCAAGCATGAAACTTTTGGGTGAAATCACTTTGCGCTCAGCAAATGTTGATATGGACTCTTTAGATCCATCCTATCGTCGCGCGACGCTGAATATGGCCCTCACAACTTTGACGGCAGAAAAAGTTTTAAAGAATTTGCCAGAGGGAGTTTCCAAATCTGATGTATCATTCGTGGTGGCAACTCATTTTGGTGAAGTCAATTCGACCTTGGAATTCTTAAATACCTACCACGAGACACAAACTCCCCGTCCGATTCTTTTCCAGAATAGCCTGCATAATTCCACATTGGGTTTTGCAAGTATTCAGTTGGGACTGACCGGTCCCTGCATGACGGTCAGCTGCGATCGGGAAACCGTGAACTCCGCCCACGAAATGGGTAAAAATCTTCTGACTCTGACACCCTATGTCCTTATCTCCATTGTTGATTGCGTTCCGGATGCTCTCACTGAACACTATCTGGAGAAGTTCCCTTTTTTGGGTGAACACTTAAATGAAGCGACCAGCTATCTGTACGCAAGGGCCTAGATGTTTTTCTTTCGCAAAAGTCCACTGATTGTCAGACGCATTCACTCTGCACAGAATGAAATCTATCTGACGTTCGACGATGGACCCAGCGCAGATCTTACTCCCCAGGTTTTAGATCTGCTGAAAGAGTTGCAAGCCAAGGCAAGCTTCTTTGTCATCGGCGACGAAGCTCGCAAGCATCCCGAAATTTTGAAACGTATTGTGAACGAGGGCCATGGGCTTTTTACTCACTCGCTGGATCACGCCTACAGCAATTATTTTCGCAGCACTCCTTACGTAAAAAATTGGATTGAAAATTCTCTGACGGATTTGAATCATCTATCCGGCAAGCCCCATAAGGCCTTTCGTCCACCCGCAGGCGTTATCACTCCACCTTTAGTTAAAGCCGCGGAACAGCTGCAATGCCCGTTGATATTGTGGAGTCATCGTTTTTTTGACACTGCTCACGAATTCACAGAAGACAAAGCCCAAGCAAACCTTCAGCGTCTGCAACCCGGTGACATTATTTTGCTGCATGATCGGCAAAAAACTGTGCGCCAGAAGTTATTTTTGAAAACCCTGCGCAAATATTTGCAAGATATCCAGAGACAAGGATATCGTTGTGCGTGTTTGTCAGATTCGGTTTTACAAGAAGAGGTTTTGCATGCAAGTCACTCCCGTAACAACGCCCGCAGCTAAAGAATTGCTTCCCCAGGATGCCAAATTTATGGCGCAATTTATTGCAATGGCGCCCTTTGTTTTCCAAACAGCGGTGTGCCTGCGTGACTTCGGAATCTTGAATCTTCTTTGCGAGAACCCAGAGGGTCTTTCCACCGACACGATGCTTGAGAAAATAAACCTCAGCCGTTACAGCTTGAATGTTTTGCTGGATGCCGGTGAAAGCTCTGGGATCTTGTTAGAAAAAAACAAAATCTGGAAAATCACACAAACAGGAATGTTCCTGGAAAAAGACGCTATCACGCGCGTGAATATGAACTTTTCCCAGGACGTTTGCTATCAAGGCCTGTTCAATCTAAAAGACGCTTTAGAGACAAACACACCAACAGGTCTTAAAGTTTTCGGAAATTGGTCAACGCTTTATGAAGGTCTTTCCAGCCTTCCGGAAAAAGTTCAGCAAAGCTGGTTTGAGTTTGACCATTTCTTTAGCAGCGACAGCTTTCCTCGCGCGCTCCCTATTGTCTTTAAAGATAAACCAAAGAAAATTTTAGACGTCGGCGGGAATACAGGTAAGTTCGCTGTGGCGTGTACAAAATTTGACAACGAGGTGAATGTCACAATCGCCGATCACCCAGGACAAATTGAAATGGCTAAGGCCAACGCGTCCAGCAATCAAGTGGCGGATCGCATACACTATCATGTGACCGATTTATTGAAAAAAGATGAGGCACTTCCACAAGGACATGATGTTATCTGGATGAGTCAGCTATTAAGCTGTTTTTCTGACGAAGACGTAGTGATGCTATTAAAAAAAGCACGTGCCGCATTGGGTGCCGGCGGCAGTCTGTATATTATGGAGACCTTCACCGACAATCAGAAATTCAATACGGCTCGTTTTTGTCTGGATATGACGTCTCTTTACTTCACCGTGATGGCGAACGGAAACAGCCGCATGTATCGCAGCGAAGAATTTTATAAACTGATTGAAAAAGCCGAGATGAAAATCGTCGAAGAACATCCATTCATTCGCTTGAATCACACCATCCTCAAATGCGTACCAGCATAGCTTTCTATCGCTAACGCGTGAAGTTATGTTGTTTAACTGAAATCGTTATTATACGATTATTTTTCATTCGTATTTTGGAGTTTTGATTGAAGGTTTACGTTACCGGCACAGGAGTGATTTCCTCTCTGGGCAACAGCACAAAAGAAATGTTCGGTTCTCTGATTGAGGGAAAAAGTGCCGTTCGTCCCATTCCTGCGTGGAATGATCTTAATGGCTTGAACTGCCGTTTGGCGGCTCCAGCGGCTCCGTATGACAACCGTATTCTGCCGCGCACAGTTCGCAGAACTATGTCACCCATGTCAGAGATGACGGCCCTAGCAACTCAACAAGCTTTAACGGAAGCCGGCCTTTCCGTTCAAGAAATGGATTTTTCAAAATCGTTGCTATCCGTGGGATCAACGACGGGAAGCCCGATCGGTCTTGAAGAATATTTCCAAAAAATTTCCGAAAACAAGGGAGTGCAGGGACAATCCGGAACGGCTTTCTTTAAAGTTATGAATCACTCCGTCGCATCCAATGTGGCTGTGGCGCTGGGATTTAATGGCGCCGTGATTTCTCCCAGCAGTGCATGTGCGACTTCAGCACAAGCCGTGATCTTGGGTTGGGAGCTGATCAAAGCAGGTCTGTACGACATCGCTATTTGCGGTGGAGCGGATGAGCTTCATTATTTAAGTGTCGCGGTTTTTGACTCTGTTTATGCAGCGTCTCGTGGTTACCACGATTCCCCTTCGGCAACGCCTCGTCCGTTTGATAAAAAACGCGATGGACTGATTGTGTCCGAAGGCGCTTCGATTGTTATCCTGGAAAGCGAGCACAGCGTTGCTAAACGTGGCGGCAAACCCTTGGCCGAATTCTTGGGCGGAGCTTACCGCTGCGAAAGCTCGCATATGAGTCAAAGCAACGAAGTGCAAATGCATCACGTGATGACAGCCGCTTTAGAGCGTTCTGGAATCACCAAAGATCAAGTTGAATACGTCAGCGCCCATGCAACGGGAACAATGCAAGGTGATGCGGCCGAAGCGATTGCCATTGGCAATCTGTTCGGGAAACAAGTTCCAGTGAGTTCTTTAAAAGGTCACTTTGGTCATTCAATGGCTGCATGTGGAGTGGGCGAACTGATCGCCAGCATGCAGATGATGAATGAAGGTCTTCTGATCGGCACCCGCAATCTGGAAGAAGTCGCCCCCGAGTGCGACACTGTCATGCACTTGCAAGCAAATCGCAAGGCGAATGCTAACATCACCCTTAGCAATAACTTTGCTTTCGGTGGCATTAATACAAGTTTTATTATTAAGAAAATTTAAACAGCACGGAGTGAGTCAGTGAGCCATTACAGCACGCAAGTCGTAGACATCGTTAACAACATTCTTCATGAAAAATTTGAAGTGCCTAAAGACGCATTGGTTCCCACAGCGAATCTTAAAGAAGATCTACAATTGGACAGCTTGGATTTCGTAGACATGTTTATTTTGCTAGAACAAGAAACCGGGAAAAATCCACAGAACGTGGACTTTATGAAAATCAAAAACTTGGGCGATATCTATCAATTGGTGAGCGAACTTACAGTTCAAGAAACTGTAAACTAATATCCGCCAAGGGTTTGCCGCCCTCGCAGTGTGTCCACGAAACGTGGTATGTAGCTGCAGGGACGCCCGCCTGATCGTTCAATTCTTTTTGAATTTTCACCAGGACTTTATCATTTGGCGCCACGGGATTTTTAATTCGGAAGCTTGAAATGTTACTCAGCAGATTTTTCGTCTGCAACATCTCTTGGATAAAGTGCTGACTGATATCGATCATGGCCACCGCGGGAAGAATGGGCATTTGCGGAAAGTGCCCTGAAAAATAAGACCACGTGGGAGAAGGTTTTATCTCCACTTCAAGCGCTTCGCCACTTATTGTGCGAATCGTATAAGTCCCTGAAAGTTCCTTGGCCAAATCAATCATAGGTGAGAAAATACACCCGGAGGAATCCCTGTGTACATTCAAAATTACTCATGCACCACAGCAGCGGGATTCGGCACTCGCTCCCTGATGTCAGCACTCTATTCTGGGAAAGACTGCTCTATTTCCGTCGAAAGCGGCGGCCGCGTTTGTTATCTGGAACAGAAACCTGAAAAAACTCAGACCTACAAAAATATTTTCGTAAATGCCTTTAAGCAGCTCACCTTGTCGGTGCGCGAAGGCCTTTCACAAAATGCGTATGGGGATATCCCCAAAGGCCGTGCCGCCTTGATCTTTGCCTCCACCAAAGGTTGTAGCGAAGATTTTATCTGGGAAGCCACAGGTGAAAATATCCGCGAAATGCAGGATCCGTTCACAGATATTTACCAGGAATTCACCGAAGCCATGGGCGAACTGGAATGGACACTTCACTGCAACGTCAGTAATGCCTGTGCCTCAAGCCATGTCGCCTTGGAATATGCTCAAGATCTTTTCGCGTCAGACCGCGCCGAATATGCGCTGATTATCGCCGGCGACCTGATCGGGCCCTTCATTTACAAAGGATTTCAATCTTTGAAAGTAATTTCCCCTTCGGGAAATCGTCCTTTTTCGGGAGACCGTGAAGGTTTACAATTGGGAGAGGCCATGGCCATGCTTTTACTTTCCAAAGAAAGAAAATCACCTAAAGATTTAAAAATCATCGGCGTCGCCAGTGACACAGAGGGCTCTTCTATCACTCGTCCTTCATTAAATGGACTGGGACTTCTTCGCGCTATCCAAAAAGTGAACTCTCAAACGAAACTACATCCTGATCTGGTGATCGCTCATGGGACGGGAACCAAGTTTAATGACTCCGCGGAAGAAAAAGCTCTTTCACAGTTTTTAGCCTCGATCGATCTGAAGGAAACACCGATTACCAATACCAAGTGGAGTATCGGACATACTTTGGGTGCGAGTGGGTTGATTGATGTCATCGCCGCCTGTGAAATTTTAAAAACTCAAAAAGCCTTTCGCATTCAGAATACCACCTCAATAGAATCGGGCTTTGAAGGAAATTATCTGACGGCAAACAGTGATGTCGAAAAATATCGTCGCTTCCGCCAAATTCTTGTCACATCATTGGGCTTTGGCGGAGTTCATGCCGCCTGCGCCGTCAGTTCCGAGGAGATGATCAATGAAGCTCGTCGTTGATTTAAAAAATAAATCTGAACCTGCATGGAGCGGGAAAATTGATCGCTGGTACCAACTGGATGAAGTGGGCTATGCCTTTTGCGAAGCTCTTCATCAATGGGAAAATTTGAAAGACCAGACTCGTCCCGATGTCATTTTCTTGGCACTACCAGAAGCTTCGAATGTCGCGGATTTTGATTTTGTTTCCACAGGAGCCTCCAGCCCGGCCAAATTTGTTTTTACTCTACCGAATATCTGCGCGGCTGTGATTTTTCAGATGTTGGGTTTTAGCGGAAAAGTTTACTGCCTGAACAAAGGGGCTGCGACCATTGATTTTGCAAAACAAGAAGCCCAAGAAATGGCAAAGGCTGGAAAAACCGCGTGGGTATTTGCCAGCCCTGCTAAACTTCAGAATGAGGGCCGCGAAATTGAATTCGAAGCCTTCGCTGCAAAGTAGTTATTAGAAACTATATGCCAATCCGATACCTGGTGCTTTTGGATCCGGCAGGATGTAGGCTTTCACACCGCTGTCCACTGGAGTAGCACCCGCCCAAGCATCAACGATTTCCCAAACGTGGAACCCCAGCAAAACACCAAGACCCGCAACAGCTAATCCGGCGTTACTGCACTTAGTTTCTTTGTAACCGTAGGCATCCGTTTCTTCTTTACAAGTGTTTGCACCGGCAATCAGCATCGCAAGCCCCGCAGATTCAGTTGCCGTGAAGATCCAACCTTTATCAGACCAACGACCTTGAACACCGTGACCGATACCAAAACCCAAAGTGGAAGCCAAAACTCCACCCGTGACGTACTTACCAGTCGCAACTGGAACTTTCGTCGAACTCGTGCTCACTTCTTCTTGCGCATGCGCGAATGAAAAAGTCATTGCGATATAGGCTGCTGTAAAAATCTTAAGTAATTTCAAAATCCACCTCTTTACTATTGCCCACAATATAATTTGAGTCCCACCTGAGCAAGAAGCTTTTTGTCGTTAAACACTTTTCCGTTCACTACTTTCAGTGGACCGAAATCGTGAGTACACGTGGTTTCAATACGAATCATATCACCTGGCTTGTGATCAACATCGACGAAATCAAACTTCGCGTTTTTAACTTCCGCAATAAACGTCACACGTCCCTTATAAGCAGGTTCAATTCCCAAAATATCATTGGCAATCACACTGTAACCGTAGGTTTGAGCGATCCACTCAATACAGGAACTTTCGCGAATTTTGCCGTCAGAAAAATAACGCCCTTGAGATTGCAGCGTCACCTGGCCGACACCCTGACCTTTTTTAAATTCCGTCACATCATCAATCCACACCGCTCCGCCTTTATGAGGCAGCAGATACTTCATATGTTGCACGGATATCGACTCGCCCCACGCGCGTTCGCGTAAAACCTTTTTGATACCCTCCACCCGATCGAATTTAAAATTCGCATTCAGCGGAATATCTGAAAAAATAATATTCGAAAGAGCAGGTCGAATGCCAACGGATTCTGCTACAAGATCTGCCACTTGAGCTTTAAATGTTTCTTTATCTGAAACATCCTTTTGGATAATAAAGCCGATGTCTTCCCCTAAGCGCTCATCAAACAATGATACAGCTATGCAGCGGCAGAAAAAATGCGCAGCGATTTTCCCCTCAAGCACTTCCAGGGAAAGTTTTAATCCACCACGATTCAAAACCAAATCGGTGCGACCGTTAAATGTGTAGCGGGTTTTTCCGCCTTCAGAATGAGACTTTAAGGAGTCTTTCAATAAAATTTGTTCGGCGTGCTTAAGCTCTCCGTTTTCAAAAATACCGGCACAGGCGTTGGAGCCCTCAAAGTAAATGCCTTCTTCCTGCACCTTCACGCTGACGCCGGAAAGAACATAGCCAATATCCCCGTCTTCTTTAGGAGGAATTCCCGGTGGCAAATGAGTCACTCCGGGAGAAGCCTCTGTGGCGCCGTACCCGATACTGGGTTGTTCGATATTTAATATAGAACGCATTTGCTGCCACAAATCGCAAGTGGCCATCGCGCCGCCAATAATCGAAGTGTAGGATTTATTGGGGATTACGTTTTGCTTTTTTACGAATTGAATCAAATCCACGAAGTGCGTGGGTGTTCCTAACGTCAAAGTATTACCATCGACTTGCTCAAGCCACAGCTGATGGGTTTGTCGAGAGTACGCGCCTTCAGAGAAGATAATTTGCGCATTATTTAAAACGGCCTGCATATAACCCAGCACCAAACCGAATGTGTGGGTGGGTTGCGGGTAAGAGAAAACCTTTTGAATGCGTTGAGTATCGTACAGTTCGCGAATGGCATTTAACGATGTGGTGACGTTTTCTTTGGAATATAAAACCAGACGATTCACACCACTGGTGGTTCCTGAGGTGAAGACACCTAAAACTGCCGAGGCGATAATTTTCTTTTCGAACTCACACAGAGCGCGTGGAGCTTGCTGAGTAAGCTTTTTGATATCCTCGGGCCACTCACCATGAAGTTGAAACTCGGCAAACATTTGCAGAAATTGAAAATCTCTGTGATACGGCGGGACCATGATTACAAGCTCACCAGACTCCCAAAACTTTTTTAAAAGACCTGGCAATTCATGGTGATGAGTTCCGCGCCACAGATGAATCATTAATTCCTCAATGCCTGTTGTTGCATGGTTTGAGTCAGATTGACTATCTCTTGTCCCAGACTGCGATCATAGTTCACGAAGCTCACCTGGCTTCGCACCATCGAGTAAACCTTTTGTGACTTTTCACTTTGAAGCTTGATGTCTTTCAAATCCAAGGCTTGAGCCAGACAAACCAGCTGCATCGCCAGAATTTTGTAAACGCCTTCAAGCATATCCAAACACGTCATCGAAGCACTCATACCCAAAGAAACTTTGTCCTGGTTATGGGATTCAGAAGAGCGTGAGAAAATCCCACTGGGAATGGAGCGTTGAATGACTTCACTGGTGATCGCACCCACCGTCTGGTGCAAACCTTTCAGTCCATGGTGCATATGTTGTTCGTTTGCGGGAATTGATTTTGTATCGATCAAGTTCGCTGACAATCCGCGATTGAACTTATCACTCACCAGCATCAACACCTGGCGGTCCGCCAGATCAGCAATATGAGCCAGATTGATTTTTACGAAATCCATGGCCTGGCATAAATACCCGCCATAGAAATTGCCACCCATCTCCAATCCACCTTCGAAATTCACCACGGGATTATCCGTCACTGAATTGATTTCGTGCTCGAGGCTTGTCCACGAATGTTTCAAATTTTCGCGAATCGGGCCCAGGATCTGTGGCACACATCGCATGGAATACGGGTCTTGAATAAATTCAGATGTTTTATTCTTGGCAACAGAAACATCCTGGCCACGACCTGGATGATAATTTTCTGAATCCAATAGCTCACGAATATTTCGCGCACTCTCTCCTTGTCCGGGATTGGTTTTCGCAACTTCATTGATGAAAGTCCCAAAGGCTTCCTTGCGACCACCCAAGATCAAACACTGCCACGCCGCCGCGACTTCACAAAGCTCAACGATAAAGTCTGTAAGCTTCAGATTATAAAGCACCATTCCTGCCATTGTGGATGTTCCATTCACAATCGCCAAACCTTCTTTGGGTTTTAATTTGTAAGCAGGCAGGTTCAATTTTTTTAGAACGCTTTCAGCAGATGTGCGTTGGCCCTTATGGAAAACTTCTCCGATACCTTGAACGGTTTGTCCCAGATATGCAAGTGGCACTAAGTCTCCGCTGGCCCCCAAGGAACCTTCACATGGCACCACGGGCAAGACGTCATTTTCTAACAGCAAACACATTCTGGCGATAAGCTCGGGGCTTACACCCGAAACACCTTGAGCAAGGGAATTTAGACGCACCAAAAACATGGCACGGGAGGCCTCTGGGGGAATCGTGCGACCTTGGCCACAACTTAGATAATTGATCAGATTTTTTTGCAACTGATCAGCATGATCACTTTGTACGTAGTGCGTGGAGTTTTCACCAAAACCTGTCGTCACTCCGTAAATAGGCACACCCTTATCAATCAGGGTCTTTAAGGACTTAAATGAATATTCAATTTTTTTATGCAGATTTTCAGCGACAGAAATTTTCGAAAAAAGCTCTCGCTGAAATACAAAATCAGATAAGTCTTTAACTTTAAGATGCCCTTGCAGCACCAATTCCTTAGCCATGCCCTAAACCCCGTAAACGAAAACTATAAACCGGGGTTCTTTGGGGTTGCACCCCTTTTTTGCTGACACGGTTGCTCAGTTTTTATCGAATGACCAGGTGATTTTTCAACTGGTTGTGACCACCGTCAGTGTGAGGAAAATGCTGTTGCAAATGCCTGCCACAGGCCTCGATGGCCTCATTAAATCCCCCGGCCCAGTCACCCTTATTCAGTTGTTCACCCAGTTTTGCAAGAACTTGATTCCAGGTTTCAGGAGGAAGTTTTCCGCTAATCCCTTCATCAGCCAGAATCACCGCTTTTCGCTCCATCACAGAAACGAAAATCAAAATCCCCGTCCCCTGATTGGTGCGATGAATTTTATTAAGGTAAAACTCCAGGTGGGCCCGCTGATGCACCTGATCCAGTTCGTCACGCTCCGGAACAAAGATTTTTTGAATAAATGGCATCTTCGCCAAGGCGAAAGAGACGTAATAGACCCCAACCACCAAAAATGGCCAGATGTAGACCCACGGAGTCACCCACAGCAAATCTGCAAAAGGCAATTCCGCGATCACTAAAACCAAAAGCAAAAGAAGAGTTAAAGTCATCGGAACATGCCCCACTGAGGAAGAGCTCTTAACGATAACAGGTACAATCTCACCATCGGTGTGTTCTTCAACTCGATGAACCGTTTGGGAGATTTGTTCAATTTCTTTTTCTGAAAGATACTTATCAATCCAAGCCATTTAACTACTCCAATTGCGCAATCCTAGTAGCGCGCTGTCAGGTAAGATTTTTCAAGGCGCAAGGAGGAAGCTGTACATCGTACTGCGACATCGCAGCAACGCAGAAAAAGCTTGCCTGGCAGCGCGCTACCAGGAACCCGAAGAGCCGCCGCCACTGAACCCACCGCCGCCGCCGGACCAACCGCCACCACTTCCGCCACCCCAGCCTCCGCCGCCGAATGTGCCGCCACCATATCCACCGCGACCACCCAAGTAACGACCACGGCCGCCCCCGAATCTGCCCAGGACAGAAATGATGATTAAAAGAAGAATGATAACGCCAATTGGAATACCACCACCTTTGTCGTCAGAACGATCATCTGTGGTCATACCTTTTTCGTCGGCAAATTCCTTGTCAGCCAAAGCTATGATTTGCGCGACACCGGCATAAATTCCATCGGCATATCTTTGCTTACGGAAATACGGAGTCACGACGTCTGCGATGATTCGCTTGGCATAGACATCAGGAATTGCTCCCTCAAGTCCTTGCCCGACTTCGATGCGCATTTTGCGATCTTGCACAGCAATCAGGAATAGAACGCCGTTGTCTTTTTTAGCATCGCCCAACTTCCACTGGTCGGTGATTTTAATAGAAGCTTGTTCGATCGGCTCGCCTTCAAGAGTGCCAACTATCAAAACTTGAATCTGCGCTTTGCCACGTTTGTTGAAATCAAACAATAGCTGCGTCAGATCCTGGCGCATCGAACGTGGGATCACACCCACTTCGTCCATGACCGGCCCCTGCAAGGCAGGAACCTTGAATTCAGCGCGAGCTTGAAAGCTCGCCACCAAAAGAATGGGCAGCAAAAGCCAAGATAAAATTCGCATTAGAATTTAACTTCTGGAGCTTTCTCAGCTGTTGCTTTTTCATCAGCGGACATATCCCACTGAGGCATCTTTTCGAAATGATACATCACAGAGTTTGTCCAGCTTGTTGGCGGAACAGTGACCAGATTATTAAATTGATTGATCGATTCAATATAACGTTGGCGAGCAATCGTGATGCGATTTTCAGTGCCTTCAAGTTGCGCTTGAAGATCACGGAAATTTTGATCCGCTTTCAGGTTTGGATAATTTTCCGTCACCACCATCAAACGACCCAAAGCTTGAGACAAACCACTTTGCGCTTTTTGATATTCCGCCAATTGTTGAGGCGTTACTTTGGATGGATCGATTTGCATTGAAGTCGCTTTTGCGCGAGCCTCCACCACTTGAGTCAAAGTGGCTTCCTCGTGTTTCGCATAACCTTTTACAACGTTCACCAAATTTGGAATCAGATCAGCTCGACGTTTGTATTGATTTGATACCTCTGCCAGAGAAGCTTCCGTCGCATTTTTGGATTGGGGAATACTTTGAATCCCGCATCCCGCTAGAATTGGCAATACAAGAGACATCAAAAGAACTTTAGACATACGTTTCATGAGAAAAACCTCCATGTCCATTTCTATCGAATCTCTCAGTGACGCTCAATGAAAACCGGTCTATATTAGTCGAATGACACGCACGATTAAGCTTCGCTACACCGAGACAACCGGTTGCATCTTCGTTGACAAGATTGCCGGCCTGAACACGCACACTCCAGAGCATGGACAACGTGGTTGCGTCGAAGTGTACGAAGAGGAATTGGATCGCAAGCTTTTCGTTGTGCACCGCCTGGATAAGGCGACCTCTGGCGCTCTGTGTTTTGCTAAAAGTTCCGAGGACGCGGCGGAAATCTCCCGCCTCTTCGAACAACATTTGGTAAGTAAGAAATATCTTTTTTTAACTGATAAGCCGGCAGGTTCGCTAGAGTTCACTTATCAATCCCACATCGAAAAAGAAAAAAACAAATTCGTTAGCACTAAAGATAAAGAACCCAATTCCAAAACTACTTTCCGATGGATCAAAGCTTTAGGGCGCTTTCAATTGTGGGAAGCCATTCCTCACACCGGGAAGCCGCACCAAATTCGCCTGCACGCCGAGGCCAAAGGCATTCCCATTTTGGGCGACAGTGAACACGGCGGCAGTCGTTTTTATCGACTGTGCTTGCACTCCCACTCTTTGGAGTTCACTTTGCGCGGAGAACCCATAAAATTCGAAACAGACCTTCCCGTGTGGGCCAAAGATGGCGAATTAAACGAGCATGAAGAAGATTTGATTTTGGCAGAGGCGTTTCAACGCCGCGAGCGTCTGTACAAGTTCACGGAACTTAAAGACGAAAGTTTGCGCCTTTCTCATCGCGAGCTCGATACCTACCGTATCGATCAATATGGTGAATACCTTTGGGTGTATTGGTACAAAGAAGAAGACCCTTCGGTGCCGGATCTTTTGCGCTTTGAGCGCATCTCGAAAAAACTAAAAAAGAAAATCCTGATTCGCAAAATGCTCAACCGCGGTGATGATCCCAATGCAGAGCTTCTGTGGACGATCGGTCAGACCCAAACCAGCTGGGTCGCCAAAGAAAACAATGTGAAGTACGAACTTCGCAGTGACACCGGGCTTTCCCCTGGTTTGTTTTTGGATCAACGGGAAAACCGTCTATGGGTCAGCGAACATGCCCAAGACCGTCGCGTTTTAAATCTTTTCTCTTACACCAGCGGCTTCAGTGTCGTATCAGCCATGGCCGGAGCCCAGGAAGTTTGCACGGTTGACGTCTCTGCAAATTTCTTAGACTGGAGCAAACGCAATTTCGTCCTTAACGGACTTGATCCAGAACATGAAAAATACGAATTCTGGAATAGCGACTGCATTTTGTTCCTGAAAGGAACTGTTCGTCGCAAAAGAAAATTCGGTTTGATCATTTGTGACCCGCCATCTTTTGGTCGCTCCAAAAATGGTGTTTTCTCGATCAGTAAAAACTTTGATGAGCTCATGATCAATGCCATGTACTGCCTGGAAAAGAATGGCTTGTTGTTGTTCTGTACGAATTATGAAAAGTGGACAAGTGGCGACCTGCATTTGCGTCTGGAAAAACTTAAACGAGAATTCTCGTTCAAGATTTTACCGGCTCCATCCCAAGGTATCGACTTCGAATTGCCTGACCAGGAACCTTTGATGAAATCCATCATCCTTCGCAAAAACTAAACTATCCGCACGAATAAAAAAGGAGCCCGAGGCTCCTTTTTTATGGATAAAAATTATATTTGATATGGATTCGCTTCTCGTCCTGTAACCCCATCTTGGAGCCACTTAGAAACGCTGGGACTTTCCTTTTAACCCGCTTGCGATCTTTAGGGAAGCGCTTGTCATCAACGAAACAATCAAAGCGCTCGTCTTTACACAGAGTCGTGAACTCCCCTGGTTCATTTGCAAACAAGTACGAATCCATCGCTCGCGCCATCTTATCTCCCAAGTCTAAATCGGCTTGCTGGACCACGATGCCACCACCTGTTTTCACTTGCGGTTTGGCGGGTGTCGGTTCGCCCGGGACTTTTTTAATGATCACACGGGGCTTGCATTCTGGCGGCAAATCCAGCTCGGGTTCGCAATTACAAAATGTTTTCTTAAGAGTTGCACAAGAGCTCAGTGTTAATACCAGCAAACAAAGCCCTAAAACCTTCTTCATTATTTCTTACCCCAATGAGACCAAAATTGACCCGCCCCTTTAGGGTTGGCCTTCGCATATTTATAAAATTCCTCAACGAAAGCAGCACGCTCTTTTTGATAAAGATACTTCCAGTCAGATTCCGCAGGAACCGTCATCACATCATAATCATCACTCAGCTTGGTATTACGTTCGATGATGGTTTCAAGTGAATCCTTTTGCGCGTTATGAAGCATGTCATACATCACCATGAAAGTCGTCGTACGTCCTTTGCCCGCGCGGCAATGAAAGTGCACCCAGTTATTTGCTGGCAGATCACGAACGGCCTGGATAAAAAGATCGACTTCGTTATCAGTGGGACGAACATGATCCGTCACCGTCAAACGCACATATTGATGACCCGCACTGCGTACCAGGCTTTCTTCGGTTTCAATGCTTTTGATTTCCACACCAGCGATCTGCTCACCCACGCGCAAATCACCCAACAGACGGCGCTCGCGCTGAATGACGTCATCATGGCCCAAGTCCGCGTTTGCCCAATCGCGGTCCGCTTGCCAGGTCACAGGTTTATCATTGATCAAACCATGGGATTCCTGGCGCAGGTCAAAGACATAAAGCGGCGCTTTTTTCTTTTTCGCAGGCTTCGCAATCTCTTTTAAAGCTGGCGGAGAAAAACTCGCACTGCCCGACATACTAAGGCTGTCATTTTTTCGATAATTCACGGGTTTGCGAACATCGTATTTCGTATCGAAAACCAACTCCACCGGTTCCGTGCGAGTGGGTTTCGTCATAAAGAATGGAAGTTTACTTTTGGGGTCAGCTGATTCCGGTTGGTTCGCCGCCACGGGAGTATTTGCAGATTCTGTCGCGACATTTTTTTCTGCACAGGCTGCGATCACGAAAGGCAAAAGAAAGATCCATTTTCTCATACGTCCTCCATGAAGGCTCTATCCGTGCCTTCATGGAAAAGTCTAAGCCTTAATCTGTCCTCTTGCAAAAAGTTCTTCAAGATATTGGAAGCCTGAGTCCTGAGTGCGCAAATAGTAATAAGCGCGCAGGATATCCTGCTCTTGATGGCTTAAGGAAGCGTTTGAGCCCCCACGCTTCATGCGATCTTGAGAGATATGGTACAGGCTTAAAGCTCCTGCGACGGAAATGTTGAAGCTTTGAACAAAGCCCGTCATCGGAATGATAATACATTCGTCAGCGGCGGCTACCATTTCAGGGCTCACACCGTTTTTTTCATTCCCCAATACCAAAGCGGCTTTTCCAGAGAAATCAACTTCGTGCAGAGGCTTTGAACGCGCATCTAAATGAGTGACGTAAATTTTGTAGCCCTGACTTTTCAGATTCTTTACACAGTCCGTGGTGTTCTGCCATTTTTTTACCTCCACCCACTTGTCAGCTCCTTGAGTGACACGAGCAGATTCTTTAAATTTTTCCTGAGTTTCAATGACGTGAAAATTGCCAAAACCCAAGCCTTCAGCTGATCTCATAACCGCTGAAATATTCCCACGGTCATAAATGCTTTCCAAAACGACGGCTGTATCGAAATTTCTTTGCGCGACCACGCGATCAATTTTTAATCGACGGTCATCTGTCAAAAGTGGTCCCAGTTTTTCCAGAACCACTTGATAATTGATTTTTAAATTAGCATTGATCTCGATATCGGAGCCATAAGGAAACATGAATGACTACTTGTAAAGAGATTCAGGATTTTTAGACAAATCGCGAGTGATATTTTTTTGGTGGGCTTCCAAAGTACCGCCACCAATTTCTAACAACTTCGCATCTCTCCACAATCTTTCAACAACATACTCACCCACATAACCGTAGCCACCCAAAACCTGGATCGCACGGTCTGCTACGTTTTTCGCCATTGTTGTTGCCACAAGTTTTACACCGTCTGAATCCAGGCGGTTGCCCTCTTTGTTCAAATCCATGCGACGAGCCGTCTCGTACACGTATGCACGAGCTGATTTGTATTCAGCATAACTGTCAGCGATATAGCGCTGCATTTGACCAAAGTGGTTCAAAGATTTACCGAACGCTTCACGCTCAGTCGCATAGCGATTCATGATCTCGATAGATCTGCGAGCAATCCCTAAGCTCATTGCGGCCAATGTCAGGCGTTCGATTTCAAGGTTGCGCATCATGTGCAGCATCGAATCACCTTCGTGACCGATAAGGGCCGATTCAGGAACGTGGCAGTCTTGGAATACAAGCTCTGCCGTGTTTGAACCACGCATACCCAATTTGTCTTTAATTTTTTGACCGACTTCGAAACCCTTGTGATCTTTTTCCACCAAGAACGTAGAGATCATCGCGCGACCGTGTTTTTCACCCGTCTTCGCGTACACCAGAGTTAAATCACAAGGCGTATTGTTTTCATCGATTGTGCCGTTTGTGATCCACATTTTGCGACCATTCAAAACCCACTCATTGCCTTTTTTAACGGCGCGAGTTTGCATACCCAGAACGTCTGTTCCGATAGCAGGTTCTGACATCGACATGGAACCAACCCACTCACCAGAGCAAAGCTTTGGAAGCACGCGTGCGCGTTGCTCGTCGCTCCCGTTCACCGCGATGTTGTTCACGCAAAGCATCGAGTGTGCAAGATAGGCCAAAGCAAAACCTGGATCCGATGCAGAAAGCTCTTCATGTACAATGACAGCCGCTGTTGGGTCCATGCCCGCACCACCGAATTGTTCCGGAACGGTGATGCCCAGCAGCCCCAGCTCACCCACTTTTTTGAAAAGTGCCAGGTTGAATTTTTCAGAACGATCGTGCTCATGAGCTTGAGGTTCAACTTCAGCTTGCGTGAAAGCGTTGACAGTTTCGCGCAACATGCTGTGCTCAGGCGTCGGATTGTAAAGATCAAATTCTTTCCAATTAAAGGACATGGTAGCTCCTACATATATAGAGTTGCGAATCTAGAAAAACCCCGTGAGATCCGCAAGGTATAGCGTCACTAACGCTATGCAATAATAGCGGTTTTCGGCGACTTTTGGAAAGAATCTGGACGAGCCCCCGCCTGAGGCCTAATCTTGAGGGCGTGCCCGCGAAGGAGAGACATATGATCGCCTCAGTTTTAGGAATTGGAACAGAATTGGTCGACGGCCAAATTGTGAATAAAAACGCAGCCTGGATTTCTGAGAAATTAAAGGCTTTGGGTTTAACGACAAAACTTCACCTGGTCATTCCAGATGATAGAAAACTCATTTTTGAATCTTTGGATTATTGTGGTCAGTACTCTGATTTGATGTTCGTAACGGGGGGCTTAGGTCCCACGTCTGACGACTTTACCCGCGAGGTGATTTCCGAGTGGAC